>QNAI01000007.1 GCA_003641745.1 Verrucomicrobiota bacterium | reverse complement strand
GTGTCCTGTCTCACAAATGAGCTTGCCAATACCAGAGCCATTTTCAACCCCAGCGAGGCGGCCGCGCCGGTGCTGTGCCCTGTGGCACTGCCCGGCGCGGGCAACGCGGCTGAGGTTGAAAAGAGCCTGGCCCAAGGGGTGGGGCGTCGTGGGGCCGCTAGCGGCGTTAGGACAAATCCGAAAGGCCTACGGGCATTCCGGAATTGTCCCGCCTTGCTATCGACCCCATGATACCTCATATTGTACAAGCGCATTTGTGAGACAGGGCACTAGGTAGTTTCCCCTTCTTCCCAACACGTCACTTCCCTGTCGCATATGCCCTCAGACCAGAAGCCATCTCTCGTCGATCGACTCATCCGCGCCGGTCTTGAAAACAAGCTCGTTGTTATCCTCGGCACGGCCGGTTTGATTCTGTGGGGTGTCATGGTGGCGCCGTTCGACTGGGAGATCGAGGCATTGCCGCGCGATCCGGTCCCGGTCGACGCGATTCCGGACATCGGCGAGAATCAGCAGATTGTATTCACCGAGTGGATGGGGCGTTCGCCCCAGGATATTGAGGACCAGATTACCTATCCGCTGACCACCGCACTGCTTGGGGTTCCCGAGGTCAAGACAGTCCGCAGCTATTCCATGTTCGGGTTCTCCTCGATCTATATCATTTTCAAGGAAAGCGCGGAGTTTTATTGGGCGCGGAGCCGAATCCTGGAGAAACTCAACAGCCTGCCGTCCGGGACGCTGCCCCCGGGTGTACAGCCACAGCTTGGGCCCGACGCAACGGCCCTTGGTCAGGTTTTCTGGTACACCCTCGAGGGTCGTGATTCCGAGGGCAATCCCACCGGCGGGTGGGATCTGGATGAATTGCGGAGCGTTCAGGATTGGTATGTTCGCTATGCCCTGCAGGGGGTCGACGGCGTGGCTGAGGTCGCATCGATCGGTGGCTATGTGAAAGAGTACCAGATCGACGTCGATCCCGATGCACTTCGAACCTACGGCATCGCACTGCACGAGGTTTTCAGCGCGGTCCGGGCGAGCAATATCGACGTCGGCGCACGCACCATCGAGGTGAATAAGGTGGAGTATATCATCCGGGGGCTCGGTTTCATCAAGAGCCTTGACGATGTCCGCAGGACGGTAATCACCCAGCGGGACAATGTGCCGGTGACCTTGGATCAGGTGGCCCAGATCGAGTTCGGCCCGGCTTTGCGTCGGGGGGCTCTGGACAATTCGGGCGCCGAGGCGGTGGGTGGCGTTGTGGTGACCCGCTATGGCGAAAACCCACTCGCCGTGCTCAAGCGCGTGAAGGCCAAGATCGGCGAAATTTCCGCCGGATTTCCCAGTAAGACGCTTTCTGACGGCACAGTGAGCCAGGTTGCGGTTGTTCCTTTTTATGATCGCACCGGCTTGATTCACGAAACGCTCGGCACCCTCGAGGATGCGATCAGCGACGAAATCCTCGTCACCATCATTGTCGTTGTGCTCATGGTCATGCACCTGCGCAGCGCGCTGCTGATCTCGAGCGTTCTTCCTTTGGCGGTTCTCTTTTCCTTCATCGGCATGAAGGTGTTTGACGTCGACGCAAACATCGTGGCCCTTTCCGGGATTGCCATCGCGATCGGCACGATCGTCGACATGGGCATCGTGCTCATCGAGAACATCCTGAAGCACCTCGATAAGGCGCCCCCGGATGAAGACCGGCTCGAGGTGGTTTACCGGGCATGTTCAGAAGTGGGTGGGGCGGTGGTGACGGCGGTGGCCACCACCGTGGTCGGTTTTCTTCCGGTGTTTACGATGGAAGCGGCCGAAGGGAAACTGTTTCGACCGCTCGCTTACACCAAGACCTTCGCGCTGATCGGTGCGATCATCGTGGCGCTCACCATCCTCCCGTCGCTTGCGCATTGGTTCATCGCCGGACGCCGTCAAACGGGTTTCTCAAGAGCGGGGCTCTGGGGAGCGGTGGGGTTGGGCGGAATCCTAGCGCCCTTCTTTCTTTCCTGGTTCCCATGGGTTCTGGGTCTCGTATTCATCGGTGTTGCGGCGTTCAACCTGTTTGGCGAACGGATTCCCGCGCGCTGGAAGCATTGGGGCGTCCACGGATTCAACTTTGTTTTCGCTCTGGTCGTTGCCGTGCTTCTCGCAAACGAATGGGGTCCGCTCGGTCCGCAGGCGCGGTTTCAGAATGTGCTCTTTGTCATTCTCACCGTGGGCAGCCTGCTTCTGGGCATGATGGCGTTCATACGCTTCTATCCCAGTATCCTTCCATGGGTGCTACGGGCCAAACTCGCCTTCCTCGGCTTCAGCCTCCTGATCGTTCTGTTCGGATTCACCGCCTGGTTGGGTTGGGGCAAGGTGTTCGGCTGGCTGCCGAACCCGATCAAGGGCACGGACCTCTACAGTGCGGCCGACCACGCCATGCCGGGTCTCGGAAAGGAGTTCATGCCCCCACTCGACGAGGGTTCGTTCCTGTTCATGCCGACCACCATGCCGCACGCCTCCATCGGCGAGGTCATGGATGTGCTGCGCAAGCAGGACATGGCCATAAGCTCGATCCCCGAGGTCGAATCCGTTGTGGGCAAATTGGGGCGGGTTGAAAGCCCGCTCGACCCCGCCCCGATCTCGATGATTGAGACGGTTATCTCCTATAAGTCCGAATTCATCACCAACGGGAACGGGCGGATTGTCACCTTCGCCTTCGACCGGGCCGGGAACGCTTTCGTGCGCGATGACAGTGGTGAGTTGGTTCCCGACGAAAAGGGCCGGCCCTACCGGCAGTGGCGCGATGAAATACGCAGCCCCGACGATATATGGGATCAGATCGTAGCGGTGGCGGCCCTTCCGGGGGCGACTTCTGCGCCAAAACTGCAGCCGATCGGCACGCGTATTGTCATGCTGCAGACCGGAATGCGCGCCCCGATGGGACTCAAGGTCTATGGACCCGATCTTCCCACCATCGAGAAAGTCGCGCTCGATATCGAGAACCTTCTCAAACAGGTGCCCTCAGTCAGGGCGGAGGCTGTCTTCGCTGATCGTATCGTCGGGAAACCGTATCTTGAGATCGACATCGATCGCGATGCCATCGCGCGCTACGGCATCAAGATTCAGATGGTACAGGATGTCATCGAGGTGGCTATAGGCGGCAAGGTGATCACCCAGACGATTGAGGGACGGGAGCGCTATCCCGTGCGCGTCCGCTACCTGCGGGAATTGCGTGACAGTATAGATGAAATCAAAAATATTCTCGTGGCCGCCCCCGACGGCACCCAGATCCCACTCAAGCAGATCTCCCGCATTGTATACGTCCGCGGACCCCAAGTCATCAAAAGCGAAGACACCTTCCTTGTGGGATACGTCATATTCGACAAGCAGCCGGGTTATGCCGAGGTGGAGGTGGTCGAGCAGGCCGACCGTTTCCTCAAAGATAAGATTGCCTCGGGCGAACTCACCATACCCACGGGTGTCAGCTACAGATTCACCGGAAGTTACGAGAATCAGGTGCGCGCCGAGAAGAAACTCCGCATCGTCCTGCCGATCGCATTGTTTGCCATCTTTCTCATCCTCTATTTCCAGTTCAAGAGCACTTCGACGACCGTGTTCGTCTTCTCCGGGATTTTCTTTGCGTGGTCGGGTGGATTTTCTCTGATCTGGCTCTACGGGCAGCCGTGGTTCTTCAATTTCGACCTGTTCGGGCACAACCTGCGCGAGCTCATGCAGATGGGCACGATCAACCTGAGTGTTGCCGTGTGGGTCGGGTTTCTGGCCCTTTTCGGCATCGCGACCGACAACGGCGTCATCGTGTGTACCTACCTGCAACAGGCGTTTCGTGAACGAAGGCCGAAGACGGTGGCGGAAATTCGCGCGGCGACCGTCGAGGCCGGGTCCCGGCGGGTTCGACCCGCGATGATGACAAGCGCAACCACCATTCTTGCGCTCTTGCCCGTTCTGACCTCCACCGGGCGCGGTGCCGACGTCATGATACCGATGGCGATACCGACTTTCGGCGGTATGTTGCTCGCCATTATCACCATCTTCGTCGTGCCCGTGCTCTACTGCAGCCTGGAAGAATTCAAGGCGAAGATCGCCAGATAATCGACCCGTGTGGGCCGCCACCCATCTTGAAACTTATGGTATGGAGTCTGATTGGGAGTTGTGGCATTCTGCGGCACACGCGTTTCAAAGCACGGCACGTGTTCTTTTATACAGACGCCGAATGGATGTTTCCCATCCTCTTGCGAAGCTTCTTTTTGGCCCGGTAAATCCGGAGTTCGACCGTCTTCGTCGTGGTGGAAAGCAGGTCGGCCGCCTCCTTGTGTGAGCGCTGCTCCAACACGCACAGGACCAGCGGGGCCTTCAGTTTATCCGGTAGTTTATCGATCGCCTGACGCAGGTGATCGAGCTCCTCCATCCGGGCGGCGCGTTCATCCGCGGTGATACCGTCATCGACTGCCTCAAGTGGGGGTCTGTCCTCAGTCGTGGGTTGGTCGAGAGAAGCGAAATTGGGTGCCCGGGAACGGCGGCGTCCAGCGTCGCGGCAGAGATTGAGCGCGATGGTGAAGAGCCAGGTTTTTACCTTGGAGCGCGGCTGGAATGAACCGGCTTTGAAATAGGCGCGTACGAAGGTCTCCTGTACCACTTCGCGGGCATCGAGTTCGTTCCCGGAGTAGCGCAGGGCGAAATAGAACAATGGCGCCTGGTGCCGCTCCATCAGGGCCTCAAGCGCCCGCTCGTCACCCCTCCGAATCGCTTCGAGCAACGGCAGGTCAGCGTCCACGGTTCGTTCGCTCAGGGGGTCTCGGTAAGCGCCTTTTCCGCGTATCGCATGAGCTTTTCGTTCTGCTCCGGAGCAAGCACCTTGGTCATTTCGAAAAGATGGGAAATCGAGAGCTTCTGCAACTCTCCCATCTCTCGATGAACATTTTCAACCGCGGCCACGACCCGCGGGGTAAATGCGCCCTCCTCCCGGATCACGGTAGCCAGGTGCCGATTCGCCGCGTTGAATGCAGCGCGCAACCCCGCTTCTTCCCCCGCGAACTGCTCCTCTATTCTATTGAGCGATGCCTCTTGTTCATCCGTCAGGTTGAGTTCCTCATGCAACCACCCGTGCATGGCGTCCGGTGTCTGCGGCGATTGTTCTGTGAAGTGCCGGGTGGCCAAAGCGGAGATTGCGGCCACGCCGATGACGACGAAGAAAAAAAGTATGACGGTGCGCATGATTCAGCGGCCCGGGGTGTCGGAACCATCGACTTTGAGTGTGAAGAACCCAACCGTGTCGAAGACGTCGAGATGCAATGATCTGCGCGCAAATTCGGCTTTGTTTTCGGATTGAGCCCTCGCCAGGGTCCACGCCCCGGGTATCATCCCGATGGTAATGGCAATCGCCAGAGCACCCGCAGCCAGGCGGGGTTGCATCAACAGTTCATTCCAACTGAGGACGGGGAGGAGCCGCTGCAAAAAACCGGGTCGGTCTCGGAGACGGGCAATCTCGGCGCGCGCTTCGGGCCGCAGATCCGGCGGCTCGGGCCTGTCGTCCCGTTGCAGTTCACGGAGTAAGCTGTCGATCTGTTCGTCGTTCATTAACGGCAGGGGTTTGTTTCTTTCGCCTGATCAGATGGGGGAGTCAAGCAAGTCGGGTTGGAAGAAACCCAGCTCGCATTCCTTAAACGTGTGGAGACGGCGCTTCCCTCACTTTTCATGGCAAGGGTCGTGCTTTCGTCTACGCATGGCTGTGCCGGGACATGCCAGCGCGACCGCAATGCCAATGGCCCCGATTCTGCTCAGAGCTTCAGTCGTTTGAGCCGAAGTGCGTTTGATACCACCGAGATGGAACTCATGGCCATGGCGACGCCGGCTATCATGGGATTGAGCAGGACGCCGAAAAGGGGGTAGAGCACGCCGGCGGCGACGGGAATGCCGAGACTGTTGTAACAGAAGGCAAAAAAGAGGTTCTGCTTGATATTGCGCAGCACGGCCCGGCTCAGGTGGACGGCGCGGACGAGTGCGGTCAGGTCGCCCTTGACCAGGATGAGGCCCGCGCTGTCGATCGCCACGTCCGTGCCCGTGCCCATGGCGATGCCGACATGGGCCGCCGCCAAGGCCGGGGCGTCGTTGATCCCGTCCCCGCAAAAGGCGGTCTTCTCACCGCGTTCGGCATGTTCCATCACGATTGCCTGCTTCTGCTCGGGCCGGACCCCGGCGTGAACCAGGTCGATGCCGAGTTCCCCGGCCACCGCATCCGCGGTTTCCCGGTTGTCGCCGGTTACCATGATGACCCGAAGCCCGAGGCGGTGGAGCTCGTTCACCGCCCCCCGGGTCGTCTCGCGGATGCGGTCGGCGAGAGCGATCGCTCCGAGGACCCGCTCGTTTCTCGAAACCAGGATGACCGTCTGGCCGGCGAGCCGGGCCGGTTCCGTGCGGTCATGCCACAGGTCGGTGGCGTCGGATGATGACCCCGTCACGAAATCCGGTTTTCCCACCCGGATCGAGTCGGACCCGATCCGAGCGTGGACACCGTTTGCGGTCACGGACTCAAACCGGTCCGGTGGGGTCGGCACCAGTCCCCTTGCCCGGGCCTCGGCCACGATCGCCCGTGCCAGGGGATGTTCGCTGCCCAGTTCGGCCGAGGCCGCCACGGCCAGCAGTGTGTTTTCGTCGCCATCGTCGGCCGGCAGCAGGGCGGCCAGTCCGGGCCTTCCTTCGGTCAGGGTCCCCGTTTTGTCGAGCAGGACCGTATCCACGGATTGGAGTCGCTCGAGTGCTTCCGCGTCTCTGACCAGAATTCCGGCCTGGGCGCCGCGGCCGATCCCGGTCGCGATGGAGACGGGGGTGGCCAGACCAAGGGCGCAGGGGCAGGCGATGACCAGGACCGCCACCGCGTTGACCAAGGCGTAGGTGAAGGAGGGTTCGGGGCCGATCCAGTACCAGGTCACGAAGGTGAGGAGGCTGACGGTCAGGACGATCGGGACGAAGAATCCGGAGACCCGGTCGGCCAGGCGCTGAATGGGGGGCTCGGTTTCCTGGGCCGCCTCGACCAGATCGATGATCCGGGCCAGGACGGTATCGGCACCCACCCGTTCGGCCCGCATGATGAAGGATCCCATCGTATTGAGCGTGCCCCCGGTGATGCTGTCGCCCGGTTCCTTATCCACCGGGACCGGCTCGCCCGTGATCATGGATTCGTCGACCGTGCTGTTCCCTTCCTCGAGACGACCGTCAACCGGCACCTTTTCACCGGGCCTGACCCGGAGTCGATCGCCCCGAACGACCGACTCGACCGGCACTTCCTTCTCGGAACCTTCCGGGCCAACCCTCGTGGCCATGCGGGGCGCCAGGTTTATCAGGGCGCGAATGGCGTCCTCGGTCCGGGCGTGGGTGCGCTGCTCGAGGATCTGTCCGATCAGGACAATGGTTACGATCATGGCGGTGGCCTCGAAATAAATGGGAGGGTGCCCACCGGTGAGCAGGGCGTCGGGAAGCCAGCCGGGAAAGGCGATGGCGAACGTGCTGTAGAGATAGGCCGCTCCGATTCCAATGATGATCAGGGTGAACATATTTGGATCGCGCTCCCGGAGCGAGCGGACGAAACGCAGGATGAAGAACCACCCGCACCAGAAGAAAACCGGGGTGGTCAGGGCAAATTGGACCCAACCCGAAAGGCGCGGATCAACCCACCGGCCGAGATTCAGACCCGGGATCATCGGCCCCATGGCCAGGACAAACACCGGGAGGGTCAGGATGAGGGCAACGTAAAAGCGTGGCCGCAGGATCCTTTCCGAGGGCAGGCCCATATAGACCAGCTCGGTGGAGACGGGCTCGTGGGCAGAGGGGTGATCGGGTTCATCCATCGGTGCAATCCTCGCACAGGTACGAAAAGGGCACAAGACTGTGCCCAAGGGATGGTGGGCGCAGGTTGACCCCTCCGGTTCAACCCTCAGGCGGTAACACTCCTGGTCAATCGCTTCGCCGCGACGGCTGGAGCTGGATCGACTCAGGGAGCGATGCGATCCCAATCGTAGACCTCAACGATACCGACCCCGTCGGTAGGTCCGTTGTTCTGCAGGACGACGGTATAGGCACCCGGTTCGAGCGTCGCCAGAAGTGCGGATTCGGAGAGATCGGATGGAAGGAGACCTCCCTGGGCCAGGATGATGCGGTTCTGCATCGGCAGGGCGGCGGTATCGTCGTTCTGGGCAATGATCTCCTGGCCGCGGCGCAGAGTGATGGCCGGGTCTGAAATGGCGTTCGTGATCCCGAATGCCGCCAGGCTGGGTCCTTTTGCGATGATGGCGACTGCTTTGGGTTCAGTCCCGTCGATGACGAAGCCGCCGATCATGACACTCTGACCGGATCCCACGATTCCGCGGGTCGATATGTTCAGCAACCGGGAATCGGCGTCCACTGCGTTTCCGGTCATGAGATCCCAGTCGAAGACCTCGATCAGGCCGACACCCTCGACCCCGGCGTTATTGGTCACGCGAACGGTGTAGGGCCCGGGATCAAGCGACACGGCCATGGCGGGTTCGAACGGATCAGTCGGAGCGATTCCGGCCAGGATAATGGCGTCGCGTTCGATCGGATCGAGGTCGGACATTGAGTCGTTTGAGCCGATCACCTCCTGGCCCCGATAGAGCGTGATCTGCGGATCGGCGATCGCATTACTGATCCCGAATGCCGCTAGGCTGGGTCCCTTGGCGGTGATGGCCACCGTCCTGGGTTCGGACCCGTCGATAACGAATCCGCCGATCATAACGGATTGTCCGGTACCGACCAGCCCTCGGGTGGAGATGTTGAGCAGGTTTCCGTCTCCGATCGAGGGAGCGCTGACCGAGAAATAGGCGGTCGAGGTGAGCAGGGCGGATTCGCCTATCGTAATACGGACCGAGTAGGTGCCCGAATCGGTCCGGTCGACCGATGGCAGGGTCAGGGTCGATTCAGTGGCTCCGGGGATGGGGACACCGTCCTTCTGCCATTGGTAGCCGACCTGGCCAAGCTCGGCCACATCGACCCGAAGAGTGACCGGATCTCCGACCCCGACCACCTGACTGCCCGGGTTTGCGTCCATATACGGATTGACCACATCGCCGAACGGGAAATCCGGAATGAAATCGGGTGCCCCGTCCGGGACGTACTCGGGCGGATCGATCGGTGTGTATTCTGGAATGGGCCCGGCCAGGAGAGTCCCCGCGGCAAAGAGCGAAGCCAGAATGAACGAAAAGAAGAAGTGCGGCAGGCGTCTTGCGTGCATGGCAGAATAGGTGTTCAGGAGGTGACGGAAAACCACTCCTGGAGGTTGAAGTCGTAGAAATAGCGAGGATCGCGACTGTCGGCTTCGTGGAAGATCCAGGATTCGCGGTTTTTTGAATAAAGGTGGGGATAGATTCCCTGTCCGGTATGCACCCAGCCGAGGGACGGCTGGTAGAGCCAGAGGTTGGATTCGTCGATCCCCTTGACATAGATGAACCCATGTTCGCGGTGATAGATCCAGGGCGCCCGGTCATCGCGGAACGCTCCGAACCAGGGGGAGCTCTTCCATCCGTCCCCCAGGCTGGTGACATTCTTGAAGGGTGAGCCCTCATCGGGTGGGGCGGCCCCGTTGAAATCGGGGGGCAGGTCTTCTCCGGTGACGACGCCCATCGGGGTGTAGTCGTTGTAACCGGGAAAGATCTGCCCGAGTCTC
Source organism: Verrucomicrobiota bacterium (assembly GCA_003641745.1). GTDB lineage: Bacteria > Verrucomicrobiota > Verrucomicrobiia > Opitutales > Opitutaceae > B12-G4. The sequence continues at coordinate 57,260 of QNAI01000007.1, read as the reverse complement.
GGATTTTCGAGGCGTCGAATGACGATCTCGCTCAGAATCCGGCGGTAATCGTTTGTCGGCGCCAGGTCCGCATTGTCATAGAGCTGGTCGGGATGGAGGCCGGGCCATTCACCATGGATCCCCCCGAGGACATTGCCGCCCATGACCATCATCAGATTGCCGGTGCCGTGGTCGGTGCCCCGGCTCGCGTTTTCGCGGATGCGTCGGCCGAATTCGCTCTGCACAACGACGGTGGTCTTGGCCATGAAATCGGCGCTCCCTTCGCCGTTGAGATCCTGGTAGAACGCGGCCAGGCCGCTGCAGAGAGTATCGAGATTGCCCCCGATATAGCCGTCGCCGGAGGAGCCCTGCTCCTCGTGTGTGTCCCAGCCGCCGAGATCGAGGGTGACCACGCGGAGACCGACCTGGATCTTGATCATCTGGGCGATATTCTGGAGCTGTCGACCGAAGTTGTTGCCCGGGTAGGTGGCACCATTGGAGGGGGTGTAATCTCCATCCAGATAGGTTCCGATGATGTCTGCCGCGTTCAGAGCCTGGGTGCCGGCATCATGAATCCGGTCGCTTTCGAGATCGAAGAGCCGCCGGAGTGACGTTTTCTGGCTGTCGACATGAAACCAGTGTCCCGAGTTGATGCCGAAGCTGTTCAGTCCGTCAAAGGTGAGGGTATCGCGATCGCCGCGCAGTGATGTGGGCTGAAGGCTGCTCACCGAAAGCGAGGGCATGAGGATTTCCGGAGGGATATTGTCCGCGGATTTGAGATGGCGGGTCAGCCAGCCGTCGCGGGCCGTTTTCATACCCGGGGTCCCGAGTTCCATGAACTCCTGGGCGTCGAAGTGGCTGCGCGTTCCGTTGGCCATTCCGATGGCCTGGATGAAGGCGAGTTTGCCGTCCTGGTAGATGGGGTGGAGGGCGGCGGCGCGGTAATTGAGACCCCATTGTTCGTCCAGCGGCAGAGCCTTGTTCTCGCCGGTGGTCGCAAGCTGGATCGTCGGCCGGTAGGATTCGTAGTGGCTGCGGTCCGGGCCGTCGATGGGGGCGACCAGGCTCAGGCCGTCCATTCCTCCGCGCAGGAAGACGACGACCAGCACCTCTTCATTGTAACCGGGTTCTCCGGGTGCGGCGATGGCGGCATAGCCGAGGCGGGCGCCCGACATGGCTGCGACGGCTGTGCAACAGCCCTGAAGGAATCCTCGTCTTGAAACGTGCATGATGAATGTGGGTTGGCGAATCTGATCGGGTGGCTTAACGGCGCAGAAATTCAGGTGACATGGTGACGACCGCGACCATGGCGCGGATTCGGATGGATGCGGATGATTCGCCGTCCAACTTGAGGTCGAGGTCCGGATTGGTTCCCGCTCCCATGAAGGAAACAATTTCCGCCCGTCCGGCGGGCGACATCTCGCGGCCCAGAACCCGTTGAATCCAGTAGTCGGCCAGATCGTTGGCGCTGCGGATGTCGGTCGGGGTTTCACCGAGAATATCGAGCACATGGTCACCGTTGTCGTGCTTGGATTCGGAGAAGCGATTCAGTGCTCTCCAGGCCATGATCAGGGTGGAAGAGCTCAGCCACTCCTCCCGGGTGTCGGGAAACCCATCCGGGGTCTGCCAGCGGAAGATGGGATGCCCGGTGATGCGGGCGTAATAGGTCAGGTCGTTGCTGAAGCGGTCATCGAGCTGAATGGTGTGGTTCAGGCCACAGGCCCGCATGGCCGAACAGAGGATTTCGAAGGGTCGCTTGACCTTCTGACCCCATGTGTTTCGGAAGGCCTGAGAGAGAAGGATGGTCCGGACCACCCGTTTGAGCTGGTCGGGCGAATCCCGGTTGGCCGTGAAGACGGCGGCGGCTTCCTGGATCACATCCTCAGGGGGATTGTCGGCGATGAGGCGTTGGCACAGCTTGCGGGCGAGGTAACGGCCGGTGCCCGGGTGTTCGGCGATGAGGTCGTAGACGACCTCGCCGTCCTTGAGCGGGGCCTGATCGGCCGGCATCATGTGACCGAGAACCGTCTTCTGGAAGCGATCGTGGCGGTCGGCCCGGTAGAGCAGGGTCCCGGTATCGAAGTCGATCGTCCACCCGGTGAACGCCCGGGTGGCTTCGTAGACGTCGTCGTCCACATAGCCGAGGGGGCGGCCGCTGCCGTCCCTGGGCACGTCGGCCTGCCGATTGACGCCATAGTAGTGATCCACGCCCAGACCATGGAGTTCGAACAGTTCGCGGGCGTAGTTTTCGTTCGGTCCGGCATTGGTGCTCTTGAAATTGTCCAGGTAGTAGAGCATGGCCGGGTGGGAGCCGACCGCCTGCAGCATTTGCCGGAAGTTCCCCAGCATATTCCCGCGAATAACGTCCCGATCGTAGCTGACCCAGCCCGGGGCGATCTGAGAATTGTCCGCGTAAATATTGAAATGGTTGTGCCAGAAATCGGCCATGACCTCGACCAGCTGGCGGTCGGAAAAGATCGCCCGGGTGAATGCCGCGCGCTCGGTTTCCCAGAAAGGCTGCTGCCGGATCGAATAGGATTCCCCATGATGGTCCGCCCAGAGCTGGGCATGGGTCTTTTTCAGGGTGGTGTATCCCCCTGCATCGAGCCGGGCCTCCAGGGCGCTGTCGTCGATCGACTCGGGATTCAACTGCTGGTCGACATAGGCGTTCAGGCGTTCATCGTCGGTCGAACCCAGGGCGCTGAACGCCTCGATGTCACCCTGTCGCGGGCCAAACCCCATTCGGTTCAAGGCGATGACCGCGAGTGACGGGGGTGAGACAGACGACTCGCCGTCGGGCTCGGCAGCGGCCATGGAGTGACTGAAGGCCACGGGCCGGGCACTGCGGGATTGGGCAAATTTCTGATTGTGGCCGGGTGAGCGCATCGGAGTGAGTCCCGATGGCAGAGGTGGAATATCGGCCGCCGCGGCTCGGCGGGTAAGGAGGCCGGAGACCGGCAGGCTCAGGGCCAGGCCCGTTTTGACCGCTGTGCTCAGAAAGGTTCGGCGATCGGTCTCTGGAATCGAAATAGGGTTTGATGGGGTCTCGATTCGAGCACAGCGGCATTCGCCGGTGCATTGACCGCTCGACCCACATGCGCTTTTCTCAGTGTCCTGTTCAGGCTTTTGTGTTTTTACCATGGTGCAAGATTCCCTTTCCCGAGTGCATATCGGTGCGGAATGGGGCCGCTTTTGCCGAAGTACACGAAATACTCCCCATTAGGGGATCTAAACAGCTGCCTGATGACTCGGTCAGCCGGTATGCGCATCCTTTGTCAGAAAGGACTCTCCAGACGTAGGGTGTTTTCCCCAGGGCGTTGAACTGATCCAAATGGGTTGAGAACGCTTGACGCACCTTCGATCTTGCCGCGTTGACCTACTCGAATTAATCAAAGTGCCCTTATGGCGACCGCCTACACCGAAAAAAGCATCCGCACGCTGGAGTCTCATGAGCATATCCGGCTGCGACCGGGTATGTACGTGGGGAAATTGGGTGACGGGTCCAGCCCGGACGACGGGATCTACGTTTTGCTCAAGGAAGTGATCGACAACTCGATCGACGAGTTCGCGATGGGGTTTGGCAAGCGTATTGAGATTTCACTTACGAAGGAATCGATGACCGTCCGCGACTACGGGCGCGGTATTCCACTGGGCAAGATGGTCGACGCGGTCTCAAGAATGAACACCGGGGCGAAGTACGACTCGGAGGCTTTTCAGAAATCGGTCGGTCTGAACGGGGTGGGGACCAAGGCGGTCAACGCGCTGTCGGTATCCTTCAGGGCGGAGGCGTTCCGGGAGGGCAGAACCAAGCTCGCCGATTTTTCTCAGGGCCAACTGGTCAAGGAGCGCCGGCAGAGCTCGACCAGGGAGCGAAACGGCACGCGGATCTCGTTCTCCCCGGACGAAGCGCTTTTCGGGGCGTTCGAGTATCGACGGGAGTTCATCGAGGAAATGCTCTGGAATTACGCCTTTCTGAACACCGGGCTGACCCTCGTTTTCAACGGAAAGAACTTTCGGTCCGAGAATGGCCTGCTCGACTACCTTGGGCACAACCAGACGGGCAATCTGAACTACCCGAGCATCCACCTCAAAGGCGAGGACATCGAGGTGGCGTTTTCCCACGGGACGCATTACGGCGAGGATATCGCCTCCTTCGTCAACGGCCAGAACACCACCCAGGGCGGCACCCATCTGGCGGCGTTCCGCGAGGGGATTGTCAAGACGGTGCGCGAATTCTTCAAGAAGGACTACGAAGCGGCCGATATTCGCGCCTCGATCGTGGCGGCCGTTTCGCTCAGGGTGCAGGAGCCGGTCTTTGAATCGCAGACCAAGGTAAAACTCGGCTCGGCGGAGATGGGGCCGAAGGGACCGAGCGTCCGCAACTTCGTGATCAGTTTCCTGAGGAAGGAACTGGATAATTTCCTCCACCGGAACTCGGACACGGCGGAGGCGATGCAGAAGAAGATCCAGGCGTCGGAACGGGAGCGCAAGGAGTTGGCCGGTATCCGTGACATTGCCCGTGACCGGGCCAGGAAGGCGAACCTGCACAACCGCAAGCTCCGCGACTGCCGGATTCACCTCAATACCCGGGACAAGAAGGCGGAATCGTCCTCCATCTTCATCGTGGAGGGCGACTCGGCAGCGGGCTCCCTCACCGCCTGTCGTGACGTGGCGACCCAGGCGGTCTTCGCCCTCAAGGGCAAACCGCTCAACACCTACGGCCTGAGCAAGCGCGTCTGTTATGAGAACGAGGAATTCAACCTCCTGCAGGCCGCGCTCAACATCGAGGATGGTCTCGACGGCCTGCGTTACAACAAGGTGATCATTGCCACCGATGCGGATGTCGACGGCATGCACATCCGGTTGCTGCTCCTCTCATTTTTCATCCAGTTCTTTCCCGACCTCATTCGCAACGGGCACATGTCCATTCTGCAGACACCGCTCTTTCGGGTGAGAAACAAGAAGAAGACTTTCTATTGCTACAGTGAGACGGAAAGGGACCGCGCCCTGCAGGAACTCGGAAAGAATCCTGAGGTCACCCGGTTCAAGGGGTTGGGCGAGATCTCGGCGGGTGAATTCAAAGACTTCATCGGGAAAAATATCCGTCTCGATCCCGTGACCCTGGCTCAGGTCCACGACACGGACGAACTACTGGCCTTCTACATGGACAAGAACACTGCTCAACGCCGGGAATTCATCATTGAGAACCTGGTGGTGGAGAAGGATCTGGTGAGCACATGAAGCGGAAGCGATTGATCCAGGATTCGCTCGAATTCGATTTCAGCGGAGAGCTGGAGCCCGGTCCGAAGAAAGAACGTTCGAGTCCCAAGCCCAAGCCGAGTCCCAAGCCCAAGCCGAGTTCGAAGCCCAAGCCGAGTTCGAAGCCCAAGCCGAGTCCCAAGCCCAAGCCGAGCCCTAAGCCAAAGCTCAGGCCGAAGAAGAGAAAGGCGGAACCGAAGGCCAAAAAGGTGGTGGAGGTTGTGGAATTGCCCCTGCCGGATGAGCCCGGATCGACGGGCGCCGACGATGGGGATGGCGACGGCAAGGCCGGCGAGCGCGCTCCGCTGGCCGGTCAGTACCGGGATTGGTTCCTGCAATATGCCAGCTATGTGATCCTTGACCGCGCGATACCCCATCTTCACGACGGCCTGAAGCCGGTCCAGCGGCGCATTCTCCAGACCCTCTTCGAGATGGATGACGGCCGCTTTCACAAGGTGGCCAATACGGTGGGGCAGACCATGGCCTTGCACCCCCACGGGGATGCGTCCATCTGTGCCGCCCTGGTCGCGATGGGACAGCGCGGGCTGCTGGTCGAGCCTCAGGGCAATTTCGGCAATCCGCTCACCGGCGACGGTGCCGCCGCCTCCCGCTATATTGAAGCGCGACTGACCCCGTTTGCCAGGGAGGTGCTCTTCAACCCGAAGACGACGGTCTGGCAGGCGTCTTACGACGGGCGAAAGAGGGAGCCGGTCACCTTGCCGGCCAAGTTTCCGCTTCTTCTGGTGGGTGGGGCCGAAGGCATCGCAGTCGGGCTCTCGACCCGTATCCTGCCGCATAACTTCAACGAGTTGACCGATGCGTCCATCGCCTGCCTCAAAGGTGAGGAGTTCTCGGTCCTGCCGGATTTTCCCGGTGGCGGACTGGCGGATTTCTCGGCCTATAATGACGGTCAGCGTGGGTCAAAGGTGCTGGTTCGGGCCCGCATCGAGCAGCGGTCCAAGTACCTGCTCGCCATCACTGAACTGCCCCACGGGACGACGACGACATCGCTGATCGATTCGATCATTGCCGCTTCGGCCAAGGGGAAGATCAAGGTCCGGCACATCGATGACAATACGGCCGAAAAGGTGGAGATTCTGGTGCATCTGCCCCAGGGGACGGACACCTCGAACGCCATCGACCAGCTTTTTGTTTTCACCGACTGCCAGGTCAGCCTGTCGCCAAACGCCTGTCTGATCGAGAACGACAAACCGCTCTTTACCAGTGTGAGTGAAGTCATTCGCCGAAGCACGGCGCGGACCATCGAATTGCTCAAGCAGGAGCTCCAGATTCGCCTCGGTGAACTCGAGGACAAGTGGCATGCCGAGTCGCTGGAGCGGATCTTCATCGAGGAGCGCATCTACCGACGTATCGAAAAATCAAAGACATGGGAAAGCGTCCTGTCCGAGATCCGGACCGGTCTTGAGCCCTTTCTGGACCGGCTCCGACGACCGGTCACGGAGGACGACATCGTCCGTCTTACCGAGATCAGGATCAAACGAATTTCGGCCTACAACCGCTTCCAGGCTGAGGAACATGTAAAGGGGCTGGAGAAGGAAATGCGCGCGGTGAAACGCCACCTCCGAAAACTGGTTGACCACGCCATCGCCTGGTTCACCCGTCTGAAGGAAAAGTATGGGCGGGGAAGGGAACGCCGGACGGTGATCGACCTGATCAAGACGGTGGCCGCGAAGAAGATCGCCCTGGTCACCGAGAAGCTCTACGTCAACCGGAAGGAGGGCTTTATCGGGACCGGCCTGAAGAAGGAGGAACTGGTCTGCGAATGCTCCACTCTCGACGATGTCATCTGCTTCATGCGGGACGGGACCATGAAGGTTTCTCGAGTTGGGGACAAGGTCTTCATGGGCAAGGACATCATCCACCTGGCCCTCTACCGGAAGGATGAGACCTCCGTCTATCATCTGGCCTATCTCGATGGCGGGTCAGGGCGAACCCTGGCCAAGAGATTCCGGATCGCGGGGGTCACCCGCGACAAGTCCTACCATCTGGGGCGCGGGCACAAGGATTCGAAGGTCCACTACTTCTCGATCAACGATGAGGGAGACCCGCCCATCGTGCGGGTGAAGCTGTCAGGACGGTGCCGGGCCCGAATCAAGGATTTCGAATTCAATTTTGCCACCCTTGGGGTCAAGGGACGAGGCTCGGGCGGAAATATCATCACCAGGTGGCCGGTGCTCCGGATCACCTGAAACCGGAGTGGTGGAGACTCCTCACCGGCGACATTGAGCAATTCCGCCTTCGGACCGACCGGGGTCAGGACGGGGTACTCCGGGTGAATTCAATCTGCCAGAAACCATCGGGCATCTGCGTGGGGCTGTGATCGAACCCTTTGTCCGTCATGAGTGGGTAGAGAGGGGTCGGTTCGAAAGGAGCGATCAATCGGAAGCCCGCACCTGGGGGCAAAGCGCCCACGGTTTCCATTATTTTCTGGAAAGGGGGATGGCCGACCTCGATCAGGGGACGGATGTCGAGTTCGACGGGGTTTGTCCGGGATTTTCTCATGATGGCATCCTCATGGGACTGTTGCCCAAAGCAGGGCCATCCAGATTCGAACAACAGCCTTAACCCTTGATCCTGATCCAACCCTTGCTGAGTATGGTGGGAATGCCCCCTGCTTCCAGATCCCCGGTCGAGGCGCGGCGACTGACTGGAATTACAGCCGCCCTGCGTCGCTGCCGCCTTTTTGCCGACCTTTCCGAGGCCGATCTCACCTCGGTGGCGAATGTCTGTTCGACCCGGTCTCTCAAGCGGGGTGAGTACCTCTTTCGTGAGAACACCCTTGCGGAGGGTTTCTACGTCGTTCAGTCGGGCTCGATCAACGTACATCGGGTCATGCCGGATGGCAAGGAACAGGTCATCTGCATTTTCCGTTCGCCGGACTGTTTTGCCGAGGTCACGCTGACCACGATCGACACTTATCCGGCCGACGCGGTGGCGCTCGAAAGTTCCCAGGTGATCCTGATTCAAAAACTGGGTTTTCTCGGACTGGTCCGGCGCGATCCCAACCTGTCCCTCCGCATGCTGACCTCGATGAGCTTCCACCTGAAGTATCTGGTTCAGCTGATCGAAGACCTGAAGTTCAAGCAGGTCGAGGCGCGGCTGGCCCACTGGCTCCTGAGAAACTGTCCCGAGGCCTGTTCCGGGCAGAAGGGAACAATCGAACTCCAGATGAGCAAGCGGATACTTGCCAGTCAACTGGGAGTCACCAGCGAGACCCTTTCGCGCACCTTGGCGAAATTCCGAAATCAGGAACTTATCAGGGTGGAGGGACGGACTATCGAGATTATCGATGGAAACGGGTTGCAGGCTCAACTTGGGGGAGCCCTGACCGAATTGCCGGTGGCGGGATTGGAACCGTAAGGGGCGCCCGAACCGAATTTCCGTCAGGCCCGGGTCTCCTTCGACAGATCGGTGACCGACGATTCGGCTTTCACCGCGCCACGCGGAAGAATGGGTTCTGTGACGTTTCATGGGCGGTCACGGTGAAAGGGCGGTGCCTTCCAGCCGCGAGGGTTGTTCATCCTGTCATGTCGGCTGGCAACATGCCTTGATATCGATCAAGGCTGTAAGAGACTTTTGAGACAGTCTCTTACTCATTCAGCCGACCATCCCGAACCCTTGGAGGTTGTGACGGGCACTTCGATTGATTCGAGTATGACCGTCTCCAATCAGTCAAAGTGTCCTGAGGTGGGAACTTTCTGCTAAAAAAACCGTCGGATCTGTCGATGAGAGAAAGACAGGTGAAAGGGCAAAAATCTGTCACAGGTACCTGATTCCGGACCGAACCCTGCCAGAAGTGTGACTGTTCTTTCCGACGTGAACTCAGACGACTGACCGCAAACCAGTACGACGATGAAGAAGGAGGCGCCAGTAAAGACAGCCTTTGGCTCGAATCATCTCCCTGTGCAGATCGATGATCTGCCGGGCGTGGAGCGCTCAGAACTCTCCCGCCATTTTCCGAGGAGGAGACGATCGCGGGTGGTGAATGTTTCGAGCCAGACGGGAGATCCGGTTCGCAATCGCGCGGTCGAGGGTCTGGGACTTTTGAAGGGCCGCCGGTTTTTCGAGTCCTGAGAGACGGTTCTTAACGGCCGATCCGTGCGTCCTCCTGGCGTTGAACCCAGAGGACGGCATGCCGGATGAGGTGGGCCGAGTTTTCGATCATCAGCTTGCTTTTGATGTGCTCCCGGTGGGCGTCGATCGTCTTGATGCTGACTTTCAACTGAACCGAAATCTGCCGGCTGGTCAGGCCTTTCCCCAGGAGGGTGAAAACATGGAGTTCGCGGTCGGAGAGACTTGCGACATTGAGTTCACTTCCGGGACTGGGGTTCTTCAGGCGCCGTTTCAGGATCGATGAAGCCAGGCTCTCGGTCATGGCGAACCGCCCGTTCATCACGGACTCGATCGCCGTAAAGATGGAATCTGCAGGCTCCTCCTTGGTCAGAAAGCCGAGAGCGCCCGCCTTGAGTGAACGTTCGGCAAAGAGCGGGTCGTTGTGGGCCGAAATGACGAGTATCCTGAGGTTGGAGAATTCCCCGAGCAGGTCCTTGATCAGGGTGACCCCGTCTGAATCGCCAAGCATGAGATCCAGGAGAACCAAGTCGATCTGGTGGGTGCGCAATTCTTGTTTCACTTCCGCGGCCGAGGCGGCTCGGGCGGCGACTTCGATCCGATCGTCCTGTTCCAATAGCGCAATCAGACCCTCGCGGACCATCAGATGGTCTTCCGCCACCAAGATACTCCAGTGGGTCTGGTTCTCCGCCGCTTTTTCGTGGGTCGACATGCCGAAGAAGGATCGGACAGGTGCATCGCTGACAGTTCTTGTTCGCAGGGGTCCTCCGGCCCTCGACCAAGATGAAGGGCCGAGGCTAGCAAATCTGTGACCCGGGATAAAGCCCGTATTTCAGAGAACTCTCCGGTCAGGACCAGAGGGCCCAGAGCCAGGCCAGCAGGGGAATCATGCAGGCCAGGATGGCTCGGGTGGCTTCGTTGATACCCGGTCCGGTCCCGGAGTTTCGCCTGAACAGGGTGATTGTTCGTCCGGTCAGCCAACCGGTGGCGAATCCGGTGAGGTGGGCGAGTACATCGGTTTGAGCGTCCCCGGATCCGTAGATGCCCAGAACGACGATACCGGTGGCCAGGGGGACCCAACTCATCCGGCTGCGACCCAGGTGCCGGAGCACCCCGGGCAGGGCGCAGATTACCCCGAGGGCGCCGAAGACGGCGGTTGACGCCCCGATGGACAGAGTGGCGCTTTGATAGCGGATCAGGACCGCAAGGACGTTGCCGAGGATGCCCGCGGTGAGCGTCGCGAGGATGGCATTAGCGCCTCCGATCCGCTGAGCCAGAGCCAGGGTCACCAGAATGCCGGCCACAAGGTTGGCCACCAGGTGACCGATGTCCGCGTGGAGGGTCAAAGCCGTAGCAGGGCGCCACCATTCCCCGCGTTGGAGAACGCCATCGGCCAGAAGCCCCCCCCGCGAGACGATCTCGGGCATCGAGATGAAGGCCAGGAGAGAGAGCGCAGCCACAAGCGACCAGAACGCGGCGACCGGACCGACTGTTGAAGAACCGGGAGCTTGTTCGGGTTGCAGGAGGTTATCCTGGATGCCGACCGGAGCAGAGAGCAGGTGCCGGATCGAATCGATATCGGGTCTTTCAACCATCAGGGCAAAACCGTCAGGATCCGGAATTACCCAATAGGCCAGATCTGCCGCCAGAAGAGTCAGCCCGAGATCATGTGCCTGTTTTGGGCTCCGGCAGAGGCATACGAAATGGAGCCCGGATTCGTTCGTATCGTCCGGGTCTGCCGGACCGGTGGGAATGGTGTCCATGCGACGAAGAATCGCTCTGCCGAGTTCGACTCTCTTGCGTTGCCGGTTAACCTGCTGAAGGCGGTATGCAACCCGCCGTGTGTGGGTGGCATGCAGACGGAAATGAAACCTGGACCACGACGACAATGAAACTCAGACGCATCAAGGAATACTTGGATCAGCAGAACATCAAATACGCGATCATAACCCATTCACCAGCTTACACCGCTCAGGAGATTGCCGCATCCGCGCATATCCCCGGAAAGCTGCTGGCGAAGACGGTTGTGATCAAGCTGGATGGGAAGTTGGCGATGGCCGTGCTTCCGGCCAGCTTGAAGGTCGACCTGGAGCATCTGGCTGAACTGACCGAATCCCGGACGGTTGAGTTGGCCACCGAAAGGGAATTCATGAACCAGTTCCCCGATTGTGAGGTGGGCGCCATGCCACCGTTTGGATATCTCTACGGGATGCCTGTCTACGTGGCGGATGAACTGGCGGAGGACCAGGTGATCGCGTTCAATGCCGGATCCCATTCCCAGCTGATCCAGATGGCCTACCACGACTTTGTGCGACTCGTCCAACCCCGGACGCTCGAGTTTGCACGGGCTCTTGCCTGACCCCATTGCAAGCCGCCCTGAGGGTACCGGTCCGGCTCCTATCTCCGGTATTGCCTCGCCGCCGGCTCCGTTGAAGATGAGATTCCCCGGTTTCGGGGTATCTTCATGGTGAAACGTGATGCCAGCATCCTCCAAACCCACAAAGGGTGTCTGAATCTGCGTGTATGCGCGATCCGAAACCTGGTGGTCTTTGGGGCGATCTGGGTGATCGGGATCGGTGCCGTGTGGGGCCGGACGGACGAGCAATTCGAAACCTTGATTCAGGAAATCGAGAGACTCTCTGAGGAAAACCCTGTCATGGCCTTGGAACTTGCCGAGGGCGGCTTGGGGCGGGCGGGCGTTCCGGATCCCATGACCGAGGCAGTGTTGAGGATTTTCATCGCCGGGTTGGTTCGAGAGATGGGCGATTGCAGCCGAGCGGGCCGGGAGGCGAACCGCGCCAGGGAACTGGTCGAAGGGCTGGATCAACCGCAAATTCTGGCATCGGCCCTGAATGAACTGGTGGGCGTTGCTCTTGTTGAGGGACGGGTCAACGAAGCTCTTGAGCTGGCCGACGCGTCCCTCAGGCTGCGACGGGAGGTTGGCGATCCCGGCGAGATCGCCAAAACGCTCAATAATATCGGGCTGATCCATGCTCGAACCGGGCGCTATTCCGAGGCCACCTCCTATTACCTCGAGAGCCTGCGGGCTAAGGAACGCATTGGGGACGAGCAATCGATTGCCGCCACCCTCAATAATCTCGCTGTTGTCAGTTATGAGACAGGGGATCTCGACCGGTCGCAGGCCTACCTGGAAAGGGCTCGCTCCATCTATGAAGCGCTCGGCGATCGAACCGGCCTGGCTGATGTTCTCGACAATCTGGGGCGAGCCTTCCGGGAGCAGGGGCGACTCGAGGAATCGCTCGAACTGCACCTCCTGTCGCTCGAACTTGAGAAACAACAGGCGAACCCCGAGGGGATCGCGATCTCCCTCAACCATGTCGGCCTGGTCTATAATGAACTGGGGGATCATGAGGAGGCCCTTCGATCGAGCGAAGCAGCTCTGGAGATCAATCGCGCCCTTGGTACACCCGGTGGGCTTGGATTCTCACTGCTGCATGTCGGCATTGCCTGCCGGCACCTCGGTCGACTGGACGAGGCCGCCGATGCGCTGGAGGAGGGCATCGATTTTGCGCGTCTGGCAGAGGACAGAATTACTTTGAGGGATCTCGTATCCAACCTCGCCGAGGTTCAGGCGGAAAAGGGGTCGTACGCTGAGGCCTATATGTCCTTGACTGAGGCCAAACGGATCGACGGGCGGATCATCAGCCGAGAGGGGGCGCGGCGCATGGCGGAGCTTCAGACGCGATACGCGTCCGAGCAGAAGGATAGCGAGATTGAACTGCTGAACCTCGAACGGGATCTTCACCAGCTCACGATCGATCGTAACGAGAAGGAGATCACTCTTCTGGACGAAAGAAATCGGGTGGGTAACCTGATGCGCAACTCATTGATTGGGGCGTTCGGCGCCACTCTGATCTGCCTGGTCGTTCTTCACAGCCGCTATCGCCTCAAACGCAGGGCTGAGATCACGCTGAAGGAGAAGAACACGGAAATCATCCGGCAGAAAGAGACGCTCGAGACCCAGGGCAGGAAAATCAGCGATGCAAACAGGGAACTGCACCTGATCAACCTGAAACTGCGCGAACTGTCGCGGGCGGTCGAACAGAGCCCAACCGGTGTCATGATCACCGACCGGACAGGTGCCATCACCTACGTCAATCCACGATTCTCCGAAGTCACGGGATATTCACTTGATGAGGTGAGAGGGGCAAATCCCCGACTTTTCAAATCCGGCCACCACGGAGAGGAATTCTACCGGCATTTGTGGAGCACCATCACGACGGGGCGCGTATGGCGGGGCCGGATTGTGAATCGCCGAAAGGACGGAACCCTCTACCAGGAGGATACCACGATCTCCCCGATCATCAACGATGTGGGCGAGATCTATAACTACGTGACCATCCTCGAGTTCCTGCCCGAGCCTTTGGAGAACGACTCCGCATTGTCGGACCAACTCCCCGGGGATGACGAAGGACTCCTGATTGACTTCGTCGATCGCGAATTGCGTCCGACTGTAGCGAGACTGCTGAAGCAGGGCATTACTCTGGTCACCCGCGCGAAAACGGATGATGAACGCGAACTTGCCGCCGGTATAAGATCCGAGGCGCAGGACCTGAAGGACCGGGTTGATCGCCTCTTCGAACCTCCCGGTTCTGGAGAGGATGCTTCGGGGAATCTGGCCGGCGAAAACGGAAATGGAACCTGTGAGCCCGGGAAACCGCCCGCTGTCCGGATGCTCGCGGTGGTGCCGCATCGAATCAACCGGAAGGTGCTCGCCCTGCTTTTGGACCGGCTTGGCAGCAGAGTGGACTTCGCCCGGGACTCCGCCGAAGGCCGGCAGAAGCTCGCGGATGGGTGTTATGACCTCGTGGCCATCGAACTCGGCGCCGCAGGAGAGGCCGGAATGGAATTTGCCCGTGCGATTCGGGCCGATCACCGCACGTCGGATGGACGTCGACTCCGAGTTCTTGGGATGCTGGCCCCGACTGACGGGCGCGGCCGGGCTGACTGCCTCGAGTCCGGATTTGACGTTCTGCTGGACATACCGGTCACCCTGGTTGCTCTGAGAGACTGTCTGATAAGTGATGAAAAGGGAGTGTCACCCCGCGGCGCCTGAACGACGCTGAATCAGGTCATCTCCGAAGGGCGAACCGCCTGGAGAGACCGCTCTTGCTCTTGTGACGACGTGCCTTTGCTTTTTTATGCCTGGCACCGGAATTGGCGACCGGTTTCTCTTTCACCACGGGTTCGGGCGATTCCTGGAAACCCGCGGGCATGGGATCGGCTGTCATCGCCGTTGCCTCGGAGGCAGTGAGCGCAGTGATCATCTCACGCGCCGATTCCAACTCATCCACCCATGACTCAATCATGAGGATCTCCTGTTTGTCGCGGTCGAGGTTGTCTTGCAGCAGGGCCTCTTCCGCAGCGAAAATGTGTTCGGACTCCTGGAGTTCCTTTCTCTGGGTTTTGACCTCCCGAATCCGGTTCAGGTGGGTGGGGGTCAGAGCCTCTGTGACTTCCTGGTCCGACAGTTCGGCCGAAAGGGTTTCGATCTGCAGGGTGGCTGTCGCCCGCTTGCTTCTGGCCGTATCCAGATCGACTCCGGCGGCTGCGATCGATTCGGAAAGCCGCTCGAGTCGCTCAACCAGAGAACCACCGGAGATGACTCCACCGCCACCCGTGTTTTCGTAACGCGATTGAAGGTCCTCAACTTCCTGTTCGAGTTCGACCTGGCGGATTCGTGCCTGTTCGGCGGACCTTGAGATTTCATCCATTTCAGCTTCGAGCCCGCGGCGCGCTTCAGTGGCGGTGGCGGCGCGCTCCATCAGATCGTTGATCTCCGAAGGCGAGAGGCTGTGCCCGTTGTTGCGTTTGGCCAGGGGGAGGGATCCGATTTTACTCCGAAGCCAGGTGGTCTTGTCGGTCCCGTTCTTCCCGTTCGAAGCGTCCTGCTCAAGTGTTTCGATGCGTTTCTGGAGTTCCTGATTTGACTCCTCGAGGGCGAGACGCTCATCCGTCCAGGCGGTGCTGGCGGCCTCGACCTCCCTTTGGGCGTCCATGAGGAAGATCTTCTGTTCTTCGAACTCATACCGTTGCTCCTCGAGTTCGGCAGCCTGGTGTTTGAGCTCAAGCTCCAGATCGCCCGGCACCACACCCGTATTTTCCGCTTGGGTCGCCACCGCCTTTAGGCGTTCGCGTTCCCCGGCCAGGGACTGCCGTTCCTGATCGAGTTCCTGGCGATCGGATTCCAGCTTGATCAGGGCTGCCTCGAGAGATTCGGGATCGAATGCCGGATCATTTCCCCCCATCGATCCCGAGTCCAGCTCGAGGAACGAACAGCAGGATCGCCACTCATCCGGGGAGAAGAGGGGCTCATCCGTATCGGCTGCGCCGGAGTCCTGCGCCAATCGTCTGAGCAGTTCATCCGGTGCGAGCGGCAGAAGAAAAACATCCTTTGCCCCCGACCGGACGGCCTTGATGACCGTATCAGGACTCAGGTCGGTCGCGACCAGGTAGATCGGGGTGTCGGAGTTGGGTTCCTTGAGCTTCTGGATGAAGGCGTCGAGTTCGTGGGTGGACGAGTAAAACGCCGCCACAATGATGTCCGCCGGCTCCTGTTTGAGAATACCCGAAGGGTCATCCGATGGCATCAGATCACGTTGAAACAAGCGACCCACTTGTGACATAATGGCTCGTCCGGAGAGAGCGCCGTCCTGGAGTTTCAACAGGGTGATAGAGTGCATAGGAGTTCGATTGTGCGGGAAGCCGGTTCCAACCCGTGCGACCGTGCACATCCATGGAACGGTCGCAGGCGTCCGTCCCTTAAGGTTTTCAGCCCGTTATCTCCCCGCCATGTGAACCGTTTGTGCCTGATTCGTTCGAAATGTTACGGTCTCCTCTGTGAGGTCATTTCTTCAGGCCCCTTGGAAGGGAATCGGACCGGCAACGAGAGAAGTAGAGCACCTGATTGCGTGGATCACTCAGGGTGTTCGATTGGGATCACCGGATGGCAGAGACTCAGACAACCTCTGAGCCGACCTTGGTCGCAGGATCAACCAATAGACGAGCGACACCTCGGTTGCCGAGGTGTTGGGTTGTCTTTCCACGGCCGACGGGGTAAGGGATCTGACCTATGGCAGCAGATGGATTCATGCCCTTGGATGGTTACGAGCGGATCCCGATCGAAGATATGCAGGATCGCGCACGGGAGTTTTACCGCGAGATGAGCCTGCGAAGGAGCGTTCGTGATTTCTCGGAGGAGGCGGTGCCAAGAGAGGTGATTGAATACAGCCTCCGTGTCGCCGGCACGGCTCCCAGTGGCGCCAATCGGCAACCCTGGCATTTTGTGGTGGCGGAGAGCCGGGAAACGAAGCAGCGGATTCGCGCGGCCGCGGAGCGGGAGGAACTGGCCTTTTACGGCGGGCGGGCGCCAGATGAGTGGCTTCAGGCGATCCGGCCTTTTGGGACAAACGCCGAAAAACCATACCTGGAAAAGGCTCCGGCCATCATAGCGGTGTTTGCTCAGACTTACCGGGGTGAAGGTGACGAGTCGAAATCCAAAAATTACTACGTGAACGAATCGGTCGGATTGGCCTGCGGCCTGCTCATATCCAGTCTTCACCTCTGCGGTTTGGCCTGCCTGGTGCATACCCCCAGCCCGATGCGTTTCCTGAACGAGATTCTCGATCGACCGCAGAGTGAACGACCCTACCTGCTGCTCATCGTCGGCTACCCTGCGTCCGGCGTCCGGGTCCCCGTGATTTCGCGCCGGCCATTTGCCGAGTTCGTAACATTTCGCTGACCGTCTTGGGATAGCTTCCACCCAAAGCGCCCTGAAGAGGTGGCTTATGCATGATGCCCTACTCCATGCCCGGAGCGCTCCACGTTCGGCTGATCGGCGATGCGGTCATCGGAAAACCCAAGGTCGCCCGTCTGTCCTGACGCTTTCAGGTGCTACGGCCGGCCCGGACTGCGGGCGTCCACCTCTCGATCAGGTACTCAGCCAGGTTACGCATGCTGATCGCGGCCTGTCCTTCCCGATTGAATACATCTGAAAACGGTGGGACGTGACCGGCCCGTTCACGGAAATAAGCCCAGAGCAGGCGGTTCAGTTCCTGGCTCCGTCCGGCTCGGTCGGGATGGGTGCGCCCGAGATCCCGGACGATTCCCTGCCAGTAATCGGACTCATCCTGATGGTCCCGGACATAATCCAGGAGCATCTGCTCATATCGATTCAGGCTCACGTCGGAAAGATCGGACCGGGGAGGGAAAAGGCAAAGAGAAAGACGGGTCTCGGACTACTGCGACGAAAATCCGAATGTCATTTGCTCAGTACGCGCAGAACCCGCAACCGGTGCCCACCAGTTGCGGGTTCGACGAACCGCATGTATCAGGAATGAACTGTCTCCCGCCATCCGGAGGGTGGTTTGACCACCATGGATCACGATCAACGCAGAGGATCATATCAGATTCGAAAGCCGGATTGCAACGGGTTGAGCCCTGATCCGCATGTCAGATTATTGCTTAGGTACTTTCCCGAGCCCGGGATCGCCACTCACCTGGGGTGATTCCCTCATGGAGGAACCTGCCTCAGCAACGGGCAGAATCTTCCCTCGTCCCGGATTCCAAGCCTGTATCGGCAGTCTGAAAAACCTAACCGCTTTATCATTAATAACTAACGAAGCATCAAGGCAAGATGGCGTCGAATCTGCTCTGTTTCTTGGATCCGTTGAAGGCTTTACGACAGATTCTGGGTCAGTTCCTGTGCAGATTGGGTTCGCGCGAGGTCAGGGTACTTGTGGTGGCGTCGCTGGGTTTGTGCCTGGCACCCGGCCGAGTCCTCGGGCAGAAGGAGTGGGTCGTCTACCAACCGTTTGGTCCGACCCTTCTCTGGTCGGTTGCCTTCGATGCTGAGCGCGACGAGTTCGTCGCAGTCGGTCCTGAGAGGCAGGTTGCCTGGGACGTCGATATTTCAATCCTGGAGGATCATACCAGTGAGAGTCTGGAAGGCGCCTACAGCCTTGCCCTCAGCGGCGCTTCCATCGTGATCGGTCAGATTCTCCAGGAGGGGATCGGATACAGCGGTGATCGGGATTCATGGTCCCAATACTTTCCAGGAGAGTCGTTTTGGGGAGTCGCCTATGGCGATGGGCAGTTCGTGGTGGTTGGGACAGGCGGGCGGATCGCAACCGCGAGTGTGGCCCTCAACGACTGGTCCGCCGTCACCATCGACGGGATCAACACCAACCTCTATGCCATCTGCTTTGGCGACGGGCGGTTTCTGACGGGCAACGAAGACAGGGTGCTCTCATCCACCAATGGATCCGACTGGAAGATTCACGAGGTCGATCTCGGGGTGTCGGTGCGCTCGATGGCCTTTGGGCGGGAACGGTTTGTTCTGGTCGGCGCCGCCGGGGCCGTAATGGTGTCCGATGACGGGGAGAACTGGTTGCCGCGAGATTCGGGGACCACATCTTCACTCCGGGGAGTTACCTTTGGCGACGGACTGTTTGTGGCGGTGGGCGGCAACGGCACCATCATCTATTCCATCGACCGGGGCGACAGTTGGAATACGGTGGAGGTGGGCACCGCGCAACAGATCAATGCGGTGACCTTCGGCCGGCGGATGTTCCATGCCGTGACCTCGGGCGGGCAGGTGTTGGCGAGTCGGTCGATCATGACCCCTCCGACCATTGTGGTGGAGGTTGCCGACCAGTCGGTCCTGGCCGGTTCAAACGTACGACTTGAGGTCTCTGCCGCCGGAACCGCCCCTCTGGCCTATTCCTGGAGCTTTGAAGGCGTCGTGATCGACGGTGCGGACTCGAGTCGTCTGGAAATACTCGAGATCTCCGAGCACGATGAAGGGACTTATACGGTCAGCGTCTTCAACCCGGCCGGAGCGATCACCGGCCGTCCCGCTTTTCTTGACGTGCTACCTGTGGATACGCCGCCCGCGATCATGGAGCAACCGGTGAGTGTGGCTACAGTTGAAGGGGAACCGCTTGAGCTCTCGGTCGTGGCGGAAGGCACCGCCCCCCTCGTCTTCCGGTGGTTCAAGGGGAGCCAGTGGCTCGTGAACGCGAGCGGTCCAATCCTCACGAAGGAAAGCGCAGAACTTTCAGATGCCGGGCGCTATTCGGTCTCAGTTTCCAACGGATTTGGGGAAGCTACAAGCCGGGAGGTCGTGGTATCTGTAACCCCGAGTGACCGTGTTCCGGAGATCCTGGCGCATCCGTCGGGCGGAACCGTTTTCGCCGGGCAGGCCTTCGAGCTCAGGGTGAGCGATCGCGCCTGGCCGCCGCCGACCTACCAGTGGTTTCGGGATGAAGTCGAATTGAGCGGGGAGCATAGCTCGGCTATCAGATTCTCTCCGATTCGGATGGAAGACTCGGGCGCCTACCACGTCAGGGTCACGAACCTCCTTGGCTACGCGGACAGCGAAGTGGCAATCCTGAAGGTTGTCCGTCCCGAGTCAGCCCCCGTAATTGTCGTTCAGCCTGAAGACGGTGATGTGATCGTGGGTGATATCTTTGAATTGGCGGCAGCGGTGGATGGCCATCCGAAGCCGACCGTGCAGTGGTATCACGATGGTGAGCCGATCGCATTGGCGACCTCGGAGTCTTTTTCGGTTGACGCTGCCCGGAGCGAAGACGAAGGGCGCTACTGGATCGAGGCGAGGAACCGGTTGGGATCGGTCAAGAGCCGTGTGGTCGAGGTGGTGACCAGGGATGGGCGTCCCCATCTGGTCGACCTTCCCGAATCGGGTGTGGTCGAATTTGGTCGTCCGTTTTCAGTTTCCATCGGAGCGGATGGCCCGGGACCGATGAGCTATCGCTGGTTCCGGGATGACGCCGAATTGTCGGGAGCAGACGGTCCGGTCTTCAAGATCGAATCGGTCGATTTCAGCCACTCCGGGCATTATTCCGTTGAGGTTGGCAATGAATGGGGAGCAACCCGATCGGACGTCTTTCAGGTAACGGTTGTGCCGGTCAACTCGGCTGGCGTTTGGATGGGAGAGGTCCTGGGCGGGGGAGGACCCGGCTATTTCGCTTTGTATGTCCGGGACGACCGCTCCGCTGTTATCTTCGGGGCGGACGGGCACGGCGACCCGATTCTTGACCGCGAAGTGAAGATTGGCGACAACGGAAGCTTCGGATTCACGGGTAGGTATAAACCTGATACAAGAACGATCGTTCCGGAGCCGGAGGGCTCGGGCGTCCTGCAGAACGATCTGGTCGAAGGCGCCACCACGGATGGATTCCTCCTGCAGGGTGCCAGGACCTACGACCACCCGGCCTTGTCGTTCGTCGGTTTCTACCGGGCGGGCATTGCCGGAACCGTCGCGGGCGAGTTACTGCTTATTGCCGATGACAGCGGGCGGTATGTGCTGAGCGTGGAAATCGGCGGGTGGATCGGATCGGCTTCCGGCAGGATGGATGCCGCGGGCCGGGATCACCTGGCGTTCGACCACGGACACCTTGAATTTTCGCTCGATTCCGAAGCCGGGATCCTTTCGGGAAGATGGACGGTGTCGGGTGGGCCGACCCTCACCCTGGGCGGGCTTCGGGACGGGACCAACCGGGTCGACTTCCTTCAGAACACCTCGTTGCGCGGGGTGACCGGTGATGGAGCGGCAGTGATGGTCACGGGTTTTGTTGTAGAGGGGGAGGGACTGTCGCCGGTCCTGATTCGGGGAATCGGACCCGGGCTCCTCCGGTACGGAGTTGCCGGCGCCCTGCGGTCGGTGAACCAGAAACTTTTCCGCTCCGAGGAGGTTCTGGCTGTCGCCGGGGATTGGGGTACCTCGCCCGATGCCGTCCGGATCCAGGAGTGGTCCAACCTTGCCGGGGCCTTTCCCCTGGAACCGGAATCGGGTGATTCTGCCCTCGTACTGAATCTCGAGTCCGGAGCCTACACCGTCCACTTGAGTTCCACCGCCGGAGCCGGAGTCGGGCTGACCGAAGTCTACCTGGTGCCGGAAGCAGCCGTTGTTTCAACCCACAGTTGCGTGATCAATCTTTCGACCCGGATGCGGGTGAGCGGTGGCGAGGGCGTGATCATAGCGGGCTTTGTGATATCCGGAGAGGTTCCCGCCCGGGTGTTGATCCGCGGAGTGGGTCCGGGTCTGGGACCGTTTGGGGTGAGAGAATTTTTGAGAAATCCCGTGCTCAGTCTCAACCGGGGGAGTGATCGGTTTGCGACGAACGATGATTGGTCCGGAACGGACGGTGCTGGAATACCCTCGGATCTGTTTGACCGGATCGGGGCGTTTCACCTGAAGGAAGGCAGCCGAGATGCGGCGCTCCTTCTGTGGCTTGAGCCCGGCCTCTACACCGCCGAGGTGGGGAGCGTGGACGCAAACACCGGCCTGGTGCTGGTCGAGATTTATGCCGTTCCCTGACCTCGTCGCCGAATCGAACAGGCGCCCAAGTGTCCTGTCTCACAGATGAGCTTGCCAATACCAGAGCCATTTTCAACCTCAGCGAGGCGGCCGCGCCGGTGCTGTGCCCGGAGGCACCGCCCGGTGCAGGCAACGCGGCTGAGGTTGAAAAGAGCCTGGCCCAAGCGGTGGGGCGTCATGGGGCCGCTAGCGGCGTTAGGACAAATCCGAAAGGCCTACGGGCATTCCGGAATTGTCCCGCCTTGCTATCGACCCCATGACCCCTCATATTGTACAAGCTCATTTGTGAGACAGGACACTAGGGGCTCAATGGCCGTCCAGGGCCGTCTGGACCGTCGTGAGCACCTGGTTGAGCGAGAATGGTTTTCTCAACAGGGCCGCTTTCCCCGGGAGGGTATCCACACGACGGGTTTCATCGTCGTAGCCGGTCATGTAGAGGACCTTGATCTCCGGGTTCTTTTCCAGGAAATGTTTGGCCAGGTCGGATCCGTTCATTTTTGGAAGGATCAGATCCGTAAGGAGAACATGGATATCTCCCGCCCGGGATTCGAAATTCTCCAATGCCTCCTCGGCCGAGCCGGCATTGAATACCTCAAAGTTGTAGATCGAAAGTACGCCGGTGATGCAGTCTCTCATGTTTTCGTCGTCCTCGACCACGAGTATCTGCACTTGGTGGGCGATCAGTGGGCGGACCGGCGTTTCGACCGACTCATTCGACTCCTCCACGATCGACTCCCGGGGAAGGGAGATCACCACCCGGGTGCCCTTGTCCACCTCGCTCTCGACCTTGATATGCCCGTTGCTGTTCTTGACCGTGGCATAGGTGGTGGAGAGGCCGAGTCCGGTTCCCTTCCCGACCGGCTTGGTGGTGAAGAACGGTTCGAAGACTCTGGACACGGTTTCCTCGGTCATGCCGGTACCGTTGTCCGCATAGGAGATAACCGCGTACGATCCCGGGGTGGAGTATTCCGGAAGCACATTGGCGGTTTCGTCCCCGCTCAGGCTCGTCAGATCGATGGTAATCCTTCCGCCGTCGGGAAGGGCGTCCCGGGCATTGGTGGTCAGGTGCACAAGAGCCTGTTCAAGGGCCGCCCGGTTGATGCGGACATAGATCGGCTCCTCCGGGAGATGCGCCTCCACCTCGATATTCTCGGGGATGATGCGGCGGATGATCCGGGTCATCTGGGAGAGGACATCTCCGAGCTCGAGAAGTTCGGGGTCCGCGCTCTCGCGGCGGCTGAAGGCCATCAATTCCGACGTCAACCCGGCCGCGCGTTTGGCGGCCTTGTGAATCTCGGTGACAAAGGTCGTGAGGGATTTCTGGCTGTCGGGGTTCTCAAGGAGCAGTTCGCTGAAGGACAGAATGACAGCCAGGAGGTTGTTGAAGTCGTGGGCGATACCTCGAGCCAGCCGCCCGACAGCATCCATCTTCTGGGCCTGGAGAAGGTCTTCCTCCAGCCTTCGAATTCGGCTGACGTCCTTGTGAATACCAATTGTGTGAGCAATCTTTCCGTCCGCCTGAACCACCGGGAAAACCTGCCACTGCATCGTGAATTCGCTTCCATCTTTGCAGTAGTTGATCGACTCGCCACGTGCCTTGTTTCCGGCCTCGTAATGCGAATTCAGGCGTTCGGCGATCGCGGTATCCGTTTTTGGACCATGAAAGAGGTGAGGCGATTGACCGAGAAGCTCCTCAAGGGTATAGCCGGTCAAATGAACGAAGGCGCGATTGGCGTAGCAAATGGTGGAACCGGTGGTTCCATTGCCGGCGTTGGTCACGACGACGCCTTCTTCGAGATGGTCCAACGCCGCCTTGAGAACGGAATGCATAATGACTGGACCGGATTTACTCCGGCTTTCTTCTGAGAATGACACGACGAATGGAGACAATTTACGGCGCCTGGGCGAACCTTGCACCTTGCCCGAGTCTACGATTTACAGGCCGTTGCGCAAGTCCGGTTCTCTTTCCCCGAAGATCGGTGCCGATGGTTCGGATCGGACCTTTTACATCTTTTTCATCAGTCTCGACATCCGCCCGTTTCAACCGTTCCCGTGAGCGTCGAATGTTATGTTTGTGAAACATTTTCCAAGGATGGAGAGTTTGTGGCGGCGTTGCATCAGGAGGATGACCCGGACCCCGCGAACACCCTTATGGCCGGCACTTGCAATTCCCGTCGTTCTCATGGGCGCTCATGGTGTCTTTGAATCGAACGCCTCGGCGGCACCGAGGTCGCAGTCCGCCCACCCGATTTTCGTTTCCGACGGGAGCGTGGCCAAATTCGGGGTTTCGTTGAAACCAACTGAATACCTCAGAGTGACCGGGCCCGGGGTCATCCGTCTGGTTGAGCCGGTAAAGATAGTGAGGGCTCCCAGACCAACGTATCCGCCCAACGAGGAACTGGCCCGAGATCCGCAGGCCTATGCGGAGGCGGCCGCTGAGCGCAGCGGTTACGGCGTGGCTCAGTCAGACGCGGAGAAGCGCGAGGGGATCAATATTTCAGTGGGCGGCGATATCCTGCCCGAAGTTTCGGTTTCACCCTATTCACGTGCCCGGGTTGCACCGGAGGACGTGGTTTTGTTTTTCAAGGATGAAGAACTGGACGGGTTGCATGGCGGTATCGCTTATCCTGCAGCCAGATTGAGGTTCGACCCCGCCCGCAGGGATGTGCGGACGTCGAGCTCTGCCACCTACACCAGTCAGTGATGCTATTGACGACCCTCTCTCCACCAGACCTGCCATCCCGCACAATTGATTTGTCCTTCCGGACTGCGGTCCGGACTTTCCTGATGCTGTTCCTGCTGGGACCCGTTTCGGGAGCTGCATCGGATTTGGATTCACACCTGGCTCCGGCCGAGCGGGATGCCCAAGGGGCGTTTGGCGACGCCAGTCTCGAGAACCAGATCCCGGCCATGATTGCGGCGGCCGAACGACGCTGGTTCAGTGGCGAGCACGATCGGGCGGAATTGATCTTTGCCGAACTGCTAAGCCTTCCGGTTCCGCTCGAAAAGAAACGCGAGGTCCTCCTCCAGATGGCGGATCTCTTTGAGCAGACAGATTCGTCGAGGACCATTATCATACTTGAAAAATTCATACAGGCCTATCCTCATGATCCCGCGACCAGCCTGGTTCTGCTTCGCCTCGGCAAGCTCTATCGGGCACAGGGTGCGTACGAAGTGGCCTCGGCCCGGTATTTTCGGGTCCTCAACACCACGCTGAATGTAGGCGCGGATGAGCTCGAGATGGTTCGTGAGATTGCGACCAGAGCCAGATTTGAGTTGGCCGAGATGCTCACCGAGCAGGACCGCCTGGATGAAGCCGCCGAGGTCTACCGAAAGATCGAGCTGCTCGATCTTTCGAGCGAGGATCGGATGACAGTGCGGTTCCGACTCGCCTGTGTGGCGTTTGAAACAAGAGACTTCGAGTCGGCAGTGGATGCGTTTTCTCAGCTTCGTGAAGACGAATCGATCGGGCCCTACCGTTTGGAGACCTCCTATTTTTTGGCTTCCAGTTTGAAGAGACTCGGGCGCGGACGTGAAGCATTTGAAGTCGTGGTCGATCTTCTCCGGTCGCAGTTGTCGAACGACCCGGCCAACTTCGCCCAGTCTACCTACTGGAAGCGGCGAACGGGAAACGAACTGGCCAACGAATTCTATCAGCAGGGAGAGTATCTGAGTGCGCTTTCTATTTATCAATCTCTGGCCCGTATCAGCGATGATCCGGAGTGGAGGTGGCCGGCTGTCTACCAGATAGGGCTTTGCTTTGAGCACCTTGAATTGCCCGAGCGGGCGCTCGAGGCCTATCAGGCCATGATCGAGGGTATACCGGTGGAGGAAGCGGACCTGATCAATGTCGACATTTCGCTTCGGGATCTCGCCCACTGGCGCCTTGACCATGTCAAATGGATGCTCGACTACGGGGAGCGGTTTCGAATGATGACCGGCAGTATCGATGCCGATTCATGAGTGAACCCGTTCCGTCCCCAAAGGTGCTGAAAAGCCATTTGGAGCTCCTTTCCGAGCTTCATGATCTCTTTTTGGAAGAGAGTGCACTCCTGAGGGCATCGGGCCTTCCTCCAGATGAAGCATTCCTGGAGAGAAAACAGGGCTACCTGTCCCGACTCGATGATTCGCTCGGCCAGTTAAAGGGTCTGGGCGGGGTCGAAGCGCATCTGGGCCCCGAAGACAGATCAAGAGTCAAGGACGCCCGTAATCGATTGCTTCAAATCCTGATGCTCGATCGGGAAAACGAGCGAATGCTACTGAAAAAACAACTGTCTCCCCAGGTGCGGCAGCGTTATGCTCCGGTGCTGCCCGGACGGATCGCCCAGGCCTATGGTGGTTCGACGGACTCGGTGGGCGAAAAAACATGAAATGATGGGCAAGGGTGGAGAGGGTGTATCCCTCGATGGCCAGTTTGATCGAGGCGTAAAGCCTCTCCTACAAGAGGAAATCGGTAGATCTCTCGATCGGAGGAACGGCCCCCAGGACCCCATCATTTTACGTGTGCCGGTGCACTGGAGGCGGTATTTTCAGAGACAGGCAGGGTGATGGTAATGGTGAAACCCGGCGGCTCGCGAAGAGTGACCGGACTGACGCCGCCACCAAAGCTGTTGGCCAGGCTCGAGATGGTTGCAAACCGTCGGAACAGTTCGAGTGGAAAAAAGGAGGATAGATCGCGGCCGCCTTCAGCCGTTTTCTTTTCTTCGACCGGTTCTGGATCGCGGCCGACAGTCACGGTCAGGAGAACGGTTGGGCGTCCCGTTGTTTCCCGTTCCCCTTGGGCCATGGTCCACTGAACCGACCCTCCGGTTTCGCCCAGGACGATGCCGGCGGTCAGGATGATCTCGACCACCAGGTGACGGAGGCTGCTCGGATGCAGGTCGGTTGCCAGCCGGGTTTCCGGCCAGCTCGTCTCAAGGGTGATACCGCGGTTAAGGTAGCTTCGGGCCAGAACCATGGCCTCATCAACCAGGCCGACAAGGTCGACCAACGGGGTCTTTTCCGGCGGGGTTCGAACCAGGAGACTGATCTGCCGGGAAAGGGAACTGGCCCGGATCACAGTGTCGACCACCCGGTTCAGGCGTTCCTGCATGGGATCGCCGTCCGGGAGTTTCATGGCGGCGAGCTCAGAGATGCCGGATATGGAACCGAGCATATTGTTGAGATCGTGGAAAAGTGTAGGGACGACCTCGCCGATTGCATTCAATCGGTCCAGGTCGTTGCCGGGGGACCGAACCGTGCGACCGGATGCGGCCAACTGGTCGCGTCTGGGCTCAACAACCAGAAGGTCCACCCGCGCGCCTCCGGAGTCGACCAGCTCGGTCTGCCAGGTAGCGGGATCGCCCCCGTCAATTGACTGGAGAAGGAGTTCCGGATCCAAGCCACCCAGATCCTCGACCGACTGTCCCGCCAATTCACCGAGCCCTCTTGAAGCAAGAAGAACGCGCCCTTCGCCGTTGACCAGACAGGCGGGTTGGGTCCATTGGCTGAGGGATTCGGTGAGTGGGCTCGTGGCGTTGCCTGTTTCCATGGGTGGGTGTGGATGACGCGCGTGATCCAACGACAAGGTGCCACGGATTCTCTCCGATCCGGGGCGGGTCTTTTCGACAGGATCAGCTCTCGGCGGAGGCATTCCTGGTTTCGGGCGCCTCGACCAACGCCACCAGCTCTTTCATGCTGAAGGGCTTGGAGAGGCAGGCTACCAGGTTGGGGTAGCGAAACCGGTTCTTCTCAAAGGTATAACCGGAAATCAAAATGAACTTCGTCTTGATGTTCTGCCAGTCGGACAGGAGTTCCATCACCTTCTCTCCACTCAACCGGGGCATCTTGTAATCGATGATGACGAAGTCGAAATCATGGTTCGGGTCGGAGAGGACTGAAACGGCGTTGTGGCCGTCACAGAGAAGCGAAACCTCGTGATTGTCGCTGAAAATGGTGAGCAGGAGCGATCGGATTGCGGGATCGTCATCGACAACGAGTATCTTCATGGGAGTTTGGTGCTTAGGGGGTGAAGGTTACCTGGTTCTAAATGACAGCTCTCTGTAGATCTCTCAATATCGGAGTGAGGAGACGCTTCTTGCGTGTTTCAGCCAAAAAACCGGGCTGGACAGGGAATTTACATGCTCTTTGCGTCCCATCACTCGGCTTGATAAACGAGAAGGCGCTGGGTGATGGGGGTCACATGATTATGCTCACGAATCTTGCTCACAGTCAATGGGGTCAATTCCTTATCCTCAGAGATCAAAAGGAGCCCGGTTGGCGTGTAGATGCCCCGGGCGAGAGTTTCGCCCGGTTGGAGCTCGTCGAGCGTGACTTCCTTCACCTTGCGGGGGAGCGAGGTCAGATTGGAGACTTTCAGAAACAATCGCACCGCTTCCGGCTCGAGAGCTTTCCCCGATTCCCTCAGGACTTCCTCGACCGCCTCTTCGCGTGACAGATTGGATTCGACGAAGAGGACGGCAACGGCCAGGTAACGGGCCGCTTCCGGGATCTCCTGCCGGGTCAGACCGTCCGGATATCCGTTCCCGTCGAACCGTTCATGGTGGGCTCGAATGGTTTCTCCGACCGCCCGAAGGTCGTTCACAAACGACGCCAGAGTCTGCCCGTAGATCGGGTGGTGCCGGAGTAGTTGCCTCTCGGTTTCGGTCAGACCGTCGGGACTTTTGAGAGACTTGCTGCATATGTTTCGGGGGAGCCCGATCATGCCGATATTATGCAGCCAGGCGCTTGTGATCAGAACGTCGCGGGTCTCTTCCGGAAGATTCGCCGCTTCCGCCATCTGACGGCAGACGGTCACCACCGACTTGGTCTGTCGGCCCAGGACCGGATGGAAGGTTTCGATCAGGCGGTGGCAGAGCTCGAGCGAGTGCTCGAAGTTCTCTCGCAAGGCGCTGTTGGCCCGGTCAAGTGCTTCCTTCCCCCGAGTGAGCTCCTCGACCTTCTCCTGGAGGGCTGAATTGGCGACGACGAGTTTCTCGTTCAGTTGCTGCGTGTCCTCGCGCAGGCTCTCGTTTGCTTCGAGCAGCTGGTTGCGCTGGACCGCGTTGCGGATGGTTGCGATCAACTCCTCGCGGATCCAGGGCTTGGCCAGAAAACGAAAAATTTCACCCTTGTTGACCGCGTCGATGACGGTGTTGAGGGTCAGGACGCCGGTAATCAGGATTCTGGACGCATTCGGCTGCAGCGACTTCGATTCGTGGAGAAACTCCAGTCCGGTCATTTCCGGCATCCGTTGATCCGATACGATTACCGCGAAGCGGGCTGATTTCAACGCCTCCAGGGCTTCCCCTGCTTTTGAAAAAACGGAGATGTCGTAATCCTCCCTGCCCAGGGTTTCCTTGATTGCCAACAGGATGATTTCATCGTCGTCGAGGAGGAGTATCTTTGGGTTGGGTGTATCGAGCCGGGACATACGAATTATTGGATCAGGTCGGAAATTTTTTTGATCATGGTTGAGAGTTTCATGTTGTGGTGCAAGACGATGTCGGCCCGTTCATTTACCGATCTGGGTGTCTGCTCAGGATCGTCGCCCATTGTGATGACGGCGATCCTGATCTCCGGATGCTCGTCGCGAACCTGCTCCAGAAGTCGATCGGCGTCCTCATCCAGGGTGATCCGAAGGATGACGATCAGTCTGATCGGGAAGTCGGACTGGGTCAGGTATTCGCGGACCCGGGCGGCGTTGGACAGAGTCAATACCTGCCAGGTTTTTTCGCGCATTTCCGCCACCAGATCGGAATGGCTTGCGTCCTCCCAGGAATAGAGCAGCAGGTGATGACGCTGCCCGGCCCCCGATTCTTCCTCGACGACCGGAAGGATGGTCTCGGAGAAAGTCTCCAGCGGGAGCACAAGGTGAAATGTGGTACCGACCCCGGATGTGGTGACCACCCCTATTCGCCCCCTGTTGGTGGTTGCATACAGTTGCGCATTGTAGAGACCGAGGCCCGATCCCCTGGTGGGTTCCTTGGTCGAGAAAAACGGATCGAAGATTCGCTCGGCTACGCCGGTCGGCATACCGCAGCCATTGTCCCGGAAGATGATCTCGACGCTGCCGGCGGGATACTGAAAATCGGAAGGAAGGATACCGGCGGGTCCGGTGCCGCCCATATCGTGCCGGCGGGTTTCGATCTCAATCCGTCCGCCGTCCCCAAGGGCGTCGCGGGCATTGGTGGCCAGGTTGAGCAGGACCTGGCGGAACCCGACGTCGTCGAGCCGGACCGGCAGCTCCTCGCCGGTGAAGTTGGCTTTGATCTCCGTGCCCCGAGGCAGGATGGCCTTCAGGAAATCGAGCTGGTCCGCGATCAATGATTCAAGGTTGAACAGGTTTCTTTCCCCGGAAACCTCCCGGTTGAGCTCCATGATCCGGCGTACCAGTTGCTGGGCCTGCATGGAACTCGCCTTGATCTGACCGATCCCGGCGTGCATCTCGTGGTTGGACGTGATCTGCGAGTGGTAGAGCTCGCTGAGTGAGAATATACCGGCGATGATGTTGTTGAAATCGTGGAGCAGACCGCTCGTCACCGTGGATACGGTTTCCTTCCATGCACGGTAAGTCAGCCGTTTTTCCGCCCGGATCCGGCTGGTCTGGTCGAGCCAGACGCCCTGATAGAGTTCGACCTCGGCATCGGTCCGTATGCGTCTGTCGGCCACGTAACGGATTACCCCGGTATCCGGATGGACGAGGCGATAAGTGGTCTCGACGAGGCCCATCGACGGGGTCAGTTTCCGCAACCAGCTCAGCAGACCGACTCGATCATCCTCGTGGACGCAGGAGAGAAAGACATCGGACCGTTCGGCAACCTCGCTCGATCGAGATCCGAAGAACTGTTCCCGTCCGGGACCGACGGAGGCGAAGGAAAGGTCGGTGCGTTGCTCGAAAACCACACCGGGAATCAGCTTCAGGAGGGTCTCCCAGCGATCCTGCGGGAACCCGTCCGTCTCTCCGGTGGCGTCAGTCAGCGATTTTGCCATGGGCGCTGTCGGTCTTTGAGACGGGTTTCGCAGCCTGCAGGTATTCCGCCTGCTGACCGTGTAAATCGGAGGGTGTTGGCTTTCTCATGGTCGGCTCCCGCGCGATTGGAGTCGGTTCTTGAGCACATCGTTTTGCGCCGTCGCCGCAACGGAAAAATGAAGCCTTCAGGATAGGCAGAAATTGCCGTCGATTTGAGATCTGACTGCCCGGAATTAATAGATTAGATTTATTAACATATAATAAAGAATCACTTACAAAATATCACCTGAATAAGGTACAGAGTCTGCTGTGATGCGCGGCATGATCGAAAGTGTCATGGCGCGGGAGACCTATGTGCTCGCGAAGAAAATGTTGGATGCAGCCGCGTTGCGCCATGAGCTCATCGCGACCAATCTGGCCAATGCCGAAACCCCCGGCTTCAAGCGGCTCGATCTGGATTCCTCTTTCTCCCAGCAGCTCAACACCCTGATGCAGAAGGGAGACCTGGGCGCAGCCCGGAACCTCGAGATCAAGTCTCTCCAGGATCCAACCGCAAAGTCGAGCCGACCGGATGGAAATAACATCGAGCTTGATCGTGAGCTGCTCGAGATGAACCGCAACGCCTTGGAATACGATTTCCTGGCCCAGTACACAAGCGACTCTCTCAAGCGCATCAAGACTGCGATCACCGGTCGGGTCACCTGATCTGAATAGAATTTCTGCCATGATGAACCTGATTCCAGCCCTCGACGCGACCGCGTCCGCCCTGACCGCCGAAAAGGTGCGTCTCGACGTGGTCAGCCAGAATATTGCGAACGCCCATACCACGCGGGGTCCGAACGGTCTTCCCTACCAGAGAAAGCTGGTGTCCTTCGAGGCGGCCCTCGATCGGGCCGGAGGGTCGGGCCATTCGATGGGCCAGGGTGTCAAAGTGGGTGGGATCTCCGAGGACAAGTCCCTCGGGCCGCTCATCTATATTCCCGGGCATCCCGATGCGGACGGTAACGGCATGGTCAGGATGCCCAACGTGAACCTGGCGATGGAGATGGTCGATCTGATGACTGCCTCCCGTGCCTATGAGGCCAACCTCTCGGTCATTCGCACCGCGCGACAGATGGCTCAGAAAGCCCTGCAGATCGGTAAGTAATCTTCTCCCGGATTCCGCTCATGATCAGCCCGATTGCCCAGTCGCTCAATTCCGCCTACGGGGTCAAAGACCTCCAGGCTCAGATACAGGAACGGGTGAATCCGCCCGGAGGATCTCTTCCCAAGGTCAGTGATGTGGAGAAACCCGGAGGACTCGGGCCCATCGGCCGGACAGATCGGGCCTCCCCGGCCTCGTTCACCGATATGCTCGGCCAGTTGGTCCGGGAAGTGGACGGCAAATCCAAGGCGGCCGAGACGGAAGCCCGGCGGCTGATGTTGGGCGAATCGGACAATGTTCACCAATCCATGATCGCGATGCAGGAGTCCGGGCTGGCTTTCACTCTCCTGGTCGAGGTTCGCAACAAACTGGTGGAGTCCTACCAGGAACTGATGCGAATGCCTGTCTGACTGACTTCGTTTCCCTTTCCCTAAACCGAGCATGCCCAATCTATTTCAAAACGTCTGGTCGGTCTGGCGCCAACTTGGCCTGAACCAGAAAATCTCGCTTCTGCTCGCATCGGCCGTGGTCGTTGTGGCCATGGGTGGCATGCTTGTGTGGGCGTCGCGTCCCGACATGCAACTGCTCTACGGCGGCCTCGATCCCAAGGATGCCGGCGATATCGCCGCCGCTCTTGATGCGCAGGCGGTTCCCTATGAGGTAACGGCGGGCGGTGGCTCCATCCTTGTCCCCAGAGATCAGGTACACCGTGTCCGCATGGATCTGGCCTCCAAGGGGGTTCCCTCCGGGGGGTCGATCGGCTTCGAGATCTTCGACAAGGGAAACTTTGGTATCAGCGATTTTGTGCAGCGAACGAATTACCTGCGTGCGATCCAGGGCGAGTTGTCACGAACCGTGTCCCAGCTCGATGGTGTCCGCTCGGCCCGGGTGATGGTGGTCATGCCGGAAAACCGCCTGCTTGTGACCGATACGAGTGCCCGCTCGACGGCCTCGGTCCTGGTGGACACCGGCGGACGTCGCCTGGAGCCCGAAGCGGTGAATTCGGTCCGGTCGCTGGTGGCCAATGCGGTCGAAGGACTTCGGCTCGACGATGTCGTGGTGGTCGACAACCGGGGAAATGTATTGAGCGACGAACTCCGGGAGCAGTCGATCGGCGGCCTCACTGCGGGCCAGATTCGGTATCGGCGCGAATTGGAGGACTATTTTGGAAAGAAGGTGGAGAGCATGTTGGCGGCCGTCCTTGGGCCGGGCAATGCAGTGGCGCGCGTCTCGGTGGAAGTTGACTCCAGTCAGTCGACCACATTCGAGGAACGTTTCGACCCCGACGGACAGGTGATCCGCTCCCAGACAACCACCGAAGACTCAAACATCTCGCGTGAAACCGGCGGGACCGTGGGCGCGGGAGTCGCCGCCAATATCCCGGCATCGGAAACCGGCGGTGAATCTCCGCGAGCGCCGGTCACCGTGGCCGAGGAAAAGCGCAAGTCGCGCACGGACAATTACGAGATCAACCGCTCAACGACCGAGACGGTGCGTACTCCGGGCGAAGTTCGCCGGATGACGGCGGCTGTCTTCGTGGCCATGCAGTCCACGGGAGAGGCCGCTGAACGAACGACGGCGCCCCGAACCGCAGCGGAGTTGGAGTCGTTGCGCCAGATGGTGGTGACCGCTCTTGGTATCACTCCCGTACGCAACCAGTCGCTCGACGAGATCGTCTCGTTGCAGGAGATCGATTTTGCTGAGGATCCGGTGGTTGAGACCGTGGGCCTCCTCCAGAACGAAGGGCAACTCTATCAATGGATGGACATGGGCCGGAGCGTTTTCGGGGTGGTCCTCGCAGTCGGGGCCTTTGGCTTTTTCCTGCGGTTGCTGAAGAAGCACAAGCCGGACGAGATCTCGTTCGAGCTTCTCCGTTCGGATGACGACCGCAGGGGAAGGGGGCCGCGCGCCCTCGATCCGTCATCGGAAGTCACGCCTGAGCTTCTCAACGACCTGATACGGCAGAAGCCGACCAACGTCGGCCACACGCTGAAGGAATGGATGTCGGCCAGTCAGAAATAGGGAGGCTTTACCATGTCGACACCGAATTACGAACAGCTGAGCAAACTCCAGAAACTGGCCATCTTTCTGATTGTCATCGGTCCGGAGACGGCCGCTGAAATCCTCCGTCAGTTTGAGGACGCGGAAATCGAAGCGATCTGCCGTGAAATGACCCATTTCCAGGTGGTCGAACCGGATATGCAGAAGACGGTCATTCAGGAGTTCAGTACCTTGATCATGGAGAGTTTCTCCTCCCTTTCCGGGGGCGCGTCCTTTGCGCGCCGTGCGCTCGAACTGGCCACCGGTGACTCCAAGGCGGCCTCCATTCTCGAGCGCATTTCACCGGGTGGCAATTCGGCTGACTGCATCAAGGAAATCGGGGAAATGGAACCCCAGCAGATATTCAACCTGCTCAAGACCGAACAGAGTCAGACCATCGCCTTCATCCTCTCCTACCTGGAGATGGAAAAGGCGGCGGATATCCTTCCGATGCTGCACTCAGACGTGCGCGAAGAGGTGGTCGAGCGACTGGGCACTCTGGATGCGACCTCGCTCGAACTGGTGAACAAGGTGGCCAAGTCACTTACCAACAACTTCGACCATCAGGAAAAGCTGACCATGCATTTGAGCGGCGGGGTCAGACCGGCGGCCGAGCTGCTCAACAGCCTCGATCGGGAGGAGAGCAAGAACATCCTGACGAAAATGGAGGAGCGGAATCCGGAGCTGAGCAATGCGATCCGAAAGAAGATGTTCGGCTTTGCCGATCTGGTCCGTCTCGAACAGAAAGACCTTCAGAGGATCATGCGCGAGGTTGACACGAGTGATCTTGTGCTCGCCCTGAAGACCGCGACTCCCCTGCTCAATGACGCCATTTGCGGCGCGATTTCAAAACGGGCGGGGGATACGCTGAAGGAGGAACTCGAGATGCTTGGGTCCGTGCGCCTGAAGGACGTTGAAGCGGCCCAGGATCGAATCATCCAGATCGTGCGCCGGCTGGAGGAACAGGAGGAAGTCAGTCTGGAGAAGGGGGGTGCCGGTGTCATCAACTGAATCAGTCCGGCTGCCCCATTTACTCCAGTCGATCGGCATCCGCTTCGATGGTCCGGCGGCCGAACGCGGGGGTGAAGGTGTCGAAAACCTCCTCCAGGCCGAGTATCAGCGCGGGTACGATGAGGGCGCCGCCCATGTGAACCAGCAGATTCTGGAACAGCGCAACGAGATAAGTGAAATGCGCGCCCTCCTTTTCGAGAATGCCGAAAAGGCTGTTCAGACTGCGGTTGGCGAGGTTCGCGGAGCCCTGCCCAAGCTCGTGGTTCAGGCGGTCAGGCGTTTGATAAAAGACTTTGAGTGGAGTGCCGAGAGTGTGGCTCGGGCGGCGGAGGATGTCCTGGCGGAAGCGGGGATCGATCCGAGCGAAATTGAACTCAGACTCAATCCCCGGGATCTCGAGCTTCTTCGCGATCTCGATCCATCCATGGACGAACGGCACCCGGGCGTGAAGTTGGTCGGCGACCCACGGCTCGATCGTGGAGGCTGTGAAGGGATCACGCGATTTGGAAAAATCGACGGCCGGATCTCGCGCAAAATCGATCGGCTCGGGGCTTCGATGGGAGGTTCGGTATGACAGTTGCGCAGGCCGATTGGATCCGGATCCTGAGCGACCGGGTCGCAAACTCCCACACCCTCGAGCACATCGGCCGCGTGGCCCAGGTGACGGGTCTGCTGGTCGAAAGCGACGGGCCGCAGGGAAAACTTGGGGATCTCTGCGAGATTGTGTCCGACGAGTACGATTTGACGGTCTTTGCCGAAGTAGTCGGTTTCCGGGAGCATCGGGTTTTGCTCATGCCGCTCGGGGACATGGAAGGCATCCATCCGGGTTGCGAGGTGCGCCTCAGGCGCCAGCGAAACGCGATACCCTCCGGGAGAGGGCTCCTCGGGCGGGTCCTCGACGGGATGGGTCGTCCGATTGATGACCTGGGTGAGTTGGATTGCGAACGTTCAGGGCAACTCAGAAGGCATCCGCCCAACCCGCTTCTTCGCCAGCGAATCACCGATCCTTTCCGGACCGGTGTGCGAGCGCTGGATCTTTTCTGTCCGGTTGGCCGCGGTCAGAGACTCGGAATTTTTGCCGGCAGCGGCGTCGGCAAGTCGACCCTGCTGGGAATGCTGGCCCGGGGCGGCGAAGCTGATGTCAATGTGATCGCCCTGGTCGGCGAACGCGGCCGTGAATTGAGGGAGTTCATCGAAAAGGACCTCGGTCCGGAAGGCATGGCCAAGTCGGTCGTTGTGGTGGCCACCTCGGATCAGACCGCTCCGGTTCGCCTGCGCGCCGCCTACACCGCCACCGCGATCGCGGAGTCCTTCCGGGATGAAGGGGCCAATGTTCTGTTCCTGCTCGATTCGGTCACCCGGTTCGCCATGGCCCAGCGCGAAATCGGTCTCGCGGTCGGAGAACCGCCCACCAGCCGTGGATACACTCCGTCGGTCTTCTCCCTGCTCCCGAGGATTCTCGAGCGCACCGGAATGGGCGAGTCCGGATCCATCACCGCATTCTATACCGTCCTGGTTGAGGGCGACGATTTCAACGAGCCGATCGCCGATGCGGTCCGGGGTATCCTCGACGGTCATCTCGTGCTCTCCCGGAGCTTGGCGACCGCCAATCACTTTCCTGCCATCGATGTCCTGGAGAGCGTCAGTCGGTTGGCCCCGGATGTTCTGACCGGTGATCAGGCCGAGCTCACCAGCCTGGCCCGTGATCTCATGTCGATTCACCGGAAGAACGAGGACCTCATCAATCTCGGGGCCTACCAGAAAGGGGTCAATTCCCGCATCGACCTGGCCATCGATCTGCACGACCGCTTCAACAACCTCTTGCGCCAGGATCCCGGCGATCTGTCCGACCGTGAGGTCAGCTTCGACCAACTCAAGGAGATCTTCTCATGAAAGCCTTTCACTTTCGCCTGGAGTCCGTCCTTACGCTTCGCAGTTGGGACGAGGAGCGGGCCCGAACCGCCTTGTCCCAGGCTCTCGCCCAGGAGCACCGTTTTGAGCAGGCCCTCAGCGAGCTCGAAACCATGGTCGAGCAGTGCCTGGCCTCCTGGATGGCTGAACGCGAAGCCGGGGGACCGGCCGCTCGCGAGGTCGGTCAATGGGCCCACCTGAACTACCTGGATCGGAATCGTCGCGAACTCGAGGAGAGGCTTGTAGCCGCTCAACGGGTACGGGACGAGAGGACAAGGAACCTCCTGGAGTGTCGGCAGCAGCGGAGAGTCATCGAGAAGCTGAAGGAGCGCCATCATGACGCCTTCCGCAAGGACCTTCAGGGTCGCCTGGAACACGAAATAGAGGATCTGTTTAACGCCCGCTTCAATCGCGGAACCTGAGCTTGCCATGAAACGCACCCTCCAATCCAACCTCTTCCTCGGTCTCCTGGCCGTCGCCCTTTTCTTTGGCTGCCAGGCCGCCCTCATCAACGGTTTTTTCTCGACCGGGCACGAGGACGAATCCGTTCATACGGCCGAGATCGAGCCGGGAGAACCCGCCCGCTTTTACTGGGATTTCTGGACTCCGGAAATCGACACCTTTGTCGAGGACCTGAAAACCCAGCGCCTCGCTTTTGAGGAACGCAAGGCGGAATTGGCGAGTTTCGCCGCTCGCCTTCAAGCGGAGAAACTCGAGTTGGAGAACTCGCGGCGGATCCTCGAATCCATGCGCGGGAACCTCGAAGCGAGGATCGTTGAGGTGAGCCTTTCTGAGCAGCGCAACCTGAAAGCCCTTTCCCAGACTTACTCGAATATTTCGCCCGAAGCCGCCCTCAAGATCCTGCGCGAGATGGACGACGAGGTCGTGGTCAAGATCCTGATGCACATGAAACCCGATGTGGTGGGCGCCATTTTTGAGCAGATGACGATGGAACCGGATGGCGCCGGCGTCCTGGTAAAACGAGCCGCGCATCTGTCCAACCGCCTCCGGCTGGCGCGCCGCGAAAGCGCAGACAACAACTCATAAGGATGGAATCACCTGCAGGTTTTCCCGTGCCTGTGCGTTCCTCCGCGTCTCGGGGCGTGGATAGGGACGGACAGAAGAGCGAAGGCGGACTGGAGTCTGGAAATCCCGGACCGGGTGGCGCCGAAGAATTCGACCAGGTCTGGGATCAGACCGTGGCCGGCGGATCTCCCCACCGGGTCGAGATCGATCCGGAAGGACGGGAGCCTCCTCCCTCTGAAACGTCGGCGGGGGCCTTCGTGCTGTCCGGTGCGGATACACGGCCGTCTGTGGCCGATCCCGTCCCATCCGGAGAGGTTATTCTGCCGGTTGAAAACATCGTCGCTCTACCGATGGAGAAGCCCGTGATCCAATCGGAGACAGGACAGGATCCTCGTGCGGATCCGGTTCTTCGCCCTGGGGGAGATGCAAATCCGGCACAGAATCAGGCAAACCTGCGCACGCCGATCCTTCCGGGTCCGTCCAATAGGTCTCAAACTGCAGATCCGGGGACCGTGGGCAATGCGGGTTCCGGCAACGAATTGCCCCTTTCAGGGCGAACCGCTCCAAATCCCGTCCAACAGGGCGACTCCCTGCTGCCGCTGGGTCCGACCGATCTGCCCAAACGCGGGGCGGTCCCTGCGAGAGCGCAACCGACGAAGTCGGCCAAGGGGGGTGCGGCAAAAACTGCCGCACCCGGTCTGTCAAGATCTGCCGATTCGATCCTGTCGACCGAGTCATCCAAGTCTGAAGTAAATTTTCTATCGAGTGACAATCAATCACTTATGGGTTTCCAGAAGCGGGCTGGCATCAGTGCTGCTTTACCCGGAACTCAAATGCGTCGTCCATCTGAGAAATCCAGCCCGCAGACGATGCCTTCGCCCATTGGGGGAAGGCTGTCCGCCGACTCCCCGCTGGGACCCGCTGTCCCCGTGCAGTTGGGATTGAGTCGGGCCGGCCGGATTGGAACGGAAACCGACAGCATCCGGGCTGAGCCCACCGCAAACGATCGCATCGCAGCCGGTTCTTCGATTTCTGAAGGCACCCCTGTTTCGTCGACTCCGTCCGGAGGCTCGAGTGTCTCGCTTGCCGGCCTCCGATCGACCGATGCGGCCTCCGTTCTGGAAATGGTCAGCCGAATGGCCGATCAGATGGCGGCTCGCAGTCAGGATCGCCTTTCCATGACCGTCCGGTTCGAGGACGGAGGGAGCATCAGGATCAGGATGACAAGTGAACGGGGCGAGATTCGGACGCTCTTTCAGACCGATCTTCCCGGTCTCGAAACGGCCCTGCGGCAACAGTGGTCCCAGTTTACCCAGGAAGCCCTGGATCGGGGGACTCGCCTCACTTCAATGACTTTCATGTCGGCCGATGCCTCTCCGGAAAAAGGCGACTCCCAATCCCGGAATTCTGCCGGACCGGAGACCTTCCCGGACGATGGGGCACCTTCCTCCCCGAAGTCGGCCCTTGGATCAACCGATCGGTCCTCCCATTTGAACCGCCGCGAACCGGCAACCGCAACCCGTGGACCCGGACGACTTCGAGCCTGGGTCTGAACATTATGAGCACAGTTGAATCAATCACCTCCACCGTGGCGGACTCCAGTACGACCGCCGCCACCCGCGTTCCCAAACAGGTCCTCGGCCAGGAAGATTTTCTCAAGCTCCTGGCGGTGCAGTTCGCCTCCCAGGACCCCCTCAAGCCGATGGAGGATACCGCCTTCATCGCACAGATGGCAAACTTCAGCGCCCTCGATCTCCAGAACAGCATGAGCGCCAGCCTGGCCAACCTGTCCTCGAGTCAGCAGTTGTACGGCGCTCAATCCCTGTTGGGAAAGATCGCTGAAGTTCTGGATACGGAAGGCAGCCCGATTTCAGGTCTCGTGACCTCGGTCAGAACCGACGGTGAGAACACCATGCTCACCATCAATGACCGGGAATACGACTTCGCCTCGGTTCGGCGGGTCCAACTAAACGACAACCCAGGCAACCCGCAGCCCTAAACCGAAGAACACAACCATGGCACTCATTGGATCACTCAACAGCGGCATCAGCGCCCTCAGAAACTTTGCCCGTGGCCTTGAGGTCATCGGCAACAACATCGCCAACGTCAACAGCGTGGCTTTCAAAGCGTCCACCACCAAATACACAGACTCGTTCAGCCAGTTTCTGAGCAAGCCGGCAAGTTCGCCCTCGGACGGAAACGGATCAAACAGTTCAGCCTCGCAGATAGGCATGGGCGTGGAGATCTCAGGCATCCAGTCCAAGTTCCTCCAGGGAGCGCTTTCGACCACCGGGCAGACGACCGATCTCGCGGTTGAGGGCGAGGGTTTCTTCCAGGTCCGCAATGTTCCCGACAATACCGTCTATGCAACCCGGGCCGGCGATTTCCGAACCGACGACCGCAGCTTTCTTGTGACCAATGATGGCTACCGGGTGCAGGGGCTGACCGGTGGCACCGCTTCCTGGGAGGCGACCGTGGTCAACGGCGAGCTGTCCTTCGTCAAGACCGTTGTCCCGCCGACCTCGGTGGGTGATATCCGGATAGCCTATACGCCGACCTTTGCCAACGGCCTCTTGACCAACAATACGGGCGGTGCCTTCACCGATGCCGAGATCGAGGCGGCCGCGCCCAAGATGTCGTCCTATTCCATCGCCACCAACGGCGATATCAAGGCCACCCTTACCGCCACCGGCGACGAGATCGTCCTCGGCCGGGTCATGTTGATGGATTTCCAGGACCCAACCGCACTGACCCGTGAGGGTTCGAACCTGTTCAGTGGTTTCGATGCGGCCGGTGTCATCGGTTCCGTCGGCCTCACCGGATCGTCCAATACGGCCGGGACCAACGGTCTCGGCGCCATCCGATCCGGAACCCTCGAATTGTCGAACGTCGATCTGACCGAGGAGTTTGCAAACCTGATCACGACTCAACGCAGCTTCCAGGCTGGATCGCGGATCATCACCGTCAGCGATGACGTCCTCGAAGAGGTGGTCAACCTGAAGCGATAACCTCACCCAACGACCGCATAGCCATGGCTGAAGAAAACCAAGAAAAAGGGGCCGAAGCCTCGTCCAAGAGTGGGATCAGCGGCTTCCTGCCGATCCTGCTGGTTGTGATCCTGGTCCCGGCGCTTTCCTACGCGATGACCGAGTTTTTTGTCATTCCGAAGATCAAGGCGAGCCTGGGCACGGCCGGTCAGGTCGAGGAGCCGGGCAATCACGGCAAATTGCCGGAGACGAACAAGCACGCCGCCACCCATCCGATCGAGTTCGCGAACATCGTCAGCAACCTTTCGGGCTCAATGAAGAGCCGCTACATCAAGGTGAGCTTCACCGCCTACAGCGCGGATCCTGAAGTAGAGGCACGGATGGAGCACGAAAAGGCCAAGCTCCTCGATGCCACCCTCGGTATCCTGTCTTCACTTACACTGGCCGAACTCGAAGAGGCCGGGGTGAAAAACCGGGTCCGCAATGAGCTTCTCCTGGCTTTCGAATCCGTGCTCCACAGCCGGATATTCGAGGAACTCTATTTTTCAGAATTCGTGGTTCAATAAGACATGGACACTGAGGGCAATACAGGGATGGACGCCCCGGGTGACGATGCTCTAGAGGCATCACCGGCATCACCGGCATCACCGGCATCACCGGCATCACCGGCGGAAACGATCCGCGTTTTCGATCACGAGGGAACTCTCATCCCGAATGTCGAGGCGGACAGCATTCAGAACTTCGACTTTCGAAATCCGGTCTTCCTGCCGGAGGCGGAATTGAGGCAGATCCGGATTCTCCATGACGACCTGGCCCGCTGCCTCTCGGCCCGGCTGTCGATCTTTCTGCGCAAGGATTTCGCGGTTTCCATGGGTGGGCTCGAGTCGAACACCTTCGCGACCTTCATCGAGACGATACCCGATCCTTCCCACCTGGTTCTCTTCAAAGCAGAACCGCTTTTTGGAGTTGGCGTTCTGGAAGTTGATCCGGATCTGGCCCTGCATATCGCGGATCGAATGCTTGGTGGCCGGTGCGAGAACCTCAAGAGCACCGGGTATCTGACCGAGATTGAAACAAATCTGGTCGACGATTTTATTCACATCCTGCTCGAGGAATGGAGCCGGCAGTGGAAGGGGGAAGGGGACCTGCAACCTGCCCTGATCGGCCGTGAGACTAATGGGCGCTTCCTCCAGACCTCTCCGGCCAACGCCGTTGTCCTGGTGGCCACGATGGAGACCAGGATGGGTGGGTGCGAGGGGAAGATCCGCATTTCATTGCCCTACTATACGCTCGAACCGCTGATCAAGAAAATGCACGTCGGCCGGCAGCACGAGGCCACGGGCCTGGCTCTGGAGCAAAAGACCGAGTGGCGCAGTTCCTATAACCAGATACCGGTGGAACTGATCGCGGAATGGGATGCGGCCGAGATGACGGTCGGAAAGCTGATGGAGCTGAAGCCGGGGGACATTCTGGAACTCCCAAGGGGCATCATCAATCAGACCCGGCTCCGCATGGAGAACCTGGTGAAATTTACGGGCGAAGTCGGTCTCGAGAACGGGACGGTCGCCGTGCGAATCCGTGAAAAAACAGAAGGAGAAAATCTCTGATGGAAACGACTGCTGAAACAAACCCGATGAACCTGGTCATGGACGTGAAGGTCCGCCTCACCGTCCAACTGGGCTCCTGCCAGCTCCCGATGAAGGACGTGATCGGCCTGGCGCCCGGCACCGTCATCCAGCTCAACCAACAGGCCAGTGACCCGGTGGGTCTCTACGTGAACGACAAGCTGGTCGCGCACGGCGAGGTCGTCGTGGTCGACGACAACTTCGGCATCAAGATTACGGCCCTGGTCGGATCTGAGA
The DNA here is from genome assembly GCA_003641745.1 of Verrucomicrobiota bacterium. Classification (GTDB taxonomy): domain Bacteria; phylum Verrucomicrobiota; class Verrucomicrobiia; order Opitutales; family Opitutaceae; genus B12-G4. Next base: position 14,638 of record QNAI01000007.1, on the reverse strand, counting down.
AATGAGACTCGTCCTCCCAGTTCTGCTGTCGGTTGTCATTACCGGGCCGCTCGTCGCGCAGACGACGGTGTCCGAGGCCGAGGTCTTTTATCCCCGAACCACGGCCGAAGATTCCTCGGAGGCGGGTGAACCCGCCCGGACCACATCTCCCGCCGGTGGCTCCACCTTTGTCATGTTCACTGGATACGGCGTGGTGTTGGCCGTTCTTGGAATCGGCGTCTTTTTCGCCCTGAAGCGGGGCGGATGGCGGAGTGTCATGAAGCGATCCGAGGGCCGACTCCAGGTCAGCGAGACCCGCATGCTGGGCAACCGACAGTTCATCATGGTGGTGGAATACGAGGACTCCCGACTTCTGGTCGGTGTGAGTCCCGGACGGATCGAGTTGCTCACGCCGCTCGGACCCACCATGTCCAATCTAGAAGCTTTACCCGACGGCCTCATGGCCGGAGCCAAAGGAGGATAGCGTGAAACGGTCTTCGGTTGGTTTCCTCCTCCTCCTCCTCCTCCTGGTGCTCGCACCCGGAGCCACCGTGTCGTCGGCCCAGACCGCCGGCGCGCCCGCGCCGGCTCAGCTGAGCATCTCCCTGGGTGGGGAAAACGGATCCCCCGATCTCGGGGTTTCGATTCAGATGCTCTTTCTGATGACGCTGCTGACCCTCGGCCCGTCGGTCGTGGTCATGATGAGCAGCTTCACCCGGATCGTGATTGTGCTCGGGTTTGTTCGGACCGCGCTGGGTGTGCAGCAGGCGCCGTCGAATCAGATCATCATAGGGCTCGGGCTCATCCTTACTTTTTTCATCATGCAGCCGGTCCTCGATCGGATCAACGACGAGGCGCTCCAGCCCTACTTTGCGAAGGAATTGACCTCGATCGAGGCGGTCACCGTGGGCGCCGGGCCGCTGAAGCAGTTCATGATGAAGCAGACCCGCGTTGCCGACATCGAGTTCTTCCTCGAGCTCTCGGGCAGCGGACCGACTTCGGCTTCCGAACTGCCCCTCAGGATCGTGGTTCCCTCCTTCGTCATGAGCGAGATCCGGAGTGCCTTCCAGATGGGGTTTCTTATTTTTCTACCCTTTATCATCATCGATTTTCTCGTCGCGACCACCTTGATGTCCATGGGCATGATGATGATGCCACCGGTGGTCATTTCGCTGCCGTTCAAACTTCTTCTGTTCGTCCTCGTTGACGGCTGGTCCCTGGTGGTCCGGTCGCTGGTTCAGAGCTTTCACCTATGAGCGTCGAAGCCTCGATCGAACTCCTGCACCTCGTGGTCGTCCAGTCGCTCATGCTGGTCAGCCCGATGCTCCTGACCACCATCTCGGTCGGCCTCATCATAAGCCTGGTCCAGGCGGTGACCAGTATTCAGGAACAGACCCTCGCCTTCGTGCCGAAGCTCTTCGCCATCGGCCTCGCCTTCATCATCAGCTCACACTGGCTCGTCCGGTCGCTTATGCAGTTTACGGTTTCGGTCTACGAGCGAATCCCCGAGATCACCCGCTGAGATGATCACACCAATGGAGATATATGCCTGGATGTTGATTGGGGTTCGAGCGGCCGGTCTGGTTCTGATGACGCCTCCTTTCTCCACTCGGGTTGTCCCTCCCCTCCTCAAGGCGGCAGCCGTGGCCGGGGTGGCCCTCGTGGTCACCTTCCTGGTCGACCCGCCGGCCGAGGTTCCGCCCTCCTTCGTCGTCGTGGTCCTGGAGATGGCCCGCGAACTGGGTATCGGGTTTGTCATGGGCATGGCCATTCGCATCGTCTTCGCGACGCTCGATTATGCCGCCCATCTGCTTACGGTTCAGATCGGTCTCATGCCGGGTCCGGAATTCGATCCCTCCTCGGGCGTGGCCGGCAATCCGCTCGGATCTTCGCTTTTCTATTTCGGTGTCCTGCTCTTTCTTTCCGGCGCCCATTACACCGCCCTTTTTGCCTTCGTGCGGAGCTTCGCGCTGGTTCCCCTCTCCGGAGTGGTTGCGAATGGAGCCATGCTCGACCTGCTGGTGGCGAAGACGGCCGGGATTTTCCAGCTTGGCCTGCTCATGGCGGCGCCGATCGTGGCCGTGAACTTCCTGGTCAACCTTGCATTCGCCGTTCTCTCGCGGGTCGTTCCCCGCATGAACGTCTTCATATTGAGTTTTTCGGCACGCATCCTGGCCGGTATGGCCATCTTTGCCCTCTCGATCGGCCTGATCGGGAACTATGCCGCCGGAATGATGAACGCCGCACCGGAACTGATGCTCCGCCTGCTTCCCTTCCGCCCCTTCTGAGCCATGCCCGAGCAAGACCAGGCCAGCAAGACTGAAGAACCCACCGCAAAGCGTATCCAGGACGCTTTCAAGGAGGGCCAGTTTGCCCAGAGCGCCGAAATACAGGTGACTTTCAGCCTGGCGGTTGCGTTCCTCGTCCTGCTCTTTGCCGGCCCCGGCATCGTCAACCAGATGGCCTCGATCACCGCCGCCATTCTGGGGAATCTTTCTGCGGTCGAGATCAACCAGGCGGCAGTCACCTCGGGCACCCGCGAGGGCATCCTGATGATCGGCAACATGCTGATGCCCCTGCTCGGCGCGGCCGTGATCGCCGCAATCCTCGCCGGCGGTATGCAGACCGGTTTCCGCCTGACCCCCAAGGTGCTCGAGATCAAATGGACCCGCCTCAACCCGGTGACCGGATTCAGCCGTGTCATCTCCAAGGATGTTTTGATCCGGTTCGGCATCGACCTGCTCAAGCTGGGTGCGGTCATCTTCATCCTTTACGGAGCGATCAAGCGGGTCCTGCGCGATCCCATTTTCTATGCCCCGGTCGACGTAAGGCATGTCGGCACCTTCGTGGCCGAAACAACCCTCTTCGTTCTGGTGCGCCTGATCCTGGCGGCCGGGATCATCGCGGCCATCAGCTATGCCTACCAGTGGCGCAAGACCCACCGTGAGCTGATGATGACGCGGGATGAGATCAAGCAGGAGCGAAAGACCGCGGAAATCGATCCCCACTTGAAAAATGCCCAGCGTCAGATGGCCCGCCGTCTCCTGCAGCGTCAGATGCTCACGGATGTGCCGACCGCCGATGTGGTCGTGACCAACCCGACCCACTTTGCGGTGGCCCTCAAATACGAGCGCGGCGTCGACAAGGCACCGGTGGTATTGGCCAGCGGAGAGAACGTCTTCGCCATGCGGATCAAGGAAATCGCACGGAAGCATGAGGTGCCCATGGTTGAGAACCGGGCGGTGGCCAGGATGCTCTTCAAATTCGGTCGCGTCGGAGAGGCGATCCCGATGCAGCTCTACCAGGCTGTGGCGGAGATCCTCGGCTTCGTCTACAAGACCCATCGCTACTACTTCCACCGTCTGCGGGCAAGGAGGCTCGGATCGCTCGCATGAAAAACGGTAACCAGGGCGGTCTGCGTTCACTTTCCTCGCTCTTTGGCCGGGGCGACCTGCTTCTCACTGCCGCGCTGTTCGGGACGATTGTTCTTCTCATCCTGCCCGTTCCGGCAGCGGGCATGGATATCCTACTGGCCGGCAGTATCGGGATCTCCCTCCTCATCCTCCTCGTTATCATCTACGTGAAGGATGCGCCGGAATTCTCAGGATTCCCGACCATCCTTCTCGGGGTCACCCTTTATCGCCTGGGTCTGAACGTGGCCTCCACCCGGTTGATCCTCCTGGATGGATACGCCGGCAACGTGATCGAGGCGTTCGGCAGCTTCGTTGTGCGCGACAACTACGTGGTCGGGGCGGTCATCTTCCTCATCCTCGTCGTCATCAATTTCCTGGTCATCACCAAGGGAGCCGGTCGTATCGCCGAAGTCGCCGCCCGCTTCACCCTTGATGCCATGCCCGGCAAGCAGATGGCGATCGATGCCGAGCTCAACGCCGGCATCATAGATGAATCAGTCGCCACCGAACGTCGCCTGAAAGTCCAGAAAGAGGCGGATTTCTACGGTTCGATGGATGGCGCGAGCAAGTTCGTCCGAGGCGATGCACTGGCCGGCATCATCATCACCCTGATCAACGTGGTTGGCGGCATCGCGATCGGCGTCCTCCAGATGGGACTGACCCTGCCGCAGGCCATGCAGAAGTTCACCCTGCTATCGATTGGAGACGGCCTTGTTACCCAGATTCCGGCCCTGATCGTATCCCTCTCCGCCGGTATCCTGGTGACGCGAACCTCGGCCGCCGACGACCTGGGCTCCCACATCACCCGCCAGCTGACCTCCTACCCGCGGGCCATCTTGATCCTGGCCGTGATGATGCTTTTTTTCGCGGCCGTTCCGGGCCTTCCGGTTGCGCCGTTTCTCCTGTTGTCCGCCATTATCGGCTTTATCGGCCTGTCCCTGCACCGTGCCGCCAGACGGAAGAAGTCGGACCAGCCCGCTGCAGCCACGGCGGAAGACGGATCGCCCGACGGCCCGCCTGAGACCACGCAGGCATCGGTCAGTGCCCTCGGGAATGACTTTGAGAAGCTCATCGACGTCGATGTCTTTGCCCTCGAGATCGGTTTCAACCTCCTTGGCCTGGCCGACAGGAAACAGGGTGGGGATCTGCTCGAGCGCGTGACCGGGGTTCGCAAGACGATTGCCCGGGAGCTCGGGATCGTGGTGCCGCCGATTGCGGTCCGGGACAACCTCGAGTTGGACAGCAATGAGTATCGCTTTCTCCTGCGCGACCGTGAGGTCGCCCGCGGCAAGATCGTGCCCAAGCGCCTCCTGGCCATGAACGTCGCCCGGAGCACGGTCGAGCTCAAGGGCATCCCGACCGTCGAGCCGGTCTTTGGCATCGAGGCGGTCTGGATCGCCGACGAGGAGCGGAAATCAGCCGAGCTGAACGGTTACTCGGTGGTCGATCCCTGCTCGGTCCTTGTCACCCACCTTTCGGAGACGCTCAAACAATTGGCCCACCACCTGATTGGCCGGCAGGACGTGCAGCAGTTGGTCGACTTCGTGAAGCAGAAGAATCCAACCCTGGTGGCCGAACTGCTGCCGGACCTGGTCAACATCGGCGTGATCCAGCGCGTGCTGCAGAACCTCCTGCGCGAGGGCATCTCGATTCGCAACCTGCAGTTGATCCTCGAGGCGATCGGAGACATGGCCGGCGTATCCAAGAATCCGGACGATCTGTCCGAGCAGGTTCGCCGCCGTCTGGGTGAGTTCTTTGTACCCGAGTACGAGGTTGAGCCGGGCATCCTCCGCGCGGTCACCCTGGACCCCAGGATCGAGCAGCACCTGGTGGGCAAGGTCCAGCGCAGCGCTTATGATCTCACCCTCAGCCTGGACCCGGGCCTCGCTCAATACCTGCTCAGTGAATTGGGCAACCGGATGTCCGAGATGACCGAGAAGGGTCTTCTCCCCCTCCTCGTCACCACGACCGAGATACGGCTCGCTTTCAAGCGCTTCTTTGAACCCTCGCTGCCACGACTCTCCATCCTGAGTTACCAGGAGCTGCCGTCCAGGGCCGAGATCCAGAATTTTGCCATCATCGTGGCGCCAAACGCTCTCGGACGCCAGACGCCCGAGATCAATGCGCCGGAACCGCAGACGGTGGCGGCCTGAAAGAGACCTGATCCATGAGCACACCTTCACCCGTCCAGCCAATGATCGAATCCGGTCGCCCGGAACGCTACCGCCTCGTGGTCGGTTCGGCGGCGGAGGCCGTTGAGGCGCTGCGCGACCGATTCGGCACCCGGGGGCGGGTGGTCTCCGTCCAACAGGTTGGCGGCAGCGGGTTTGGATGGCTCCTCAAGAAACCGCGCCTGGAAGTTGTGGTTGAGATCGGGTCCGGGAAGAAAACGCCCGTCGCCGACCCGGAGACCTGGCCCAAGCCCGTCCGTTCGCCGAGTCCGGCCTCCGATCCTGTTCCGACCGGTTCGGGCAACGGAGCGGCCGAGGCCGTTCTTCGGGCCCTGGGATTGGACCGCGTCATGATAGAGCGGATACGAGTGGATCTTGGAGACCAGTGGACCTCCCTTTCCAAGGCTGAAATCGTGACCCGGACCGGCGGCTGGTTGCGTGACCAGGGTCGATCCCGACCGTCTACTCCGATGGGCAACCGCCGTGTTTTCATTGGCGGATGCGGGGCGGGGAAGACCACTGCCCTGTGCAAGCTTCTGGCCCGGGAGGTTTTTGTGGAGGGCCGTTCGGCCGCCGTGCTCAAACTCGACGCCGGTCAGCCCAATGCTTCCGACGGCCTGGCCGCGTTCTGCGAAGTCCTCGGTGTCCCCCTGTTCCGGTCTCCGGTTGAAACCGAGGAAATCGACGACGAGACCATTCTCTATCTGGACCTGCCCGGGACGACCCCCGGCGACCCTTCCGATGTGACGGTGTGCGAAAATCTCGACCGGCTCGGGATCGACAGTCGGATTCTGGTTGTCAACGCGGCCTATGACGGCGACCTGATTGCGGAAGCCCTGACCACGGGCGATCAGTTCGGGGCCACCCATGTGGTCTATACCCACCTGGATGAACTGCGCCGTTGGGGGAAGCTCTGGCCTTTCGTTCTGCACCGGCGGGTTGAGCCGCTCTTTTTCTCATCCGGACCCAACCTGGCGGGTGATATGGAAGATGACCCGGTCAGCTGCCTCCTCAACCAAACTTTCACTGAGCGCCGTGCGGACGGTGGCGGTACTTCTCCCGAATCATGAAATTCCTGCTTCTCATCGGTGGCTCTCTCGGCTTCGCGCTCGTCTTTCTCGGCGGGTGGGCCGTCGGGCGGGAACCCCTCTCATCGTTTATTCAGGCCAGCTTCGGCTGCTTGGCCGCTGCGGTGCTCTTCCGCTGGCTCGGCAATACCTATGCGCGAAGTGTGCGCACCGTGCTTCTTGAACGGGAGGCCGCGTCGCGGGCGCAGTCTGCCGCCGGTGATACGGAATCTGTCTCCTCAACCCAAAGTTAACAATTCTTATGAAAAACGCCGTCGCGACCAAGAAACCCAAGACCAGAACCAGGACCTCGATCCCCTCACGGGCTCGATCGACCTACCAGGAAAACAGTTCTTCGGACGAACAGACCCAGGAGGAGCTGCTCAAGCTCTATCTGCCGATCGTCAAGTCGATTGTTGCCCGGATCAAGATCAACCTGCCCCCGCATATTGAGGAAGCGGACCTGCATAGCGTGGGGTTGCAGGGATTGATCGCGGCCTTGAGAAAGTACGACCCGAAACAGAAGAAGTCGTTCGGCTCCTATGCCGCCATGCGCATCCGCGGAGCCATTCTCGACGAGTTGCGACGGATGGACTGGATGCCCCGGAACGCCCGCACCAATTTCAAGAAATTGCGCAAAGTGGTGGAAGATCTTGAGCAGAAACTGGGGCGCCCGGCGACTGAGGCTGAGGTCAGAACCGAGATGAAGCTCTCGGAGAAGGAATACCAGGCCCTCATGACGGAGGTTCGTCCGATCAGCTTCCTCCCGCTCGATCACTGCACCTCCCCCGATGATTCGGAGGAAACGAACCTCTACGAGATCATCCCGGACGACAGCCTCGTCGCGGTGACGGACAAGATGGAAAAGGACGAGCTGATCCGGTTGGTGGCCGAGCGCATCCAGCAGCTGCCGGAGGTCCCCCGCAAGGTCCTGGCCATGTATTATTACGAAGATATGCGCCTGGCGGAGATCGCAGCTGTCTTCGGCCTGACTGAGTCCCGGATCTGCCAGATCCACTCGCAGGCCGTCATCAGTCTGCGCAACTACCTGACCAGCGTCATGCACAAATAGAAAGGGCCCCCCCTCATGCTGATTTTTATCGGATATTTCGTTGTTGTTGCTGCGACGCTCGGCGGTTTCATGCTCGCGGGCGGGAATCCTGCCGTGCTCATGCACGTCTCCGAGTTCGTCGTGATCGGCGGCATCGGGATGGGCGTGCTCATCGTGGCCAGCCCGAAGGATGTGATGATTAATACCATCCGCGCCGCCACCACCGCGATCAAGGGAACCCTGCCCGGTCGCGATGACTATATGGACCTCCTGAAGGTGCTCTACGAATTGTTCCTGACCGGAAAGAAGAGCGGATTGATCGCATTGGACGAGCATGTTTCGGAACCGGAAAACAGCTCGATTTTTCAGAAATACCCACGCTTTCTGAAGAACAAGGAACAGGTCGAATTTCTCTGCAACGGCCTCAAGCCGATTATTGACGGAAAGATCAAGCCCGAACAGCTGCAACCGCTGCTCGAAGCGGAGATCGAGACCAAGGAGCGCGAAGCCCACGGCCCGGTCACCGTGCTGAACCTGGTGGGCGATTCGCTGCCCGGGATCGGGATCATTGCGGCCGTGCTCGGCATCATCAATACCATGGCCGCCATCTCGGAGGGTCCGGAAGTGGTGGGCGAAAGGGTGGCCGCGGCGCTGACCGGAACCTTCCTGGGTATTCTTGGAGCCTATGGATTCGTCAACCCGCTGACCAATCGGATCAAGTTCAACGACGAAAGCACCGTTCAATACTATAACTGCATGGCGACGGCCCTGTCTGCCTATGCCCGGGGATTGGCCCCGATCATGGCGATTGAACTGGCCCGCCGCAATGTCGATGCAAAATTGTTGCCGGGAGCGGATGAACTTGAGCAGACGCTCAAGGCAGCCATCTCCGCCCGCTGATCTGAACCACTGACATGGCAAAAAAAGCGGAAGCTCATCACGGTGGTGCCTGGAAAGTCGCCTACGCCGACTTCGTGACGGCGATGATGGCCCTTTTCATGGTCCTGTGGATCTCGGCCCAGGATCAGGAAATCCTGCTCGCGACCTCACAGTACTTCAAGAGCCCGTTCAATTCGCCTCTGGACAGTTCGAGCGGCGTGATGAACAGCGATATTGAACCGGGTGGAGTCAAGGGAGGCGGTGAGGAGGCGGACCTCACTTCACTGGCTGAAACGGCTTTCCTGCATTCCCTGGCGCGCGATTTTTATCGGATGCTCGACATCGATGAGTCCGAAACAGATTCACCGGTCGAAGTGAAGGTCACCTCGGACGGGCTTCGGGTGATCGTTTATGACCGCGCCACCCGTCCCATGTTCGAGTCCGGTTCTTCAGGCTTCACTGAATGGGGACGCTTTGTCATACAGAACCTGGCCTGGATCGCCGATCGACAGGATTTCAAAATACGGATCGACGGTCATGTCTCATCTGACTTTCGCGCGACTTCGTCGGATTACGGTCCCTGGGAGTTGACCGCGGACCGCGCCAATGCCGCCCGTCGCGAGATGCAACACTATGCGGTGAATCCGGATCGATTCGAACGGGTGACCGGATTTGCCGATACCGCGCCTCTCAGTGACACCGAATCGGGCGCTCCCGAAAATCAGCGAATCGAATTGAGCTTTGCCATCCTGGCCTCCCAGTAGACACCTCTTTGACCGACATCCATGGAAGACTTTCTGATAGGACGCGAAGTGATCTCACGCTCAGATCCGGGTCGGACGGCATCCGATGCCTCTGTGACCCTTCCCCCGCTTGAACACGCGCCACCGGCACCGACGGACCCCGAGGTTTCCTCACCGCAAAACGAGACCGGCGCCCATGGCACCCGGATCGAGACCGTGGTCGAGCGGGGCCGTGTCACCAAGCTGATCGTCACCTGCACCTGCGGCAACGTCACCGAAATCGAGTGTCGCTATTGAAGGAGGGCTTTGCCCGACGCCCAAATCCTTGCCGCGCTGACCGTCTCGAATCAGTCAAAGTGCCCTGTGGTCGATTCGACCCCTTTTCGGCGTCCCCGAACGACAGGCTTGCCGAAGGTGCCGAGCCCACCTACCTTGAAAGGCCATGAGTGAGATCATTTTTGAGGTGCATGAGGACGAAGCGGACGGCGGTTACGTTGCCGTAGCGCTTGGTCATGCTATTGCCACCGAGGGCGAATCACTCGATGACTTGCGTCGGATGGTGCGTGAAGCCGTACATTGTCACTTCGGCGACGGAGCGCCCGGAGAGAAACCCTGTGTCATCAGATTACACTTCGTGCGTGACGAGGTCCTCGCGGTGTGAAGATCCCGCGCAACGTCAACGGGAGCGCCTTGGTTCAGGCCCTGCATACCCTGGGCTATGAGAGCATTCGTCAACACGGTTCGCACATCCGTCTCACGACCGAAGTCAACGGCACACATCATGTCACAGTGCCCAACCATCGACCACTGAAGACCGGTACTCTTATTGGCGGGGTGCTGAAACCAGTGGCCGCGCACCACAAGCTTTCGGTCGATGAGTTGCTCGCCAAACTCGGTCTTTAGATTTGGTGAGTCGCAAATCCCCACATCCACGCTGATCCGATTCCGCGCTCCCCTCCCGGGGGAAAGGACCGCCCCGGATGGTGCCGATGTTCCGGTCAATCAGGAGCAGAAGACCCTTTCTTTCTCGAGCAGGGGCATGAAAGCTTGAACTACACACTACACGGCCTGACCCCATTTTTCCGGAATCGACGTTTGCCTCACCGGCCGGAGCCGGTTTGATGGATGCTCATGTCTGAGACTGTTCGACTTGAATATGGCGAAACCGGCCTCGATCTCGATCTGGAAGGCGTCAATGCAACCATCATCCGGCCTCGTTTCATTCCGGGCCTTGAGGATGAGGTCGCCGCCTTTGTAGAGGCTGCCCGCCGGCCGATCGGGGGTGCGCCGCTCAGGGAACGCATCGGCGCCGGAGACTCCGTCGCGGTGGCCATTCCCGATATCACCCGGGCCCTTCCCAACGAGCGCCTGCTGCCGTGGCTGTTCGCGGAGTTGGATCACGTCCCGGATGGAAACATCACCATCGTGGTCGGGACCGGGACCCACCGTGGCAATACCGAGGCCGAACTCCGCCGGATGGTCGGCGATTCGATCTACGAGCGCTACCGGATCGTCAATCATGACGCCCGGGATGCCGACACCCTGGTCGAGGTCGGCCGGTCGCGCTTCGGGTACCCGGTGTCATTCAATCGTGAATACGCCCGGGCCGACCGACGCATCCTCCTGGGCTTCATCGAGCCGCATTTCATGGCCGGGTTCTCCGGCGGCTACAAGGCCTGTTTCCCCGGAGTGGCGGGGCTGGATGCGATCATGCACTATCACAGCGTCGCCAATATCGCCGACCCGCACAGCACTTGGGGCCGATTTGAGGGCAACCCGACCCAGGATCACGTGCGGGCGGCGGGCTCGCTCCTGCCGGTCGATTTTCTGCTCAACGTCACCCTGAATGTGCGCAAGGAGATCACCCGTTTCTTCTGTGGCGACGTGATCGAGGCCCATGAGGCCGGTTGTGCCTATGCCCGGGAGACCACGATGGCCGGGGTGGCGCAGCCGTTTCCGATCGTCATCACCACGAACAGTGGTGCGCCGCTCGACCTGAATCTCTACCAGACCGTAAAGGGCATGTCGGCGGCGCATCAGATCACCTCGGAGGGCGGGTTGATCCTGACCGCGGCGCGCTGCAACGACGGCTTCCCCGAGCACGGTCAGTTCAAGCAGATGCTCTTTCGATACGGATCGGCCCGCGAGGCGCTCGACGCGATCGGCGAACCGGGGTTTTCGGAGGTCGACCGGTGGCAGGTCCAGTTGCTGGCCCTCATCGTTCAAAAAAACCGGGTCGGGCTCTACAGCGAATTGGCCGACGAGGAGGTGAAGCGGGCCTACCTCACCCCGATAGCGGATCTTCGTTCCAGTCTGGACGAGGAGCTCGATCGGATCGGGCGCGACGCCCGGGTGGCGATCCTGCCCGAAGGTCCCCTGACCATTCCCTACCTGGAAAATTGAAGCTCCACCAGGCTCCCCCCGCTATGCCCCGGCCCAATATCCTTTTCATCACAACCGATCAGCAGCGCTTCGACCACCTGGGCCTGAAAGGGCTCAGGGCCATCGACACGCCCAACCTGGATCGGCTCGGACGCGAAGGGATTCATTTCGATCGTGCCTATTGTCCGTCGCCCGTCTGCACGCCGACCCGGGTTTCCCTCCTGACCGGTCGGTATCCCTCTTCCCATCTTGCCTACACCATCGGGGTCACCCCGGACCCGTTTCCGGGGCCCACCCTGCCGGAGATCCTGGGCGGCGAGGGTTACCATACAGCCCTGTTCGGGAAGACCCATTTTGTGCGAAGGGCCGATGAGGCGCGGCAAATGGCGGGCGGCGTGGACCCGGAGCCGTCGTTCTTTCGCAGTTGGCGCGGACCCTACCTTGGCTTTGAGGAATTCGAGGGCAGCAAGGGCCACACGACGAACAATACCCCGGCCATGCACTATCGGGCGTTTCTGGAGGATGCCGGGGTCGATTTCCGGCCGTGGTTCCCCCACCTGCGAAATGAGTATGACCATCACGCCTGCGGCAGTTGGGAAATCCCCGAACAGGTCCACGACACGGAATGGGTGGCCGGTCTGACCCGTCGGTTTATCCGGCGACAGGACCCCGGACGACCATGGTTCTGCTGGGCAAGTTTCCAGGATCCACACGAACCTCACCTCTGTCCCGAGCCTTGGTACAGCCGGGTCCGGACCGATGCGATGGAGGTCTTTGAAGGCTACCGCGAAGGCGAGTTCGATCGGAAGCCGGAAGTTTACCGGATGTGTCACCGGAAGGACTTCGGATCGCTCAACGATTGGGTCGGCGCACCGGCTGCCCTCAATGGGGCGGTGCGTGAGGAAGCCACCGTTCCCTCCTGTTTTGGCGAACCCGAGAAAGACGCTCGGAGGCAGGCCGCTCTCCAGGCGACCCTGGGCATGGTCGCCTTTCTCGACCATCGCCTGGGCACACTCATCCGGACCCTCGAGGAGTCGAACCAGCTTGAGAACACCATCATCGTCTGGACCTCCGATCACGGGGAGATGCACGGTCATCACGGTCTGTGGGGCAAGGGGATCGCGGCTTTCGAGGATTGCCAGAGGGTGCCTCTACTGGTCTGGGGACCGGGCCACATCCGGAAACGCGGCACGGTGCCTGCCCTGGCCAATCTGGTCGACCTGCCGAGGACTTTCCTCTCACTGGCCGGAATCGCCCCGCCTCAGGAGTGGCAGGGAGCTGATCTGAGGCCGATCCTCAAGGGAGAGGCCGAGGCGGTGCAGGACGCCGTTCTGGTGGAGATGAGAGCCACTCGGTCGACCCTGAACCAGCACACCCTGATCACCGATCGACACAAGCTGGTGGTCTACCGGCATACCGAGGAAGGCGAACTCTACGATCTTCAGGACGATCCGGATCAGTACCGCAATCTCTGGGCCGATCCCGAGTTCGGGGAGATCCGGGGACGACTCCTCCACCGCCTGGCCCGGTTCCACATGGAGCGCGAACCGGTCGGCCCACCTCGGATCAGCTTCGCCTGATCGGGCGTGAAGCGGGCGGTGGCCGGTGATGGACGTCTCTTTTGGCTCGAAGCTGGAAACGCATCCGGACTAGAAAGGGTGGTGCGATCCGCGGAGAAGGAAATGTCAACCCGGGAATGGAGATGATGATGAATTACAGCTGCCCTGTCCGGACTTCCTCTTGTATGGGTTTGAGTCGGAGCGGTGTTTTTGGAATGACCGCGATGATCGCGGGATTGATCGGGCCAATCCATGTCGGGGCGCACGAAACCGAGGACCTGGATGACAACCCTTCCGTCCAATCCGACTGGACCCCGCCGATCGATGGGTTTGACTGGATCCAACTCGTGTCCGACGAATGGCTCAAGGGCGAGATCATCGCCATGTACAACGGGAAGCTGGAATTTGACAGCGATGAACTGGACTTCCTCTCATTCGACTTCAAGGACATCAAGCAGATCCGGACCAAGCGTTACCACGAGATCTATTCGGAATCGCACGAGACGGCGCTGGGCGCGATCTTCATGAAGGGTGATCGGGTCGTGGTGAAGGGTGGTCGCGAGGTCAGTTTTGACCGAGGCGATCTGGTCGCAATCGCGCACGGAGACGAAGGTGAACTCAGTCACTGGACAGCCAGGGTCTCGCTGGGCCTTGACTTACGCAGTGGCAACATCGCGCAGCTCGACTACAATACCTGGTGGAATATCAGGCGCCGGACGGGCCGGACGCGTTTCGTGTTGGAATACCTCGGCACGGTCAGTCGTCTAAACGATGTGGATACGGTCAACAACCATCGCGTGACCAACTATTATGACTATTTCTTCGATCGGAAATTCTTTATCCGGCCGGTCAACCTGCAGTATTACCGCGATTCCTTACAGAATATTGAGCACCGGGTAAGTTTGGGCGCACAGCTGGGCTATTGGTTTACCCAGACAGATACGACCGAGTGGAGCGTGGCCGTTGGTCCGGCTTATCAGTACACGAAATATTTTTCGGTCCAGCCCGGTGAGGATGAAACCCGCAAGACCCCGATTATCGTCGCCCAGATGACCTTTGAGAAGGACCTGACCAAAGCCAACGATTTTACGTCCCAGCTCCGGGTGGCTGTCGGGAGCGAGGAGTCGGGTGGACTCGACACGCATTGGTTGAATTCGCTCGAGTTTGAGTTGACCAGGGTATTCGATTTCGACGTGTCGTTCATCTGGGACCGGGTGCAGAACCCGGTCGCCAATGAAGACGACGCCAAACCGGCGCCGGATGATTACCGGATGATTACCGGCTGATATTGGGGATTGGTATCGATCTTTAGCCCGGATTCTCCGGAATTCCTGGGTGGGGCCGGGCCATCGATGGAGGGGTTGAACCGGACGAGCATCGACCGGGTCGGCTCG
>QNAI01000006.1 GCA_003641745.1 Verrucomicrobiota bacterium | reverse complement strand
TTTTCGGCGGGCAACGGTGTTGGATTCCGGCTCAGATAGCCCGCTATAATCGCCCGAACCCGCCTTGTTGCTCCCCGATAATTCTGCGCATCTTTAATAACTTATTTCGTGACGGCCCCTTAGTGCCATTCGGGTCAGTCGATTAATCTTTAGGACTGCCGAAGAAATCAGAAAGATGTGTTTCTGAGAATGGGTGGAGCATGGGGAAAGACAGCCTCTTCGAAGGGGTCAAAGTTGAATGGCAATGTTAAGGGGGGCGCAGGAGGATTTGCAGCCTTCTGCACCTGGCATCCGGGAACGGCGACACAGCGCCGTTGCTACAACCGGAGCTCAACTTGAATCAGTGTAGCCACGCCGCTGTGCCGGCGTGCAGGGTGGCGACTGCCAGTGGGTTCGAGCGAATCGGCATGACTTAAAGACCTCGACTCTATCCTTTCTGTTGGTGCTTATCTAAATGCCATTCCGAGCAATGCCCGGGTTTGTGGCAAGCGGCAATCCTCTGAAACCGTTCTGTTCGGAGAAGGCGAAGGAGAGTGGCTGGCAGGGCGGCCGAACGATATCGCCTGACTCAGGATGCCTTTTCTCTCGCTCCGTCAATTGAACGACCATTTCTTGACCGCACGCGATGATCCCGCAAATGAAGGGATCCCCAACGCCTGACCCCAGATTGAGCAATGTCATCTGAATCCAACCCGGAAAAGTTATCTTCATTCCGTCATCGACTGGTCCGGTCGCTTGACTCCAAAGTCGATGGGATTCTGGCTTCCGGCCGTTCGAACGGCCAGTTCGGGACTGAGCCCTGGATTGTACGGGACCAGGATGTCATCCTGACCCTGGCCATGCTCTTCAAGAGCGAGCTGAGCCATTATCACGGGAACACAGATCTTCTGCATGCCATCGCGGCCGGCGGTCGGTTTCTTCGTGAGCGTCATGACGAGAAGGGCATGTACCTTTTCAACAAAAAGGATGGGTCGGAATGGGGCATGATCTATATGCCCTGGACCTACCTGCGCTGGATGATCACCTACGATCTGCTGGCGGAAGAACTCTCCGATCAGGATCGGCAGATCTGGGAGGAAGGCCTGCTCCTGGGGTATTCGGGGATTTCAGCGACCGAACTCTCTTCGGCCAGCTCGATTTATCCGGGTCCATTGCCTTTTGAAAAAGCGCCGGCCGAAGGTGAGGTCATACCGTGGGTGCACAATATCCCCAGTCATCATGCCGCCGGGCTTTATCTGGCCGGGAAACGATTTGGACGGCAGGACTGGCAGCAGCAGGCGCTGGACTATATGGATCTGGTGGAGGCTGCCCAATCGGAATACGGTTGGTGGACGGAGCACGTGGGACCGGTGGTCCTCTATAACCGGGTCTACCTCGAGGCCTTGGCCATATTCTACCACTACAGTCGGGCGGAAGGCGTCGGACGAATCCTGGAACGCGGGAATACCTTCCACTTCAACTATACCTATCCGGATGGATCGAGCATCGAGACGGTTGATGAACGCAACCCTTACCCTCCGCTGGAGGTCGTGAGAAACGAAGACGGTGGGGTCACCACCCTTGCGCGACTGATGCCGGCTCATCCGGGCCTTTATTACTCCGACCACGGGAGGGCTCTTCTCACCCACCTCCTGCAGCAACTGGAGGTGCGGGGTTCGAAAGAAATCACGGACGCCGAAATGCTCCTGCTCTGTCTGTCGGATGGGGACGGAGGGCCGGGACCGGCATCGACCCCACCGTCCCGCCATCGCATGGGCGATCGCGCGCTTCTGGTGCGCGAAAGCCCGTGGCTGCTGAGTTTCTCCGCCTACTGCGCACCGCGAACGCCCAATCGCTTCATTCAGGACCGTCAGAATCTCGTGAGCATCTACCATCGGGACGCGGGGCTCATCGTTGGCGGCGGCAATACCAAGTTGCAGCCGCTCTGGAGCACCATGACGGTCGGGGACACAGATCTCGTCTCTCCTCGGGGGACGACCCGAAAATCGGACCTGGCGCCTGAAACAGACCTTGCTTATGTCCCCGAGAAGACGGCGATCGAGGAAACCGACGGAAAAGTCTGGAGCCTCAGGATAGAGACAGGAGGTGCGATCACGGAGATTTCATCCGAGATTCTCTCCGCCGACACACTCCAGATAACCGCTCGCCTGCTCAAAGCGCCACCGACGGGTCTGCCGGTCGCCAACCACTTTACCTTTATTCGTTATCCGGAAAGCCCGGTCGCATTTTCCGACGGAACGACCGACGAGTTGGGAAAGGGGCAATTCAAGAAAACAGGCCTCGAATGGATTCGTCATCATGTCTGGGACCTGTCTCTGCCGCGGGAAGCGGGCGTATCCTGGCCGGTTCTCCCACACAATCCCTATGCAGGGGATGGGCATGCCGATCACACTCAAGGGCGCCTGGTGGTCACGCTTCCTTTCCTGAACGAAGGTGAGAGTCACGCCGTGCGGCTGAAAGTCGGTGTTCGGGCAGGGGGGCAGTAGGGTTCCAGTTCTGCACTTGTGATTTCCGGGGTTGTTGCCGGGGACGGATTGTGCTTTCTATGCATGCTATGAAATTCCGGTCCACTTTTTTGGTCGCAGCCTTCATTGCCCTGCCGATCCTTCTTCTGGGGCAGCATACCAATCCGGCGCCCTTGGATACCATCACTCCTTTGTATCCGGATGCCTTGATCGAGTCCGGAAAGGACGGTGTTGCGAAACTCACCTTTGTCGTCAATAAGAAGGGTCTGGTGGAGGATCCGATGGTTACCGAAGCCTCTGAACCGGAGTTTGGCGATGCCGCCCTGGTGGCGATCACGGAATGGCGTTTCAAGCCGGCGACGTTTGATGGGAAACCGATTTCGCAGAAAGTTTCCCTTCCGTTCCAGTTCACTGCCTCTCCCGAGAACAAGCTGAATGCCCAAGTTGGACGGAAGGTATTCAAGATGATTGATGTTGAGCCTGTACGGACCCGCGACCTCGATGAACGACCGGTTGTGGTCGAGAAACCCCGGGCGCCCTACCCACCAGCACTGGCGGGCAGTGGGCTGGACGAGCGGGTGGCGGTCAACGTGACGATCGGACCCGATGGCAAGGTCTATAATCCGGAGGTTCTCGACATGGATAGACCGATCTTCCTGATTCCCGCGCTGGTCGGTGCCGCCGGATACGTGTTTGAGCCGCCGATGAAGGATGGCAAACCGGTCTACTGCACTTTTGAGATGACAATCTGGGTCTATGAGGGCGATACACCTCCAGGACGCGGTGAGACCGGTCGAAGGCCACTTCCAGACGGTTCGTAGCGACCGGAGATTATTCGCAAGATTCTTTCCAGAGGAATTGAGGCGGGACAGGTGAAGGAATCGCACTGCTGATTATTAAAGTGCCCTAAAGAAGGTTTCCTTTCCCCCCGTTTCATGCTAACGTGTCTCGCATGAAATGGGCGGTTTCGGGCATCGTGGGGTTGCTCTTTATCACGGTCGGGGACGTTTCGGCGAGAAGCCGGAGGGACCCGGTGCCGCGAGAATACCCGTCGCCTGTCTATCCGGCCGAAATGGAGGGGACAGGGCTCGATGGTCGCGCTGAATTGGTATTCATCGTTCAGACTGACGGATCGGTTTACCAACCCGAAGTAAGGTCTGCCACCCATGCCGCCTTTGGAGACGCCGCCTTGAATGTGATCGGATCCTGGCAATTCAAACCGGGTTTGCGCAACGGGCGGATCGTTCCGATGCGCGTCCTTTTGCCGTTTCGCTTTTATGCGGGATCCGTTCGCAGGGCGAACGCGATGCTTGGACGGGTCGTTTTCGATGTCATCGAGGATATTATCTACAGTCCGGTCGAGGTGGGTGGATTACCTGAGATAACCTATGAACCGATCGCTCCCTATCCCAACAAGCTGCGGGGAAGCGGGCAGACGGAAGTTGTCCATGTCACCATGGCAGTGGGACCGGACGGGCGTGGATACAATGTGGAGATCGAAGGCTACCCACCGAAGGCCTTCGTCCTCTCCGCCGTCATCGCGGCCTCGCACTACCGGTTCAAGCCGATCGTGCACAACGGTGAACGGGTTTTTGTTTATACGCGGGTGGCGATTGTGATTTCGGAGGATGGTGCCGATGGGCGACATCGGAAACGGGGCCACGACACCCCGATTGGCGACCCCGACGACGCCTTCGCTGACTACCCGGATTTCTGAGAATACCTACGGTTTGTTTTGCACTGTATCTGGAAAGGGTAGGGCGTGGCCGCTGGACGCGCCGTCGAAGGCAGGCCGATCGGAAAGTAATCAGCCTGTGGGGCGGCGCGTCCGGCGGCCACGCCCTACCTGATCAGTCCGGTGATGCACGCCCATGAAAACCTTCAAAGAGGGTTTTCATGGGCAACACAGTTGCTACGGGGTCATTCCGTGTAATCGTGCATGCCAATGCGAGATTGGCTGATTTCGGCCGCACGGTTGTCTCGTTGGTGCTATGACCCCAGGCCCCCTTCGAACAGCCCCTTCAGGCGAGAAACACGGCCACGATTCCGGTGAACCCGAGAACAATGCCGCCGGCTTTTTTCCAGCCAACGGGTTCGCGCAGGAAGATGGCGGCGAGGACAACAATGAAGATGACCGAAGTTTGATTCAGGATCGAGGCGGTCGACGCCTCGGTGTACTTGAATCCGGCCATCCAGACCATCAGGGCGAGCCAGGCCCCCAGCACAGCCCCCATGGTGATACTGACCCAGGGCAGCGGGCCCCGGAAAACCGCGATTGAACGGCGCGAACGACCTGAGACCACGACCCAGACCACCCCGCCCAGAAGACCGATGAGGAGTCGCCAGGCCGAAACCGCAATCGGTGAGGTATCCGCAAGCAGGGGTTTCGAGATTACGACCCCGATCGCCATGAAGAGCATGCTCAAACTGCCGTAGCCGAGGCCGCGCCAGAGTTTGGATTTCGAGATGGGATCCCTTTGAGAACTCGCCGTCGCCATGAGGACGCCACCAACAATCAGGACGAATCCCATGGCCTGTTTCAGTCCGAACGACTCCTGGAGAAAAATCACGGAGAGAACGATGACGAACGGGCTGTAGAGGCAATCCAGGACTGCATTGCGACCGGCACCAAGCAGATTGAGAGCTTTCAGGAAGCAGGTGTCCGCGATGGTGATGCCCAATACGGCAGAAATGCCGAGCAACCCGAGAGTGCCAACGGTCAGCCCAGCGAACTGACCGCTACCCATAATGATAAGCGTCAATGCAAACAGACCGGTCCCGATCGCGTTCTTGAGAATATTCAGTTCAAGCGCCGGCACGCTGGCGGACGCGGTTCGCAGAAAGATCACCGAAATTGCCCAGATCAAGGCACAGACGACCGAGAAAATCTCACCCTGGTAGGCCTCCACGATTCAGTCGTCCCCACGCCACGAGCCATGATGGCTCGTATACCCGTCGGCGTAACTCTTCAGGTGTTTTGGCAGCGACTCGATCATCTTGGTGATGACACAGAATCCCCACCTATTCATGCATTCGAGGGCGTCTCCTGTTTCTGAGGCCGAAAATAGCTCTGGTATTGGCAAGCTCATATGTGAGATCGGACACTAGTGGACCGACACAGGTGAAATGATGGGGTCCCGAGAGATCATCCTCCGACTCAGGGATCAACCATTTTTCTTCTTGTAGGAGAGGCTTTACGCCTCGATCAAACTGGCCATCGAGGGATAAACCCTCTCCACCCTTACCCATCATTTCATGCGTGATGCTCCACTAGGCCGATCCGTTCGATTGGATGGCTTTGGGTTCGCGTGCGAAGCGTGGATCATCTCTGCTGTCATCGGAAGGAAAAATTATGGAACGATTTATTGCTGTCGACAATGTCTGCGCCTGGCCGAATCTGACCCGACTATCCGACGGGACGATTCTTGCCACCATCTTCAATCAACCCACGCACGGCGGCTGGGAAGGAGACGTCGAGTGTTGGGCCAGCACCGATGATGGTCGAACCTGGCATCTGCGGGGCGTTCCGGCCCCACATACCCCGGGGACCAATCGCATGAATGTGGCTGCGGGTCTGGCCCACGACGGTTCGCTCGTCGTCCTGGCCTCGGGCTGGGACCGTCGCAATAAACCGGGCGATTATTCAAGTCCCCACGAAGGGAAAGTTTTGGCGCCCTGGGTCTGCCGGTCATCAGACGGGGGGCGGATCTGGGAACAAGCCGAGGCGATCTCCCTGCCAGACGAAGAGGGATATCGAGGGATCCCGTTTGGAGACATTGTGAGGCATCCGGACGGCGGTCTGGGGGCATGTATCTACGGTGGTTCGACCGGGGGAAGTCATTCCCGCTATTATTCCAGCGAGGATGACGGACGAAACTGGAAACAGAAAGGGACCATAGAGGGGATCAACAGCAACGAGACGACGCCGCTCGTTCTGGCCGATGGGTCGCTACTGGTCGCGGCACGCACCCGGATCAACCAACACCTTGAGCTTCATCGGTCGACGGACCTGGGTGCGACATGGTTGCCTATGGGGCCCGTCACCATGATCGGTCAGATTCCCGGTCACCTTCTCGCTCTGGAGGACGGACGAATACTACTCTCCTACGGACTGCGCAATAAGGGTCTCCACGGGGTCGCAATTCGCCTGAGTGATGACAGTGGCAAGACCTGGGGCGCACCCAGGGTCATCGTCAATTACCATGCCGATACGGATGGAGGCTATCCTTCGAGTGTCCAGGTGGCCGATGGAACGATCGTCACCGCCTACTACTGCAAAGGCCTGGAGACACACCAGCGTTACCATATGGGTGTGGTTCGCTGGCCGGCTGACTGACTGGCGGTCCGCTTCGGAACCTCGGAGGGCGGACTTCCGCGTCCGCCGTATGGAAGTCGCCCATCATTTCACGGTTGCCGCTCCACTAGTAGCTCGAGGCCAGCAGTTCTCTGGCGGCCAGGAAATTGACCACGGTGTTGATGTCGTTGTCAGGTGCGCCGCCCCGGACGAACAATACGCGGTCCGGGATCTCGGGAGCCTGCCAGACATCGTCGGGTAGCGTGTCAGACTTCGACTCCCATATCCGATTGGCCAAAGCCAGCGATGCCAGCTCGTCCCCCAGGTCCGATGCCTGGTTCAGGTAGGTTTCCGCCTGATCGATATTCTGCTCGAGACCAATTCCCCTTGCATGGAGAATACCCAGAACACGTATCGAAGGCGCATATTCTTTTTGGGCCGATTTTCTCAGCCATTGGATCGCTTTCCCCTGATCGGGTCTGAGTGCATCCCCTGACCAGATGAGGGCGGCGAGATGAAATTGAGCCGGGGCATAACCTGAATCCGCCGTGTTGGTCAGATGTATGAGAGCGGAAATGGCGTCAACCTCCTGGCCGGTCCCGTGCCAACAATGCAGACCCAG
Organism: Verrucomicrobiota bacterium; assembly: GCA_003641745.1. Taxonomy (GTDB): domain Bacteria; phylum Verrucomicrobiota; class Verrucomicrobiia; order Opitutales; family Opitutaceae; genus B12-G4. Next base: position 61,135 of record QNAI01000006.1, on the reverse strand, counting down.
ATCTGTTTCTGCCGGGTCGAATCGGTGCTGGGTCGCTGTCTCCAGCCACCGATTGGCTTCGGCAGGATCGGCAGCACTGCCGATTCCGTACTCAAGGACCTGGCTGAAACCGAATTGACCGAACGGGTCCCCGCTCTCGGCCGCTTGCTTGAAATACTCGAAAGCGATTTCGAGATCACGGTCGACACCCCAGCCGTTGAGATAGGCCAGGGCCAGTCCGGTCATACCCAAGGCGCATCCTCCGTCAGCGGCCTTCTGCATGCAGGTCACTGCCTCCGTGAGTTCCTCGTCGGAAAGGGTCGTTTGGAGAAGCACGAAGCCAAGCAGGCCCTGAGCAGAGGGATGGTCCTGTTCCGACGATTGGCGCAGACAGGCGATCGCCTCCTTCAGATCGCTGGTCCCATCGATGTCGCCGCGGATCCACGCGCAACCGAGCAGGTATTGAGCTTGGGCATCCCCGCACCTGGCTTCAGCCATCAGATCAGCGACGTCCGCACGAATCATGGCGGTCGATGCGATGATCAGCAAACCCTGAACTATTACTCCGAGCTTCATAACGAAGCCAACAATAATAGGTTATCGACCGAGAGCACTTTGGCAAAAGAGATCGCCTCCGTGCGGAGCTAAGTGTCCAAGTTTGAAGGTTTGTTTCTATTGCCAAGCAGGTCTGCTACTCAATCCGTCGAGGATCGAGATCTGTTTTGGGATTCTCCACCACCGTATCCAGAAAACTGAGCACCCTCTCTTCGATCCAGCTGGGCGATCCTGTTTTCCAGCCCGGAAATCCCAGATGGCCGCCGGAGGCCGGACATTCCAGAAAAAGCCGGCGGTGGCTTCGGGCTTCATCTTCCGGAAAACACTCGGGACTCAGGAAGGGGTCGTTCCGAGCGTTCACCAGGAGGGTCGGGATCCGGATCGCGGGCAGGAATTGGCGGGAGCTGCACTTTGCCCAATAATCTTCCGCGTCACGAAAGCCATGCAGGGGGCCGGTAAAGCGTCCGTCAAAGGCCTTGAACGTCCGTATGCTTCCGATACCGGTCAGATCGATGGCTTGCGGAAGTCGGTGAGCCTGATGCCTGATCTTTGCGATCAGGGTGCGCAGGAACCGAAACATGTAGATCCGATTGATCGGGCGGGCCAGGACTTCCGCACTGGTCGCCAGATGGCAGGGGACCGAAAAGGCGATTGCGGCTGCAATCTTCGAATCGACTTCATCGGGCGCTTCGCCCAGATATTTGAGGACAACGTTTCCGCCCAGGCTGAATCCGATCAGGGCGACCGACGAATAAGGAGCTGTGTTGGTTTTGAGGATCGTCCTCAGATCACCGGTCTCTCCGCTATGATAAAAACGGAGCGTGCGGTTCGGTTCTCCACCGCAACCGCGCAGATTGATGGACAGGACATCCCAGGCGTGATCCGCGCTTCGGAGCGCGCGGGCCATGCCCGTCATGTAGGGAGAGAAGGATGATCCTTCTAGTCCGTGAACGAGAATTGCCAGATGCGAGGATCCATTGCGCAACCAGTCCAGGTCGAGGAAGTCACCGTCGGGCAGTTCGACCCTTTGTCTTCGATAGCCGGGATTCCTTCGACTTCCGAAGAGGGCAGGAGCCAGCGTCTGCAGATGGCCTCCGGGAAGCCACCAGGGCGATCGATAGCTGGACGGGACTATGGGCATCGTGCGGTCGGAATTCTCTCCATCACTGGATCTTAAAGTGCCCTTAAGGGCCGGGTCCAGTTGTCAGAAGTCTCTTTTTGACTCTCTGGCTCCGACTCGAAATCGTTCACTTCAACCGGGAAACAGTCGTATTCCCTTGTCCTGCAGGCCTTATTCGGGCACATCCCCATCCCCATGAGGCGGTCAAAAGTATTGGAGAAGATACGAAGTGGGAAAGTGGCGCGGATCTGTAATATCGGGCACTACCTGCCATATGCGCCCATGCAGGCCGCATTGGCCGGGTACGACGGTGTTTGGATCGATGGTGAGCACCGGGCGTGGGATCATCGCGAGGCTCAGGCCATGATCGCTTTTCACCATATCGCGGACATCGACTGTCTCTGGAGGCCGCCCACCTTGGAGAAAACCGGGCTCTACCGCCTGTTGGAGGATGGGGCGGCCGGTGTGATCATACCTCATGTTTCGACCCCGGAAAAAGCAGCAGCCATTGTCGAGGCGACCAAGTTCCCGCCGATTGGTGATCGGGGGTTTGACGGTGTCGGTCTCGATTGCGGGCTCCGGTTTCAATCTTTTGAATATACCGAAGACTGCAACCGGGAGACGTCGGTCTCGGTTCAGTTGGAAACATCCCAGGCTCTCGAGAACGCCGATGCCATCGCGGCGGTCGAGGGCGTTGACGTGCTCTTCATCGGACCCGGTGACATGTCATTGAGGTTGGGGTGCTCGCCGGCAGCCGGCGATCCGAAGATGTTGGAAGCTCAGCGGAAGGTGGCCCGGGCTGCAGCGGACCACGGGAAGGTCTGGGGTCGACCGGTGGGTTCGAAGGAGGATCTGGAGGTAATCCTGGAACTCGGTGCAAGATTCGTGATATTGGGCGGCGAGTTCACCTGGATCATGAGCGGCATGGCCGCGGCTGGAGCCATCCTCAACGAGGTCTTGGGCGAGGACTGAACGAAACGGGAGCGGAGCAGGGAGTGCCTGCCCGGCCGAGTTCTCCATCGTGTCCCGGCGTCGCACGCGAACCCGGAAGTCCATCGGGCGACGGGGAAAGCATGTGTGTCCGTCGAAGGTGCCTTGCCAATCGTGGCATTCTGCCTGACAATGACAGTCTCCATTTTTTCAAGGTGCCCCTTATTTGTGTTTCCGGTGATGTGCCATGGTGAGAGGATTCTTTTCAAGGCGCTGCTTTCGCCATTTTACGGCGATGATCGGGCAAAGCCTGATCGGATTTGCCATGTACGGACTGGTCGCCGGGCTCCCGCTCATTGCTCAGGATCAAGGCGCCTCGCCGTCGATTGACAACAATGAGGTCTCTTCGGAAGCCAACCCGGCGACCCGATCCACCGATTCGATCACCAGCGAAAAGAGCGAAGTCGAATTGCAGGAAGACGGTACAGTAGCCGATGCCCTGCAGCGTCGACCGGACCTGCGATTCGGAAATGTGACCGTCGATGGACAGAAGAGTAATGTGTCGCTGGAGTCCATGTCGTCCTCCGCGGTGGACACGGTTGAGGTCCTCAAGGCGGTCACTCCGGACATCGACGCGGACACGCTCGGCGGATCGGTCAGCGTTCAGTCGAAGCCGGCCTTTGAACAGCCCCGGAGAACCGTCCAGGGCCGGCTCACCGCCGAATACCGCTCGTCCGTGGACGCGATCAGCACGGTCGGCACCCTGACCCTTGGGAATGCCTTCGGCGAGGAACGCCAATGGGGTGCCCTCTTTACCCTCACGGCCACCGATGAAATCCGCGGATCCTACAATCGTTCACTGGACTGGACGCCGATTGACACCCCGGACGGCGAGGTTCATGCGCTCACGCGTATGCGTCTCGATCAATGGCATAATCATGAACGCGAACTGGAGCTGTCGGGCGTTTTCGATCACCGGGTCAACGAATCGCTTTCGCTCTATTTTCGTGGCAACTACCAACAGGACCCGGGCAAGATCTACAATCCGCAGCTGGATTTGCGATTCGATGAGGGTGAGTTCATCCGGGTGGATGACGAATCAGGCGAAGTGGAGGGTGCCCGGGTCAAGCGAAACCTGATGGCATTTGAACACAGAGGCTTGGAATGGACATCGGCGGTGGGCGGGTATTTCGTTACCGGGAAAGTGGATGCGGATTTCCGATTTTCGTATGAACGATTCGACTACAGCGAGCCGGACTTTTTCATCATCAATTTCGAACAGGACGATGTCGATCTGTCCTACGACCTTGCGGATCGTGATTTCCCGACCTTCAAGCAGACAGACGGCAATACGATCTACGATCCCGAAGAGTTCGTGTTCGATGAAATGGTGAGCGAGGCATGGTCACGCAAAGGCGGTGACGTGATCGGGACGCTCAATATGAAATTCAAGCATGGCCTGGGGAAGCCGGAAAACGGATTTTGGAAGATCGGCGGCAAAGTGCGTTCCCGCGAGCTTGACCAACGGGCGGACAGCCTGCTGCACGATGGCTATGCCGGAGACTATCGGCTGAATGACGTCCTCAGTGACTACCGCGACGATGCCTATTTTGACGGGCGATACAGGCTGGACCCGGCGGCCGGCTGGCCGGAGGCCCCGGAATTCCGAAATGCCAACCATGACCGGTTTGTCTTGAACGAACGTCGCACCCGCGAAAATTCCGATCCCGGCACCTACGATGCCAGTGAACGGATCACCTCCGGTTACGGGATGGGCTCGTATGAGACGGGACCGCTCAGGTTCCTGGCCGGTGTGCGTTATGAGCAGACCGACATCGACTACACGGGTCGGGAAGTGATCATCGATGAAGACGGCGAATACGAAACCACTCATATCCACACGGGATCCAGTTCCTATGGGAACCTCTTTCCCGGTATCCACGGCGCATACCGGTTCAACGACCGAATCACCCTGATCGGGTCGTGGACGGAGACCATCAAGCGACCCCACTATCACCATCTTGTACCCTACCGCCACGTCAATCGCGAGGACAGGGAAGTCGAGGAAGGCAACCCGGAACTCAAGCCAACCCTGTTCTCTAATATCGATCTCGCCATGGATTTGGTGACTCCGGGGAGAGGACTCCTCTCTTTCGAACTGTTCGCGAAGCAGGTGAGGGATTATGTTTACAATCAGCGATCGATTGTACCGGACGGACCCTATGCCGGGTATGAGCGGTGGCGTCGGGAAAACGGTTCCGATGCCACAGTCTCGGGGTTCGAATTGACCTGGGCTCAGGAACTGGGCGTTGTGCATGACTGGTTTTCGCCGATGGCATTCAATATCAACTATATCTGGCGAAAAAGCTCGATTGAATATCCGACCCGACCGGACGAGACATTGCCCTTGGCCGGCCTGCCAAACGAGGAACTGACGGTTACCTTTTCCTATGAAAAAGCCTGGTTTTTCGGTCAGGTTGAGGTGGTGCGCAGCAGTGACCTGCTTGAGGATGTCGGTGATACCCCCCGGACCGACAGATTTGACGCGGGTCGGACCCGCGTCGATATCGACACCACCTACGAGGTGATGTCCGGGGTGAAGTTGATCGCCGAGGTCGACAATATCACCAGTTCTGCCTCAATGGATCACTACGAGGCAGATCCCAGATATCCGACCTACCTGAGAATAAACGCATGGCGGGCCACGCTCGGCGTGCGCTGGGATCTGTAGGCAGGTAGGGCGTGGCCGCCGGACGCGCCGTTTCGCTGAATGAATGGAAGAACGCTTACAGAGCGGCGCTGCTGCTAAGATTCTCCCAGGAAACGGGTCTCTACCACCTCTTCGACTACCAGGCCATTTTCGAGTGCGACGCGATAGGCCCGAGCCTCGGCACGTGACGAGACCACGGGGCCGGATTTCCCGTCAATGAAATGGGCGGCCACGCCATCGTCAGCCGCCAACCCACCCACTATCTGTCCCTCCTGAAGCATTTGATGGAGGGTCGGACGTCGTTCAGGTTCCCCATCGTAGTGCGGCGTAAAGCTGCCCTTCAACAGGCCAAGGCAGGGCAGGGCACTGAGCTTGCCGGGAAGGGAATCAGTGGTGCAGGATTCAAACCAACAATTGGCTCCGGCGCTGACCCCCGCCAGCACGGTGCCGTTTTCACACGCCTCGGTCAGGATCCGGTCCAGACCCCACTCACGCCAGAGAGCAAGCATGCTCTTGGTGTTTCCACCGCCGACATAGATGATATTCTGGTCGAAAAGAAACCCTTCGATATCCGCTGTATGTGGCGCAAAGAGGGAAAGATAAGTGGGCTCAGCCGGAAGCTTTGAATAGGCCTTGAAGAAGGCGACGGTCTGGCGTTGCGCATCGTCCGTCGCATGCGGGAGGAAACAGATCGAGGGTCGGTCGCTCGTTGACTGCGAGAGGATATATTGGTCGAGGAGCGGATTCTCGGGTTCCATCAGGAAACTCCCGCCACCCATGGCTATGATCTGACCTTTCATGTGTCTGAATTGGTAGGGGCGTGCCTTGCGTGCGCCCAAAGCCTTTCATGTCAATTGGATTGTCCGATAAAATCAAGACTCCCGCAGCGATTGATTAACTTCTGGATAGGTTTTCTCGCGCAGAGACGCAGAGACGCGGAGACGCGGAGACGCAGAGGGAATGATTCGAGCTGAGTGATGGTTGGAGAACCCATCTCTCACCCAGACACGAAGTGGATTCAGCTGGTTGGGTCATTCAATCCTGTGGGTTCCTTTTCGCAAAAAATAGAGCATCATTTCACAAACCTGGTCAGGACCTCCGCGTCTCTGCGCGAGAATAATCCCTCTACAATATTGCGAGAACATTTTCTGGCGGCCTGCACAAAACCGCCCGGTCACCGCGTACCACGATGGGGCGTTCGAGCAGTTCCGGGTTTTTCGTCAAGACCTCGATCCATTCCGCCTTGCTCCGCTCATCCTTGCGGCCCAGTCCCAGTTTCTTTGCAGCGGGCTCCTTGAATCGGATGAGTTCTATCGGGTCCGAGCCCAGTTTCCTGATGATATCGCCAAGTGCCCGCTTGCTCGGTGGCGTTTCGAGATAGGCGATGATGGTCGGTTCGATGCCGCGCTTCCGAATCAGGGTCAGGGTCTGGCGGCATTTGCTGCAGCGCGGATTGTAGTAGATTTTCGTGCTCATATTTTTCAGATCGGCTCCAGATCGGCGAGTTCCCCGGCTTTGCTGCGCCCTCCCTTCCAGCGGTCATATTGAGGGTCTGAATACCGGTCAAAGAAAACTGTGAGTTCTTCGGCCAGGTGTGCAACCACCCCATGGCAGGAGGCATCGTCGATGCGGTTGCGACGCTCCTCAGGATCCGTCCCGATCTGGTAGAGCTCATCCGGGCCGTCCGGATGCCGCCTGACAAGCTTCCACTCCGGAGTCTGCACGCATCGCGTGTTCTCATATTCGTGGAAGGCCATCTCCCGCTCCCGGTTGCATGCCTTCCCCAGTAGAGCATCGGCGTAACTGCGACCGGGATATTCCGGGCTCTCCTGTGTGGGATGAGCGAGTCCGAGAAGATCGAGCAGGGTGGGAAAGAGGTCATAGTTGCTGTTGATCTTTCGCCACGCTCTACCCGCAGGAATTCGGGCCGGATATCGCATCAGCAGAGGGATTCTCAGATTCTGCTGGTAGAGATGGGTGGGGCGCGAGTGATCCCCCATGCCCCACATACCGTGGTGCCCGCCGCAGAATCCGTGATCCGAAGTAAAGATCACGAGGGTGTTCTCCGTCATCCCCAATTCGCTGATCGCCCGGATGATGACGTCGACTCCGTCGTCGACCCCGCTGACGGCGGCAGCATAGCTTCGCCGAGCGGTCGGGTTGTCCATGCGGTCCCGGTATTGGCGAAGCCAGGGGTGGGTTGGCTCTCGGGGAAAGCAGGCGAGTTCCTGGTCGGCATAGAAGGCGGCATGGCGATTCCGGTGACCGGTCAGAGTGTCGCCGTCGAGGCCATAGGGACCATTGAAACCGACATAGAGAAAACTGGGGTGGTCGTCGGCTTGGTGCAGAAATGAGACCGCGTGATCGGCGATCGCCTCAGTCGTGTATCGAGGCTCACGGGTGATCCGGCCATCACGTATCAGGGGCACATCGTAAAAGGTGGCCGTATGGCCGTCAGGTTTGGCCAGCCACGACTGAAAACCAAGCTGGGGGTGAAGGCTGTCTCCGAGGTGCCACTTGCCCGACATGCCGCACCCATAACCGGCATCGGCAAGCATCTGGGGGAGATTGGGAAATTCCGCGATGGTGCAATAGGCATCCGGGCCCATCTGGGCATCGGGTTCTTCGGTCGAGAGATAACTGTGGACGCCATGCTGCGACGGCATGAGGCCGGTGAGAAGAGTGGCGCGGTTGGGGGAGCTGACCGGGTTTGAGCAGAAAGTATTTGTCATCCGCATACCATCTGTCGCCAATCGATCAATGGCGGGAGTCCTGATCTCTTCGTTGCCGTAGCAGCCCAGGGTCCAGGGGGCCTGGTTGTCAGTGACGATGAGGACGATGTTGGGGTGGGCCATAGGGTCAGATTCGCCGGTTCGTCATGGATGCCAATCCGATCACCAATTCCACGGATCGGCGATATCAAACAGAGGACTGTCGGGGCAGGGGGGCATGACCGAACAGTCTCCGGAAATCGTCGGGCGAAAGCAGGCTGCCGTATTCACAGGCTTCAAAGGCCTCTATTCCTTCGACGCGGGCACCCGACTTCATGTCCAACGCAGTGCGAATTGTGACCGGAAAACGACTGACAAGATGCCGGCCTTCGCCGCTGACCCAGTCAGCCAGCCACTCCCGCCGCTCCGTCGCTTCATCTGGAACTTCGTTCCCGCCTTTGATGTAGGGTATCCACTCAAAGACCTGGCTTTCGTGGCAGGCCAATGCGTCGATCTTCGCGTCCAACACATCATCGATCGGGACTATTGCGTCAGGCGTAAATGGATACGGTCTCTGAAAGTGGTCCGAGAGATAGAAGATGGCCGGGTTTCGGCGCAGGGCGGGAATTCCCGGGAGCACATGGGGCACCGTCACCATATAGGCCGAATCCTGGACGACCTGCGAGGTGTAGCGGTGGTCGGGATGATAGTCGTTCGGTCGGTGGGTCATGATCACATCCGGTCGAAACTCCCGCTCGATCCGGATGATCTCCCGCCGTAGCTCGAGGTTGGGCTCGAGAGCGCCATCGGGGAAGGGGAGCACCTCCGATTCGATGCCGAGGACCCCGGCGGCGGCGGCGGCTTCCTTCGACCGGATGGTGACCAGTCGGTCGGGCTCAATCTGGTGGTGCCCGTTCCGACCATCCGTCACGCTGACGAATCTGACCACGTGCCCCGCCTTCGACCACCGCGCAGCCGATCCGGCGCATTTGAATTCACAGTCATCGGGGTGGGCGCCGAATACCAGGATGCGGAGTGGATTCGTCATGCTTTCAAAAGTTTCGGGTTTTCATTCAAGCGAATCTGTAGGAGAGGGCGAATCCATCAACAGTCAAGGGCGCCTTGAGAAAGAGGAGACTGACATGCTCAAACTGTTCAAGGTGCCCTGAATTCCTCCATTTCCGGACTCATCCTGCCTGACTTGCAATGAACGGGAATTAGGGGAAGGTTTCCGGCATCCCATGAGCATGTTTGCCCATCTTCGAATTGGTTTCTTTCTGACAACGTCAGTTATTTTGCTGCCGGTGTTGGCCCAGGTGGGGTTGGCCGTGGACAACTCGGAAAAGGCTGATCCGGGGTCGGATGAGGAGGAGATGACGGTGGATCGGTCGAAACTGAGCGAGGCTGAGCTGAAGAAGGAACTGAGCGATCTCCAGTACTATGTAACCTGCCAGGACGGAACGGAACCGCCTTTCCAGAACGAGTATTGGGATAATAAGAAGCCGGGCATCTATGTCGATGTGATCTCAGGCAGACCGCTGTTTTCCTCGGTCGATAAATACAAGTCGGGTTCGGGCTGGCCGAGTTTCACCCGGCCATTGGACGCGGAAGAGGTCGAGGAGAAGGTGGATCGCAAACTCGGCATGGTCAGAACTGAAGTCCGGTCCAAGACCAGCGACGCCCACCTGGGGCACGTGTTCGACGACGGTCCGCGACCGACCGGGCTTCGCTATTGCGTGAATTCGGCATCGCTCCGTTTCATCCCGGTCGAGAAGCTGGAAGTGGAGGGTTATGGCGAATACTTGGAGCTCTTTGAGAAAGAGAAGCAAAAGTAGATTGGAAGCACTCCCAAAATATGAAGCGACCATGGCCATTGGAGGATGACATGGAGTCTGGACGTGCTAATTGCGGTCGACCCGGCGAAGTGGGTCAGAGTTTGCAGGCTGTTGCCGGAAAGCGATAGATCCGGCACCATTGGGAAGTTTTCAGCCTTGGTGCTTGAACTGATCGCTGGATCACAAGAGTGCGTCGGGTAGCGCCTATTTCTACAATCTGCTTAATGCTGTGCGCATGAGTGTCAGAATGTCCGACGCCGTCGATATGGGAAACCACGACGAAGATTACTCTGTTCTGATCACCTCATATTTCTGTCGATTTGGGCAACAGCTCCTCAGGGTTTGTTCCCTTCGGCCTACGCCCTCCAATAGCCAAACCGACGCCCCCCAGGATCAACACACTGGAAAGAACAAGCCGAAACGATACGGCTTCGCTCACAAATAGAACTCCGCCCATTGCAGCGATCATGGGTACCGAGAGCTGAACCACAGCGGCCCGGGTGGAAGTGAGGTGCCTGAGGGCGGCATACCAGACAACATAACCGCATCCAGAGGCCAGTGATCCCGACAATATGCCCAGCACAAGGCCCGAGGTGGAGAGTTCCACCGATCTGAAGGTGAGCGCACTCGTCGCCAGCGCGAACGGAACCGCCAGGATGAAGTTTCCGGTTGTCGCCGCCAGGGGGTTCGACCGGCCACGCCCACGCACAGTGTAGAATCCCCACGAAACCCCGGCGACCGCCATCAGGAATGCACCGCCGAAAGAAGGTGCCTCAAATCCCGGCGAAACAAGATAGGCCATTCCGGCGAAAGCCAGCAGCAGACCGGCCCACTCGAATCGAGAGGGCCTTTCCCCGGATCTCAGCGCCCAGAGGATCATGGTCATCTGAACGGATCCGAAGAGAATCAACGCCCCGGTACCGGTGCTCAAGGTGAGATAGGCGAAGGAAAAAGCGATGGCATAGGCCGCGAGCAGAAATGGGGACAGCCAGCCGCCGGTGGACCAGGCAGAAGACCGGCCACCGCTGAGCAATAGAATTACCAGGAGTGTGACGGCTCCCGAGAGCAATCGGACAGAGGTAAAACTGGCGGCGTCGATGGCTCCATTTCCAAGCGCCATGCGGCAGAGAACTGAGTTTGCGGCGAACGCAATCAGTGCAATCAGGGTCTGAAGGGTCGTGATCAGACCCTGGCGGTGTCTGTCAGGTGAGGGGTCCACAGCTGGGGCGATGCCGCGGTGCGGCAAATGGGGTATCCTCATCTTGGTCGGTCCCGGTGGGTCCGTCGATCCCAAACGGATTCCGAGTCCTTGCCTGAAACATCCGCCATCAGGAATTGTAAATTGGATGGCGTGAAGGACGAAATCTCACGCCGATTGTTGACGCTGTACATGGTTTCCCTGATATTTCGCCCAATGAAAGTGATCTCTGTCCTTACTGTTGCCGCATTCCTGACTGCATGTTCTACGGTTCCGACCGATGTTCACTATGGCGAGGTGGGTGCCGTCGCAGGAATCGACGGTGGGTATTCTGAACTGAGGCGAGGTATCGATACCTGGGCGATTCGTTATACCGGTGACCGAAAAATGACCGGAAGCACGGTTCGTGACCTGACTCTTCTCAGGAGCGCCGAGGTCGCTCAGAAAGCCGCCTTCCAATGGTTCGTTGTCACCGAGAAGGTTGACGAGAGCGGCCACAATCTCCAGGGAACATCATTCAGCGGTGTTCAAACGACACAAACCAGTTCCAGTTGGGCTGGTGGTCAAGACACTCTCACCGGGTCGCGAACGGTGGATACAAGGTTCATCTGCCAATACCGATACGAGATCAAGTGCTACCGGGAAGATCCGGGCGATCCGGAGGCACTCGACGTGGCCGTGGTCGAAACCGAACTGCGCACGAAATACGGGATCGGGGAGTAGGCAGGGATCCAGCGTCCTTCACCTTAACCTCATAGTCTCAATAAATCAGACTGAATTGTCCATAAGGACTGGATCTGCAATGAGTTAATTCAGAGTATAGCTGAGATCATAAGGTCACAAAAAGTGAAAATACAGAGGGTAGTCACTCATTAACCACAGAGGACACTGAGAGCACAGAGAATCCAGGCAATCTCACTCTTCCTGCCTCTGTGCTCTCTGTGTCCTCTGTGGTTTTTTTGAAACGTTAGGGTTAATTCCTAATTCCAGCTCCCGTCCCGTAGATCCTGTCCAAAAACAATCCTGGAAGCCCACCCCTGTATCCAATTCTTAAATCAAAATTCTTAAATCCTAATTCCTAATTCCACCCCCTATGTGATCTTGGCGTGCTTCTGTTCAAAAGAGACCTGCCCAATCCCATTCTGGGTTCGGTGAGAGGGAAATCCGCATCAGAAATACCACGCCAGTTGGAAGGTGAAGCTCCAATTGGTGCTCAGATAGGTCGGTCCCCCATTGTTCTCAATGCCGGTTTCAATCCCTCCGTATTCGGTTCCGGGACGGCCGATCGGAACGTCAAGTGCAGCCAGAACCTGCCAGTCCTGGGCGACATCATGCTGGCTGACGACCTGAAACATGGCTGAGCCATCTGAGAGGTTGATAAAGGCGTTCGGCGTCAGCATCCACAGAGGGGTCACTTCAACCATGGCTGAAAGGGCCAGATACTCGCGCCCGAGGGTAAAGAGTTCTCCCCGGGCGACCCGCTCCAGAAGGTCCTGGTTCCCAGCCAGCGATTCGGGGCTGTAGTCGCCGCCGGGTTGGCCAAACCCGTTGTAGAAAACTTCGGCCAGGCCACTGATGTTCCGGTTCCACCAGACCCAGGAATAGGAATAACTGGCGACTCCGCTGAACACGGTGTCGCCATCGGTGCGGGTGAGCATGAGGTCTCCTCGCAGAACGCCGCCACCCGGATTGAAGATGACGCCGCCACCCACGATCTCGTCGCCGAAATGTCGAGCTGCGAGGAGGTCGTATTCGGTGTCCGATGCGAATCCATGGTATTTGAGCGCGATCGAGTCGACTTCCGAGGTGACAGCGCCGGATTCATCGCGCCGGACAACCCATACACCCTGCAGGTCGTTTCCATTCGACTGGAGATACTGACCATAAAGCATGTCGTCACCTGTCTTGTATTCCTTGTCGATCGCGGCCGGATCGAAAGGATTGAAGAAGTCCATCGGGGCAAAGATCATCCCGTTGCCCCAACTGACAGCCTGTCGACCGAAACGGATGACCGCATGGTCGGTGGTGTATCCCACAGAGAGTCGATCGAGCCGGTAAAGGGCAGCCCGTTTGTCCACGTCGGTGATGATGTGGGTCAGATTGAAGAGACGATGATCATCGTTGGGCAGGCGATCCGGAATCAAAGGGATATCGGGGAGGTCCCGCGAGAATTGGACGGTATCGCCGTAGATCGCCTGGAACTGGTAGTCGATCCGGGCGTCCCAACCCTCGTATCGGGCGCCCAGATAATAGCGGAAACTGAGGGCGTGGTCGGCTGAAGAACTGCCGGTCAGAGATTGGAAATAGCTGTCCGTCGGATAGTCGGTATATTGAAAGCGGTATTTCAAATGCCCCCCAGTATTCAAAGTCTGGGCACGTGAAGACGGGAGCAGGAGAAGGCAGAGAAGGAGGGCGCGAGAAATCGCATTCATTCAACAACCACCCCGGGTTCCTGCGCATCGTCGCTCACGATCCTGCCGTCCTGCATCCGGATCAACCGTTTTGCATAGGCCATGATGCGCTCGTCGTGGGTGGCGATCACGAACGTGATGGCGTGTTTCCGGTTCAGATCGACAAAGGCATCCATGAGCTGGGTCGCCGTCTTTGAATCGAGATTTGCGGTCGGCTCGTCAGCAAGGACCAGGGTGGGGTTGGCCACGATCGCGCGTGCCACCGCGACCCGCTGTTGCTGGCCGCCGGACATCTGCGAGGGCAGGCGGTCTGCCATGCCCTCCAGACCGACCTCATTCAGCACGGTCTCTGAGCGCTGTTTTCGTTCGTGGGCCGTCAGACCCTGGACCTGCATCACGAATTCCACATTTTCGCGGGCGCTCAGGACCGGGATCAGATTGTAGGCTTGGAAGACGAAGCCGATTTCTTCCAGGCGCATATCAGCCAATGCTCCCTTGCCGAGCTGGTCGATTCGCTTCGTTCCAATCATGATTGAACCGTGATCCGGGGTAATGAGGCCGCCCATGGCGTTGAGCAGGGTCGTCTTGCCGGATCCGGACGGGCCCGAAAGACAGACAAATTCTCCTTTCTCGATCGTGATGGCGACTTCATCGAGACCGATGATGGTCTCTTCACCCTGGGTGAAGGTCTTGCGAAGGTTATGGCATACGATTGCACTCATTTTCTATAGAGGTCAGTGTCTCAGGGAGCCAGGATGTGACGAAGCGCCGATCGGTATATAAGGACGTCCCGGCGCGCCGGGACGTCACGCCCTACCAAATGAGATGCGATAACCGGGGTAGGGCTGGACCTCCGGCCCAGCCGTAAGAACCATAGCTGCCGGGTTGATTCAATCATGTCTTGTTGATGGCTTCCACGGGGTCAAAGCGTGACGCGCGCCAGGCGGGCAGAAGACCGGTCAGGAATCCGAGGACGATAACGACGATATTGGCCATGACCATATCGGGTAGCTTAAGGGCCGGGTATAGGATGCTTCCCGAACCCATCATTTCCATTCCCTTGGCCACGACGGAAATATCGATACCGCCCTCGAGCGGTTTGATGGACAGGATGGCCAGCAGGTTGCCGATGACCAGCCCGATCGCGAGGAGGAAGAAAGACTCGATCAGGATCTGCGTGATGATGGCGGATGGGCGCATGCCCAGGGCCTGAATCAGGCCGATCTCGCGGACACGCTCGAAGACAGCCATGCTCAGCGTATTGGCGAGGCCGAAGGAAAGGGCGAGAAAGACGACGACCATCCAGACCAGGACGAAACCGTCCATCACGTTCAGCATGGTTCCCAGATAGGTATCGAGCTCGTACCAGGGCAGTGCTTCGAGGTCAGAGTCCGCGGCCTCGGCGACTGTGCGATAGAGCGACTCGATGTCCCGGTAGTCCCGGCCAAGCACGGCAACCTCGGAAATTTTCCCGGGAATCCCGAGCATGTTTTCCAGGACCTCCCGACCGGTGAATACAAATGTCTCCTCGAGGGCCTCCAGCTTGGCCTTATAGACTCCGACGATGCGGAATCCTCGATCAACGATATTGTTCTCCGGGTCCTGACTCATCACCACCAGACGTCGGCCCATCTTCGTTTCGAGGCGTTCCAGAAGCTTCGCGCCCACCACGAGTCCCTTGTCGGAGGGTTGGTTGAGAAAACGTCCATCGATGATCTGGTCGGCTTCGAAGCTGACTCTCCGCTCCGATTCAGGATCGACACCGATCAGGGTGACACCCCGGGTGTCGCGTTCGCTTGAGATCACCGCGGGTACCCGAATCCGACTTGTCCATGCCACGACTATCGGACTGTTCAGAGTGTCGAGAAACCGGCCTTCCGGACGGGGAAAACTGTTTACGATGCTCGGGTCGTCGCGAAACAGGGGATGATGCACCTGCACATGACCAGGCAGGTTCCCGATACCGTCGGAAATCATGTCGTCAACCATGCCCCGCATCAGCGCGGTCATGAAAATCATGGCCCAGACCCCGGTGGTGATCGCCGCCAGCATGACCAGGGTCCGGCGGTGATTTCGCCACAGATTCCGCCAGGACAGGGTGAGCAGGACACGAAGCAGGTTCATGGCAGGGGTGGACCTCCGGGCCGACCGTAGAGCTGTGGATGGACCTGACATCCCATTCAGACGGCCCTCATGGCCTCAAACGGCTCCAGGCGTCGCAGACGAAGGGCGGGGTAGAGAGCCGCCGCCAGGCAGCCGAGGTAAACAACCATCGGCCCGAGGAGGATGGAGAGGGCTGAAAGACTCGGGTACATGCGATCGGGCAGGTTGAATTTATCCGCCATCTCACCCATGCCCGGATAGGCAAAACCGACCTTCTGGTAGTAGAGGGAAATGGCGACCCCAAGGAGTATTCCGATGATCAGTCCAATCGCGGCCATGAACGCGGACTCAACCATG
Organism: Verrucomicrobiota bacterium; assembly: GCA_003641745.1. Classification (GTDB taxonomy): domain Bacteria; phylum Verrucomicrobiota; class Verrucomicrobiia; order Opitutales; family Opitutaceae; genus B12-G4. The sequence goes on along the minus strand of QNAI01000006.1, from coordinate 45,226 downwards.
ACCAGCAGGCTCAGCCGGCCGGGTCGAAGGCCGAGGGCGAGGATGGTTCCGAATTCGCGCGTCCGTTCCATGACCGACATCAACTGTGTGTTCAACACGCTGAAAGCGACCAGTATGATGAGGACTCCGTACATGAACCAGGCACTGGACATGTCAGCCTGAATGGCTTCCCTGAGGCCCGGTTGCAGATGCACCCAGTCCACCAGTACCAGATCCGGATTGTCGGCCAGGAAGGCGTCAAACCCGGGTTGCCAAACCGATAGAGCGGTGACATCGGGAGTGACCACAACGATTGAATTGGCCGCGTCCCCCATGGCAAAGACATCCTGAAACGTACCCAGCGGCATCTGGGCCATGCCGCGGTCGAGATCGATCATCCCGGATTCGAAGATGCCGGTCACGGTTGGGACCGCAGCAGCGAAGCTGCCGTCCTTGCCGCTACCCAGCAGGGTCAGTTCATCTCCGACCCCGATCTTCAGATTGCGGGCCAGAACACTGCCGATCACGATTTCGTCCGCCCGGGAGTCGGTAAAGTAACGGCCCTCCAGCATGAGTCCCGGAAGCGTGGATACAGACGCCTCGTGCCCGGGCTCGGTGCCCACGATCTGAACACCGTAGGAACGTTCATCGCTGGAGAGTAGCGCAAAGCCGATTCCGCGGGCGGCGACTCCATCCAGCTCGAGCTCATTTCGGAGTCGTGCCGACGCTTCGATCGCACTGGGCACCGTCAGACGGAGCTTCGGGTCCTCGTTGTATCCCGGCGCCTGGATCTGGAAATGCCCCGTGAAGGCGCGCAGCGAATTGTCGATCATCATCCGGTATGATCCCAACTGCAGGGAGATCATGAACACGAGCAGGATGTTCGAGAAAACCATCGATCCGATGGTCAGCCAGGTGCGGCGGCGATGGCGCCAGAGGTTGCGCCAGGCAAGGCGGATTACAACCGTCATTGGCGAGGATTCCGCAGGTTCGAAAGCGTAAAGACATTGGCCGCCAGATCGAGGTCGAATTCGATGTCGTCGACCGTCATCTCCGTCCACTTCTCCGGTGCGTCCACCTTGCTCATGCGCATGGTCCTGGCCACCGTCCGACCGCCCATCTCTGCGATTTCAGTTGTCTCCATCTCTTTGACCAGGAGTCCCCCCTGGTCCCAATATTCCTCTTTGAGCAGGACCTTGTCGTCCCGGATCACCAGGACCTCCTTGCCCCAGACAACAGCGGCATCCTCGTGGGGAATCGCCTCGATCAAGTATTCGCTGTGACCGTCATTCTCTCGGATTTCGACCAGGGTGTGATCATATTGGTGGATGATGTCGGTGGACTTGCTGATGTCCTTGTTTGAGAAATCGCTGCCCAGCCAGCTCTGACTCATCATGGACGACGGCACCTTGATGATCCGGTTGATCTTGGGTGAAAAGGTCCACATATTCTTGTCATCCAGGAGCGTGCCGTTGCCGGCATCCTTCCTGGGTGCGGTGACTCGTACGAGGGACTTCTTGTCGCCCTCGGTCCAGGCCCGCATCGACATCTTCCGTTCCCAACCCGGGCGATGAATGGTCATCGTCATTACCGACCGGGAGGTCGTCCCTCGCCACTGATCCATGGCGGCACGGATCAGTTCTTTCGGGTCCGGATCGGATGCCTTCGAGCCTGTGCAGACCATCGCAAATACGCCAAACGCCGCGATCCAGATCCTGCGGGTTTTCGACCCGGGTTTTCTCTCCCGAAGAAACGTCCTCATATCTGAGATGCTGTTTATCAATGCGCAGGCATTTTGCAATACCATGCGATCATTCGGCGGATGTGTCCCGGCAGCAGGATGTGGCCCCGACGGAATCATAGGCCTCGTCGTAGTAGATGGCGTTAATTCGGTAATCGTCTTCGTTCATGTGGAGTGCCTTAGAGGCTCTCTAAAAAGTAATGGAATGTGTCGTTTGGCCAGAAAAGCCTCGTCGCCAGGCGAAAACACTACGTATTGTTTTTGGAGGGAAAACAAACCGTAGTGCAATGGTTTGTTTGAGTGTTTGGACTTCGGGCGGTCGCGCGGGAGCACGACCCTCCAACTGGATTCTCTGTGGAGGGCTGTCCTTCCGGGCAGCCGCAGGGGTTGCAGACATAGCGATATCCGTAAAACAAGCTTGCTCGGGCAACACAGTTGCTACGGTTTGTTTTGAAATGGCCACTTCGAACGGGCCCCGGGGTAACCTCTCAATCCACCAGGTAAACCTCCACCAATGTCGTGCCGGTTCCGCCACTCACACCGGAAATGCGGGCCGTATAGGGCCCCGGTTCCAGCGTCATGAGAATGGCGGCATCGGCCGATCCGTCTGCGAACGGGAACGCTCCCACCTCTACGGCGGTCGTTTTGATCTCGGAGGCATTGGAGTTGTCCGACCAGTTGTCGTTCTCCGCGATCTCCCCACTTTCCTGGTCGAAGATTGCGAGGGTGGGATCAGCGATTGCGGTGGTCACTCCCAAGTCGGTCAGGGCGGGCCCGGCTCCGCGGACGAGCACCTGTCGAGGGGCGGTTCCCTCAACCACAAATCCGGTGATGAGGACTTCCTGCCCGTCGCCGACAAATCCACGTGACGATTGGTTTGTCATCGTCCCGCTGCCCTGGGTGATATCGTAGACTTCGACCAGAACGGTCCCTACTGTTCCTTCAGCCGGTGTCACCTGCGCGGTGTACGGACCCGCAGGAAGCCCGATGAGAAGGGCCGAATCGAGCGAACCACCCTGCAGAGGAAATGCCCCCACCAGATTGGATGCTTCGATCAGGTCCGCCTCGGGTCCGGTCTGCCAACCTGTGTTCATGGCGATTTCGTTCTGGTCGGAATCAAACAGCTTCAATACCGGTTGGGGCATCGGGTCGGTTATGCTGTAGAGAGCCAGGCCGGGACCCACCGCCCGCACAAGAACGGACTTGGGACTATCTCCGCCGATCACAAAACCGTTGATCATCAGGGCTTCTCCGATGTCTGAAATGGCACGGGTGGAGTTGTTGATCAGGCGCAGGTTCGGCACATTGGGGTCGCGCTGGGGACCGAGATAGGAGGGGCCGGTATCGACCGCGGTCACCGGTCCGACCTGGGTCGGCGCACCGGTTGACGTGACTTCATGAGAACCAATATCGGGCGTCGAACCGCGTCCGAGTCCTTCGATATCTGCGGCCAGGGTCAGGATCCCGGTGGTGGCCGCATCCGCGACCGCTCCGTCAACACCCGGGAGGATCAGCTGGCGGATCAGGTTGACTGCGAGTTTCGGGTCGCCGATCAGAAAACCGCCTTCAACTTCGATTCCGGCCTCGCCGTTGTGGATCAGGTTCGTCTTCCAGGTCTGGTCGGTCGGATTTTCACCGATGACATATGAGGTCTCTCCCGATTCGGTCTGTGCCATCAGGTTATTGGCCACCGTGATATTCATCGGAAGCACGGTGCGGTCTCTTTCCCCGTAACCGGCGGCGATCTCGATCAGGGCGCCCTGGTTGTCCACAAATGTGTTGAATGCGATGGTCGCACCGTGAGCGGCGAAGTATTCGTTAAGGGGCGAGTTGGGCACTCCGGCGTATACCGTGATGGCCGCGCCGTCACGCGCCGTGGTCCCGTGGAAGTAGTTGTTGATGATGAGATGATCCTCACCGATCACCCGAATACCCCCGGTCTCCGCGCGGTTCCTTCCGATGAACGTATTGGAATCAACGGTACAGCGGTTGCCGTGCCTGAGGGTGAGGGTTCCCTGGGATTCCACGAACGCATTGTATCGATAGATGTTCTCCCCGGATTTATTGGAGATGATCTCGATCTCGCCGTCGACCCGGGTGAAGAGATTGTAGTCCACCGTGGTGCGCGAATTGCTCATCGAGTTCTCACTCGTTCCGATCCGAATCGTTTCCCAGCCATTCTCACCGCCGCCGCTCATCCGGTCGGCGAAGTGGTTGTGGTCGATACGGTGGTCGTTCGGGCTGTCGCCCAGCCAAACGACCACGGTGACACCGAGCACGTCATGCCCCTTGAAATAGCAGTGGTCGACCCGGTTGTTGGTTCCGTAGAGGGATACCCAGACGGTCTTGGCGCCGGTCTCGGGGACATAGTCGACCATACTGATATTGGTCACCCGGCAGTTGTGGGCGAGATTGCCGCTGCCTTGGCGGAATTGGATGACTTCGTCGTCATTTCCGGAATAGGCGCCTTCAAAACTGAGGTCTCTGACCACCAGGTGTCGGCCGCCGATTTCGATCCGGGATTCGCCGGTCAGGCTGACTCTGCCCGCTGTCTCGGCGCCCAGGGTGATCTTACCGGCTTCGTTGCCCTCAGCAGTGAACTGGATCACGAGATTTTCCCAGGTCCCATTCTTGAGGAGTATGGTGTCTCCAAGCAGGGCGGTTGAAATTGCCTCTTCCAGTTCCGCTGCGTTGTTCACGACCGTTGTAATCGGTTCGTGGACCTTGATTGCGATCGAGTCACTGTCGGAGGAACCACTTGAATTGGTGACCCTTACCCAGACCGACATATCCTGGTTGGTGGTTGTTATCGTCACGGACGAACCGGTGCCTCCCCCGATCGGATCGGAGGTATCGCCGGATTGACCGTTGTACCACTGGTAAGTCAGCGGTTCACGGCCAAGGGATGTAACCGACGCGAACGTGGTGTTGCCGGCTACTACAAGCTCCTGGGTATCGGTCCCGATGATCAGGGGTTCGACCTGTTCGGGCGTGGTCGCTTCCGCTTCATTGGAAGGGTCCGATTCGACCGCACTTGTGGTCGCCTTGACCCGGTAGGTGTAGGTGATCTCCGGAAGCACGCCTCCGTCGGTGTAGGCCTCAGCATCGGCGTCGAGTTCGGCCACAACGGCGAAATCTTCGGATCCCGATTTTCTCTCAACCACGTAGGCATCTTCGGCATCGGCGTTGTCGGTCCAAGTCAGGCTGATTTGGATCGAGGAATCCGCCGTGGCGGAAAGTTCGGTTGGAGCAGGCAGGCCTCCGATCTCAGCGACCAGGCTTTTGATCACCAGGTTGTCGATGACCAGTCCTCCCTGGCGCTTGCTGTCCTGGTAGAACGCGAATTGACCGAGATCGTTGTCCTCGGCGTAAAAGTCGATCTGGGGCGCATTGGCGGGATCGGGGGTCTGGTGGAAGGTGTACTCGCCCACCAGGGTATTGTTCAGGAAGACATGGAGGTTATTCGGCGCCAGGGTACCCGTCCCCAGTTCGGAATCGTCGTAGTCGACCGGGTTGGTATCATGTGAATTGATAAGCACACTGAGATGATTGGGCGCGTCGGTCAGGTAAGCGCCCTCGGTTACGGAACCCGCGACCGAATTAACAACCAGGTTCCCGTTGTTCAGGATCCTGATCTCGAAGGGACGGAAATCGGAGTTGTTCAATTTGTCACCGGCCCGGGCCACGGCGAAATGAACCCGGGTGTCCGTGTCATCAACCGACGCCGCAGCGTACCCGCGCTGGAAATCAAAATCGACCCGGACATTCGAGACGTTGGTCCCCCCGTTGAACGGGAAACGCATATGGGTGGACACGCCACTGGCGCCGTCACCATTGAGGTCATACACGTAGAGAGACTGTCCGGTAAGTGGATTGGCCGGCGTCGAGGCGCTGTCGATGACCACCGCCCCGTTTTCCGCCGTATTGCTTCCAGGTGAGAAAGTGATGTCGCCGGCAGGCTGTGCCCCCACCGTGTCCGACTCGAAGTCGTTCTCGTAGTAAGTCTGCGCCTGCAGGGCAGTGACAGAGATAACGGACGCCAGGAGGGTCAGGACTCGGGTCTTCATGATAGAGAAACTTTGATTTTATAATTATAAAAAATAGTCATGCCGAAATTTGCAATCCTAATCAGGGGTCAATCGAGAATGGCCCCGATATCGCGGATGCTCTGAGGATTCAGAGCATCCGGTTTTCAGGTTGAGATGAGGGCTGCCTGAAAAGAAACCCTCCATCCAGTCATCTGCTGTTTGATTGCAGCCAGGTTGCGTAATCTTCCTCCGTCGAATCGCCTGCGGCCAACGAGAGCGTTTGCATTACAGCGTCTGCTTCAGCGGCGGTGAACGTGAGACCGTTCCTTTCCAGAAACGCGGCGCCAAGCATGAACCCTGTTCTCTTGTTACCATCGACGAGGGGATGATTCAGAATGATACCTGAAGCGTACGAAGCTGCCAGGACGCAGAGGTCGGTTTCACCGTATGAAAAGCGATTGAGCGGGCGGGCGAGTGCGGATTCGAGCAGACCCTCGTCCCTGAGTCCGGTGGCACCACCGTATTGAGACAGTATCATATCGTGCACCGCGAGACACTCTTCCAGCGAAAACCAATAGGGTTCCTTCACTTGGAAAGCTCACGAAGAGTGTTTCGATAACGTTGATTGAGAGACTCGAAGACCGCCATTGATCTTGAGAATTCCGGGTCTGTGGCTGTCAACCTGACTCCGTCCTGAGCAGCGGTCAGAGTAAGTGTGTCACCTTCCTGCACATTGAGCTGTACAAGGGCCTCCTTGGGCAGCACGATACCGAGCGAATTACCCACCCTGCGAACCTTGAGTTTCAGTGTCATGCCAGAAATGTAATTACTTATGTTATAACGTCAAGTCTCGTTTTGACTGGCGGTCTCGGATGAACCCAGCGCCGCTGGCGCCTGGGATGCCGACAGTCCCCGTCTTGGTTCCGTCGATGACTGGTGTAGTCCGCCAAACAGATTGGCACTTATGGACGTGGAGTTTTTTCGGAGTTCAAGGCGCGAGGAAGGAGCGAATCCGTAGATTCGTGACTGACGAGCAACGTTGAAGTCGGGAAAAAGACCATGTCTGCACGTTTATCCTGTTTCCTTCCACTCGTGGCGATCCTTGCCAGGGTCGTGCTTGTTCTGGGCACGTGCCGTTGGGGACGTGATGACCTGGGCGTTCTTGGAGGCGGTCTAAAAAGTGATGAATGCGTCTTACATCCGCATCATAAAGGCGACCCGATCGATGGTCCAGAAGGCGCCGAGTGCGCCGACTGCGTATCCCGGGATGCGGCGCACCCACAACGGCCAGTTGACCTCGATGCGTCGGAACGCGGACAGGATCGCAAAGACCAACCCGACGAAAGCGATCTGGCCTATTTCGACCCCGACGTTGAAGAGCAAGAGGGCGAGGGGGATCTCCGAGGGCGGCAGACCGGTGGTGGACAGGCCGCTTGCGAATCCGAAACCGTGCAACAGCCCGAAAGCGAAGGCAACCACCCATGGGTGTCTGAGGGTGAAGCTGGATTCCCCCCGCCATGACCGGACGATCTCCGGACCGAGGAAGAGAATGCTCAGCGCGATGGCGGCGTTGAGCGGCTCGATCGGTGCGGAGGCATAGCCCAGAGTGGCCAGGGCGAGGGTGATGCTGTGTGCAATGGTAAATGAGGTGATCGTCTTCAGCAACATCCAGCGATCCTTCACGATGAGCAGCAGACCGAGAACAAAGAGCAGGTGGTCGATGCCCAGGAGGATGTGCTCGATTCCCAGTATACCGTAATTCCACGTGCTCCCGGAACGCGAATCGAGAGAGATGACGTGGGAGGGTGATTCGGGTCGAAGGATGACGACCGAGGCCTCGCCATCGGCCGTTTCAAGCCGGAAGAGAACGTCCAGGATCTTGGTCGGCAGACCGAGGACGGTGATCTTTGCACCGTCGAGTGCGTCCTGTCCGGGCATGACCTGCCATCGCTGAACGATTGCAACGGGAAGCCGGCTGACCGTCTTTCCGGAAACATCCTGCCAGTTGTCGGGGAATTGTGGTTCGATCTGGACCGGACGGCCTTGAAAGAGCGGGACTTTCCAAGTGACATCGATCAACCCGTTCGGTTGCTCGGCCAACTCTAGATAGGCCGGGCGGACCTCGTGCCCATGCATGGTCCCGGCTGCCCCGATTACCAGGCCAAGGACCGGGAGAATGAAATTCCGGAAGTGCGCCATCTTATTCAGCCTGAGACAGTTCGTTGTCTTCGATCGGACCCGCAGGATCCACAACCTGTGCATCGTCCGGCAGGTCAAACCGGATCTCATAGGATTGAGCAAGTTTATCGAAAACGGCGTCATTCATATCTCTGCGACGTCGGAATGTGAAATCCTGACGGACGCGGTCTTCGATTGATTCCAGTGACGGCTGACTTTCTTTGGTCTTTGATTCGATCCGAACGACGTGCAGACCATAGCCTGAGCGAAAGGGTCCCGTCCATTTTTCGATGGGCAGATTTTCAAACCCATCCGCGAACCCGGTCCCGAAGGTTCGACCGATCTGGGTCGCTGACTGGTTGATGAACTCCCTCGGCAGCATAAACCGATCGGTTCTTTCGGCGATCTCTACGGTTGAAAGACTTCCTGCATTCAGATCCTCAATGAGCCGTCCTGCGTCGTCGGTCGCCGTTTCGCCCCGTCGGTCCGGACTCAGGAAGAACTGGGTGAATGTATAGCGTGTGGGGTCGAGGTAGTCCTCGGCATTGTCCTGATAGAACACTTCGAGTTCGGATGCGGTCGGGTTGGACATATCGGCCAGGTCGCTGGACAGAAATTCCATTTTCTGGGACAAGCGGCGCCGGATGATGGTATCGTTCTTTTCGAGCCCGAGCAGCAATGCTTCGCGATAAAGGATCTCCTCGCGGATATACCCGTCAAGGGATCCTTTGAGTTCCTCGGGTGTCGGCGGACGCCTCCATTGCATGACCCACAACTCCTCCAATCGGGCCAGGTCAACTTCAGTGATCGTGATCACGCGAGCGGGTGTTTCGATCGGCATGGGCGTGCTGCGGAACCGGTTGGTGCCGTTCAAAACGAAGAGCAGGGCGCCTATGGCCAGAAATTGAATCAAGGGCTCCCTGATAATGCGGCGGACCATTCCGGGGCCGTTTTTGGATTTCATGATTGGGAATGCAATGATGCCGTGTCGATGTGCAGAGCGATCGACGCTTTGATTGCTTGCGGGTCGCGGCAAGCCAATTTACTGGAAAAGCGGCTCTTGACGCAGCCCGGTTACACGCTCAGAACGGCCCAGCACCATCATGATCAAGTATTCCCTTCGCCTGTTTCCAATTCTCGTCTCCGCCCTGTTCTTCGCAGGATGTCAAACGGCCCCCAAGGCTCAATTCTCCGGTGATCCTTCGATCAATGTGTCCCGGTTCGAAACGTTTTATGTCGACGAATTCCCCCGGGACAATCCGGCATTGGATGATGCTGCCAGACAGATCCTTTCGACGATCGAAGGCTATATCGAGTCAATCCTGACTGAGAAAGGCTACACCAAAGCCGACACGCTGGAGGAGGCCGATTTCGTGCTCGTTCCCCGCGGTCGAGCAGTCCCGACAACGAGTATCGCGGGGGCGCAGTTCGGCACCTATGGATCGGGAACATGGTTGTCGGGCACACCTTGGGGAACGTCCAGTGTGAATGAGGAGTCGACCACAATCATGGTCATCTGCTACGCTCTCGAGACCGAGAAGATCGCCTGGCTTGGCTGGGCAAAAAGCAAGGGATACCAGAACCAACCGGACAAATTGGAGTATTTCCAGGGTGCGGCAACGGCCCTGAGCGACATCATCACACAGTTTCCGGCGCAAGATTCCGGCGGCTGAATCAGAATACCTGCCCGAGAATAGGCTTGAGCGGGCAACGGCCCGATTCCAGATTCCACCATGCGCTTTTTTATCCAGGGATTCACGCTGACCGGTCTTGTCCTTCTCATGGCCGGCTGCGGTACCTCACCGCCCAAGATCGACAGTCAGGTCAATCGAGCGGTTGACTTCGCCCAGTTCCGGACGTTCACCATTCTTCCCTACACGGAGGAAAGCATGCAGGGCACGAATCCCGGGGCTCTCCTGCGCGTCGGTGAATCGATCGTGCTGGAGATCCAGCACAATATGCAGCGATTGGGCTATATCCCGGTCGGGGACGTGGAAAAAGCGGACATCGCGATCAATATCCAAGGTAATTCCATTCCGAAGATGAGCGTGACTGATTCCGGATTCGGCGGGTACTACGGAATGGGTGGATATCCCTACGGCCACGGCGGGTGGGCACACCGATATCCCTACGGTGGCTACGGCGGCTATGGTGGATACGGCGGATACGGAGTGGGTGTCGGCTTTGGCAGTACCGTCACCGTCGACGAATACGATGAAGGAACTCTTGCGATCGAAGCCTACGATGCCTTTACCAAGGAATTGGCTTGGGTGGGCTGGGCAACCGGTCGCATGGAGAAGGATGGGCCGGATATGGATCGAGTGCGTACCACCATCCAGCAGGTCCTGGCCCGGTTCCCGGTTGCGGTCCACGCCGGACCGGGCAATGCTGTAGTGACGCCAGTCCCTGGAACTTAAAACCGAACCCCCTCCACTGAAAGTGAAATATTTTCGATTGATACCGGTCACCCTGGCCGTCTTTTTCCTGACCGCGTGTTCGAGCAACTCCGGCGTTAAGATCGACAACTCGTGGTTGAACGGTGACTACAGGGGAGGCCCTCTCAAGAGTATCCTCATCGTCGGCCTCGGCCAGAATCCCCAGAACGTGAAACTCTGGGAAGACACCTTCGTTGCCACGCTGGAGGAGGCCGGCTATAGTTGCATGCCTGCCTACAAGATTTTTACCGAACAGGCACCTGAGGATTCCCAACCCGAAGATCTCGAAGCGGCCAAGCAGAAGATCATCGAACTCGGCTTTGACGGCGTCGTTCTCGGGAAAATAAGGGATGTGGAATCAGGCCCGCAACTCGAGGGTGGCGAAACGCATGTCGTCCAGACCGCAACCTACTATTCGTGGACTTCGTATTATGCTCCGCAGCGTTTCACCGTCCAGGACCAGACCCGGGTCGTAAACGTCGACCGGATCCGGGTCGAAACAAACATCTACGCGGTCAAGGGCGAGACGCTGGTCTATACAGCCATGATTGACAGCAAGAATATGAATGATCCCAACAAGGCGATCAAAGGTCTGGTGAATGTCGTGATCAAGGATCTGAAGGGCAGGAAGGTCCTGTAGAGCCGATTGGCAGCGACGGGGTGGGTTACCACCCGGGCCGGTCCAACCTTTATCATCCCTCTTCTTCTTCGTCTTCGGGCATCAGCATTTTCCAGACACCGAGACGTTCTTCCTGGGCGAGTTTCTCGGCCTCTGCATATTCGATGGCCTCCGGGGCGACGGACTCCAGGTAGACCGCCATCCCGTGGCGCAACAGATAGAGGGCCAGATCCTCCGAGCCCCTATGGACCACCCTGCCATAGGAACGCTCGGTTTCTTCTCGCGGAACCTTCATCTGGAAACCGATTTCCTTTCCCAGAACGGTTTTTTGTGCGTACCTGCGGGCCTTCTGTCCTACTTTTTCGCCCACGTCCGGGCACTCCACGCCCCAGAGGGCGATCCACAACTCACGCCCGTCATGCGTGCGCAGGTAAAAGGTGTCGCCATCGCCGACGGCGAGGACTTTTCCGATGAGGATCTCATCTTCAACCTGAGAATGCCCAACCGACAGGGAGAGAGCGAGAACCGCGATCAGGCCCATGGAATTGCGTATGAATGACCGGATCACCCCGGGATTCTCTACCCAAGTCGGCAGATGGGCAAGCGCCCGCTCGAAGAACCCTCCTGTCACGCAATAATTTCCGATGTTCGTAATTAAAAAAAATGATCGGTTCGGCGGGATCGGGGGAATAGCGAGTGATCTGATTACTCAAACTGGAGAGCTTACCTGCCCGATCTCTGGTCGGCAGACTCAGGGTCATTGAAAACCAACATCTTACGGTAAAGTATGAAATCACTCCTATCAATCGTCGTCGCGTTTGCCACTGTCGTTACCGCCCAGGCGGGTTCCGGCAGATACACTGATATTTCACATGATTCACTGAAAGAGGCGATCGCCGATGGCACGGTGACCCTGATCGACGTGAACGGCACCCGGAGTTACGATAAGGGCCATATTCCGGGTGCAATCGATTTTCAGGCAAACAAGGCGGATCTGGCCGGTGCATTGCCCGCCGATAAGGAGGCGCTCATCGTCGCCTATTGTGCCAATGTGCACTGTGGTGCCTACCAGAGAGCTGCCAAGGTGGCGGTTGATCTGGGATACACCAATGTTGCCCATTATTCTCGGGGGATCGAGGGCTGGAAAGAGGCAGGGGAATCGGTAGAAAAAGGATAGTCCACCTGTTCCGCCATCTCATCAGAAAGGCCCGGATTCGTCCGGGCCTTTCTCTTTGGCGATGGCAATGGAGGGTTTGAAGCAGGGGTCAAACCGGAAATCCTGCATTGCATGCATGATTTGACGGAATGACCCCGCCGTTCGTGCCTGTTTCCCGTTGGTTGGTGATGGGCCGTATAGAGGATGCCATTCGAAGGAATGACCCCGCCGTTCGTGCCTGTTTCTACTCCGGTTCCAACCGCAGTTCGACCATCAGGTCCGATGCGATGTGTTCGAGTTCGGCCCGGACATCGCCCTCATCACAGGACTGCGGCAGGGAAATCCGGGCCCGGGCCTGAAACATCATTTCGCCACTCATGGGTGCGCTCAGGCATTCGGTCTCGAGTTCGGCGACGTTGATCTTGAATCCCGCAAGCACCCGGGTGATCTCGGACACGATCCCGGGGCGATCGTGTCCAATGACCTCGAGATTCAAAGCCGTCTGCGTTGAATCGGCAACCTCGGATGAAGCGCCGCGGTTCACGACAACACTTACCTGGTTTGACTCAAGTTCACGCAGTGCCCGAGTCATGGGTTCAATCGACTCTTCGGGAACCTGAACACTCAGGATACCGGCGAATTGACCGCCGAGGTGTCCCATCCGGCTTTCCAGCCAGTTTCCGCCATGGGCGGCGATGGTGGATGCCAGGGACTCGACCAGACCTGAACGGTCGGGGCCGATGATTGTCATCACGAGATTCGAGGGCATAGGACGTGTCTGGGCGAAAAAGTGGACATTGCAGAGACGGGCAGGAAGGTGCACAGAAGAGGACCTTTAGGCGAGAGGAAAGGGGAGCGCTAAGGGACCGTAACAAAATAACTCACACAGATCTACTGGTCTTTTCGGCGGGCAATGGTGCTGGATTCCGGCTCAAATCGCCCGCACTATTCGCCCGAACCCGCCTTGTTGCTCCCCGAAAATCCTGCGCATATTTGATAACTTATTTCGTTACGGCCCCTAAGAGCATATTCGCACCCGACGCCATGTTCCGGGCTCAACGAATCGAAGCAGCCGGTAACGCGACTGAGGGCAAAAAGAGAGCCTGACCGAATGGTGATGTCAGGCACCCATGGAAGAGGAATCCATTTATTGTGGGGCCTCAGCTTCAGGGAAGGAGGGTGCCGACGTTCCGCAGAGCCAGGTCGGCTACGCGATGGTTCCTTCCTGCCCGCCCTCCCATCGTCCCATGGTGGCTCCATATTCGACAAGCGAATCTGAGAGACACGACAAGGGTATTCAATTGTCTCGCGAAGATGGGCATTCCCGTTTTATAGCTGCTCACGGACGTTTCGTCCCGTGATATGACCTTTCTGATTCGTAATCTTCCATGCCTGGTGGCGATGACTGTTGTTTTGGGCTTTTTCGGCAACCCATGTCAGGCGGCGTCCGGCACCGCTTCCAAGACACTGACTGGCGTGATTGTCGAGGTGACCAGCGGTGACTCCATTCTCCTCCGCACCGAAGACAATCGTGAGATCCCTCTCAATCTCTGGGGAATCGACAGTCCTGAGATTAACAACAAGACGGGACAACGTGCGCGGAAATACACGGCCCGCCTCGTGGAGGGAGAAATCGTCACCGCAAACGTGAAGGCCAGGACCAGCGATGGGCGCCTCCTGTGCCGGGTATTCTTCGATGGAAACCGGGATCTGGCCGAAGAACTTCTCAAAGAGGGTTACGCGGTCTGGGTGCTCAAGCTTGCGCCGGATGAAGTTTCCTATGAGGCGGCGCAGACCATTGCCCAGGACAAGCGGCGGGGATTATGGAAGCAGTGGCTTCCAAAGACCGGGCTTTAGGGCACCCTGAAATTACGGGGTTGGCAGGAGAGGGTTTGCCCCCCGAACCGACCGGCCATCGAGGGGCAACGGATATTCGGAGGGCGCAGACCAGCTTTCTCCCGCCTTCCATGCACCGCTCAGATTTCACCTGACGGCCTCCTGGTTCATCCACTGGGATGGTGGATTTCTGAAACTTTGGTGAGCCTGGGTGCGTATCCAGTAGTAACTCGTCTTGGATTGATGAACTCACCGGAATTCAGCACCCCTGTCACATGGCCGCCCCTGCCCTCATATTGCCTGATGGGGCGCCGTACGGGAATTCTCCGGATTGCGACGCCTCTCACCGGATGCCTGAGCAAAGATTGAACCGATACGACGGATCGATCGTCTGAACTTGTTATCACACTAAAAATAGGAACACTCCTTGGGAACAATTCAGGAATACACGCGTCAAACCGGTGCTGAGCGTATGACACTTAAGGCACAGGAAGTAGCGATTGATCGCCTCTTGGTGGATCGTTTCAAATCGGGGGACCAGAGCGCATTCAACGAAATGGTCAGTCGGTACTGGGATCGGATCTACGCAATGGTGAACCAATTGCTCCGGAATACCCAGGATGCCGAAGAAGTGACCCAGGATGCGTTTATCCGGGCGCATCGTGGCTTGGACAAATTCAGAGGCGATTCGTCGTTTTCCACCTGGCTCTACCAGATTGCCACGAACCTGGCTCGCAACAGGTATTGGTATTGGTGGCGGCGAAAGCGGGATCGTTCCGTGTCGTTCGATCAGCCCCTGACCGCGGACAGCCAGACGACTTTGGCTGAAGTCTTCCCGGCGGGAACCGAAACGCCGCAGGATGCGACCATCACTCAGGAATTCGTCGACCGGATTGCCGAGTGCATGGAGATGTTGAACGAAAAGCACCGTGAGATCCTGACCCTCAGAAACGCGCAGAACCACTCCTACGAGGAAATCGCCTCAATTCTGAATATCAGTGTGGGAACAGTGAAGAGCCGTATCGCTCGGGCTCGAGAAAGCCTGCGCGGGAAGATGGGCAACGAGTTGCAATGAATCGACGTAAGTTCATCGAACTGCTGAACCTATATGTTGATGGTGAGATCGACCCTGAGGGTGTTCGTCGACTCGAACAGATGATCAGCAGAGATGCGGAGGCGCAGAGAATCTACAATCAGTATTGCCGGTTGCACCGCGGATCTCGGCTGATCTACGAACGGTTCCGGATGCATGCACCCCCGGAAAAGATCCCGGACCGAAGCCGAACGGGTGTTCTGGGGTGGTTTCCGGCCGCGAGATCAGGTCGCCTGGCGATTGTCGCCAGTGGCATGGCTGCGGCGATTGTTCTCGTGACCGGCTCTGTGCTGCTGATGCAGCCGGGTGGCGGCAGAGAGATAATGGAAGAGATCGCCTTGAATCCCGTGCAGGGAACAGGGTCAACCTCAGTCGTCGCCGTGCCGCCCATGATACAGTCTTTCAACGCAGATACCGATACCTTTGTACTTGTGCCAAGCAGTGATGGAACCCTGGTTCCCGCCGCCTGGAATCCTGAGATCAGTCTGCGCGGAGAGTTCCTGAACCAAAGGGTCGCACCGGTGGCCTGGCCCGCATTCGATGGCATTCGGTGGGATACGCCGCCTCGGATCACCTACCCGGAAAGCGTATCGCTCCAAGGTGAATACCGTGTTTACCGAGGTCTTCCATCCGGCAACCATCGGACCAGCGCTTACCAGACGGCCGGGTTTCAGTTTCAGAAGTAGCGGGGATCTGCCACGCCTGCCGCGAAGCGGTGGTGTGTGGGTGATGGATTCAGGTCACCCCAGAGCTGTTTTGATCAGCACTTCGGTTGTGGCGTCGGATCCCAACTCCTGCATTGCCTGACGAACCGCCTTGTCAGCGTCGGCAACCTTGTATCCGAGTGCGGTCAGAGCCAGAACCGCGTCCCGTTGGCGCCCGGCCGGTGAATCTGCCGAGGCGAGACCTGCGGATGACCCACCCGGCACAGAACCGCCAGTCGTCATGCCGGCGGGACCAAGCTTGTCGCGGAGTTCAACCACCAGCCGTTCGGCCGTTTTCTTTCCGATACCCGGCGATTTGGCGAGAAGGCTGACATCGCCGTTGACAATGGCCGACCGGAGCACGGGCAGAGCCAATTTACTCATGATGCTCAAGGCCACCTTGGGACCGACTCCGGAGACCTTTTCGATCATCAACCGAAAGAAATCGCGCTCTTCGATGGCTGTGAACCCGTAGAGAGTCTGAGCATCGTCGCGGTAGACTGCGTGGGTATGAAGTTTTACCGTCTGGCTGGTGCCCGGGAGGTGCTCCGCCGTGGTGACCGGGATATTCACCTCGTACCCGATCCCGCCAACTTCAACGATGGCTTGAAGCGGGGTGGCCGAGATCAGGATGCCTTCAATGCTGACGATCATCGATCAACTCCTGAATCCCAGCACATCCTGCATGTCATAGACACCTGCCGTCCGGTCCATGATCCAACGTGCGGCTCGCAAGGCACCTGTAGAATAGATCCGCCGGTTGGAAGCCCGGTGGGTCAACTCGATACGTTCACCCGGTCCGGCAAAAAGGACCGTGTGATCTCCGATGACATCCCCGCCGCGCAGGGCATGCACGCCCACTTCCCTGGTCGAACGCTCTCCGATTACCCCGGAACGGCCGTGCCGGAGTGCTTCAAAACCAAGCCCCCGTTCTTTCAGGATGATCTCATAGAGATCGGCCGCGGTACCGCTGGGCGCATCCTTCTTCAGTCGATGGTGCAATTCGACGACCTCCGCATCATAGGTTTCATCGAGAATCGATGCGGCGCGCCGGGTCAGAAAAAAGAGCAGATTGACCCCGATTGAATAATTCCCGGCCCAGACGGTGGGGATTTCACCGGCCCGCTTCCGCAGGTCTGTCCGACGTTTGTCGGTGTGACCGGTGGTCCCGATGACAAGCCGCTTCCCCATCTCCTTTGCCGTCTCGATTACGGCTTCGGTGGTCTCGTGAAAACTGAAATCGACGATGACATCTGCATCCCGTGCCTCAGCTTTGAGGTCTCCCCCCAGGTCGCATCGGCCCACGACCTCAACTCCCTCTTCATCGGCCGCCGCAGCTATTGCCTGGCCCATCCGTCCGTTTGATCCGTTTATAGTGATCTTCATACTTTGCATGTCGTATTCTCTCAGAGACTTCTATGACCGTCTCTCAGGCGGGGCGACCGGTTGTTTCGATGACTGACAGGAGCTCCGAGCGGTTTTCCGGTGTCATTTCACAGAGGGGTCGGCGCACGTCCAGTGCGCCGATTAAGCCGAGGTGGTGCATCGCGCACTTGATGGGGACGGGATTGGGCTCGCAGAAGAGGGCCTTGAAGAGGGGATAAAACCTCTGGTGCAGTTTGAGCGCCGTTTCAATATCCGACCGGGCGAAGGCTTGAACCATATTGCGTATCTCACCGGGATAGAGATTGGAGGCGACGCTTATCACTCCTTTGGCCCCCATGGCCATGAAGGGCAGGGTCAGGGCGTCATCGCCGCTGAGAATCGTGATGGAGTCGCCCAGGCTTTGAGTCAGTTGATCCATGCGGTCACAGGAACCACCCGCCTCCTTGATATGGTTTACGTTCGGATGGGCACTGCGCAGGCGGGCAACCGTTGAGACGGGTATTTCAATTCCGCAGCGTGAAGGAATTGAGTAGAGCACGATCGGCTTGTCCGTCTGCTCCGCCACGGCCGAAAAGTGCCGAAATAAACCCTCGGCGCTCGGCTTGTTGTAGTAGGGAGCCACCTGAAGGACCCCATCCACATCGGCCTCGTGGGCGAGGCGGGTCAGGCAGACAGCCTCGCGGGTCGAGTTGGACCCGCACCCGGCGATGACCGGAACCCGTCCCTGGGCCGCGGATACGACCGCTCGAATCACATCGATATGTTCTTCGTGGTTGAGCGTCGGGGATTCACCGGTCGTCCCGCAAGGGACAAGCCCGTCTATTCCGGCCTCAATCTGCCGGTTGACCAGGGCCTCAAGGTCATCAAAAACGACATGGCTGTCGCGAAAAGGAGTTATGAGTGCGGTCAGGGTGCCGGTGAATGATGGTGCGCTCATGATTGAAAGGAGATTGGAGCAAAAAGGGGCAGGCGTTTGTGAGGTGTCATGGAAAACAGAACCGCGTGAGGTTCCAAGATTTGTTTTTGCGTGGGACTTGTGCCAAGGGCGCGCTGATGTGGAAACCAACCTTCCGAACCGGGAAAGTTCCTGTCTCCAGATCCAACCCACTCATCATTCTGCATTCATAATCCATAAAGGGGCACTTTGATTAATTGGAGATTGTCAGCGTTCTGCAGAAAACCAGGAACCGCAAGGCGGTCGTGTCGATCCCGCGGCCGCGGGACCTGTAGGGCTATCCTCGATCCAACCAACGCCGCGGGCGTGGAATTTCTGCATAACCCGGAGGGCGACAAGGATTTGGACGTGGGGCTGCGTTGTCCGGGCCGGGACATACCCACCGGGTATGCCCACGGGCCCGACCAGTCTACCCGCCGGCATGTCACGGCGTAGCCAAGCGAAGACGGAAGCTTTATGCGAAGGAGGGCCTTGCCCGACGCCCAAATCCTTGCCGCGCTGACCGTCTCGAATTCATCAAAGTGCCCTAAGGTGTTTCCTCCCCATTCCGATAGGTGAAAGTGATGAATAATCAGATTATCGACGATCTCCTCCGACTCGGAGTTGAGAACGGGGCCAGTGACATCCTGATCAAGTCCGACAAACCCGGGTTTCTCCGTCTGAATGGACGACTGAAGCCTGTTGAGATGGAACCTCTTGATATGGAGCTTCTTGCATCATTTGTTGAGGAGAATGTACCCGAATTTCTGAGGGAGCAGATGGAACTCGAGGGGCAGATCGATTTTGCCTACAGTCTCGGCAATATCGGCCGTTTCCGCGTCAATGGCTTCAAGCAGCGCGGATCCATCAGTATCGTCTTCCGATACGTCAAGAGCCAGATTCCGACTTTCAGCGAACTCAATCTGGCCGAGGAGACGCTGATCAATATCTCCGGCGCCAAGGACGGTATTATTCTGGTCTGCGGTGCCACCGGTGCCGGCAAGAGTTCCACGCTCGCCTGCATGCTCAACTGGATCAACCACAATGCGGACAAGCACATTGTCACGATGGAAGATCCGATCGAATTCAGTTTTACGGATAACAAGAGCCTGTTCAACCAACGCGAGATCGGCGTGGATGCCCCAAGTTACGAATTGGCCCTGAAGGCGGTTCTCCGCCAGAACCCGGACATAATCTTCATCGGTGAGATGCGTGATCGGATTACCTTTGAGACCGCACTTTCTGCGTCTGAAACCGGCCACCTGGTCCTTTCCACCCTGCATGCCGGCACCGCCCATCAGGCCATCGTCCGCCTCTTCGAGTTCTTCCCTCCGGAACAACAGATCCAAGCCCGGCGGCAATTGGCGGCGTCCCTGCGTGCCGTTATTGTTCAACGCCTCCTTCCGGCCCTCGAGGGTGGGGGACGTGTTCCCGCGCTTGAGATCCTGGTCGCTGACTCTCTGGTGGGCAACCTGATCCTCGAAGGCGAATTCGAGAAGATCCCATCCCTCCTCGATGTCACCAGCAACTCGGGGTCCCACTCCTTCAACCAGGATCTTCTTCGCCTGGTGAAGGCCGGCGAGGTGTCCAAATCGGACGCCATGAAGGCATCTCCGAATGCAAAGGCTCTCGAGATGAACCTGAAGGGTATCTTCCTGAACGAAGGACGCCGCATCATCGGTTGATGGTCGGGCCCTCAGATTGAGGTAGGGACGGACCGCCGCGTGCCCTCCATAGCTTGAGCGACGGAGGGGGCCGTCCGTCTTCCCCCGCGATCGCGGGATGCGCCGTGACCTGCTGGGAGGTAGACCAGCCACGCCTTCCTGCGTCAGGATCCGACCCATTTTTCGGTCTCGACCCGCCGTATCCTTCCGTTCACCTTGCTAGGTTTCATGGCAACAGCACTCATGTTTTCAGGACAGGGCGCCCAGAAAGTGGGCATGGGTAAGTCCTTGTATGACAATGACTCATCATCAAAAGAACTCTATCATCGCGCCAATGAGGTGCTGGGATGGGACCTGTCGGGGATCAGCTTCAACGGGCCCGAGGAAACCCTGGTAGAGACCCGGGTCTGCCAGCCCGCACTCTTCGTGCACGGATTTGCCCTTCTTACCAGTCTCAAAAAGCAGAACCGCCTCGACGATGTCGTCATGGCAATCGGGCTCAGCCTCGGTGAAATCACCGCCCTGACCGCCGCGGCCGTCTTCGACTTCGAAACCGGGCTTCGGGTGGTGGCAGAACGGGGCCGTTTGATGCAACAGGCTTGCGAGCAGACCGTCGGTACAATGGCCAGCATCATCGGTGAAACCCGTGAAGCCGTTCAGGCCCTCTGCGACGACTGCAACGTTCAGATCGCGAACCTGAACTGCCCCGGACAGATCGTAATCTCGGGCGAAAAAGAGAGCGTGCTGTCCGCCGTCGATGCCGGACGGGAACGCGGTTTCAGGCGGGTCATTCCGCTCAACGTGGCCGGCGCTTACCACAGTCGCCTCATGGAGCCTGCCCGGGAAGCCTTTGCGGGCTTCCTGGTCGACATACCATTTTCCGAACCGCAAATGACTGTCCTCAGCAACACCACCGGGGCAGCCGTGTCGTCGGCGGATACGATCCGGGAAGCCCTGATTCGCCAGGTGGTCTCACCGGTGCTATGGGAGGATTGCATGAGGAAGGCGGCCGCTCAGGGCATTGACACATTCTGGGAACTCGGTTCGGGCTCCGTCCTGTCCGGGCTCGCCCGGCGCACCGACAAGTCATGGGTGACCCGATCGTTCTCGGAGGCTCCCGACCTCGCTATTTGAATGCCAGGCCCGACCAGGCGTCAGTAACCCGGTCAACCGCAACCATGTCCGTCACACACACACGTAATTTCTGCATCATCGCCCACGTCGATCACGGGAAGACAACCCTGTCGGATCGGCTGCTCGAGCATACCCATACGGTGACCCAGCGCATGATGAAGGAACAGTTCCTCGACTCGATGGATCTGGAACGGGAGAGGGGCATCACCATAAAGAGTCACCCGGTCACCATGAAATACACGGCCGGGGACGGCCAGGTCTACAAGCTCAACCTCATGGACACTCCCGGCCATGTGGATTTCTCCTACGAGGTCAGCCGCAGCCTGGCTGCCTGTGAGGGCGCCATTCTGCTGATCGACGCTGCTCAGGGGGTTGAAGCCCAGACCGTGGCCAATGCTCAACTCGCCTTTGACCAGGAGCTGAAGGTCATTCCGGTCATCAACAAGATCGACCTGCCCAGTGCCAACCTCGATCTCTGCGCCCAACAACTCGAGGATATCCTGGCCATCCCGTCGGAGGAGGCCATCCTGGCCAGCGGCAAGACAGGGGAGGGGATCGAGGACATACTGGAGGCTGTCGTTTCCCGTCTTCCAGAGCCGCGCTGGACCGATTGCGAGGAGACCCGGGTCCTGATTTTTGACTGTATCTACGACGCCTACCGCGGCGTCATCATCTACGTCCGTGTCTTCTCGGGTTCCATGCGCTCGGGCGAGCAGATCGTCATGATGAGCGACAATTCCCGGACCGAGGTGAAGGAAGTCGGCGTCTTCACGCCGGGCATGTCCAAGGTCGACCGGCTCGAGGCCGGGGATGTCGGCTACCTGGTCTGCAATATCAAGAACGTGGCCGACATCAAAATCGGCGATACGATTTCATCAGTCCGGAACCCGGCGGTGGAGATGCTGCCCGGGTACAAGGAGGTGCGCCCGATGGTGTTCACCGGGCTCTATCCTCTGGAGACCTCGGACTATGAGAAGCTCAAGGCGAGCCTGGCGAGGCTTCGATTGAACGACTCGGCCTTTGTCTTTCAGCAGGAATCGTCGGTCGCCCTTGGATTCGGCTTTCGTTGCGGCTTTCTCGGATTGCTCCATATGGAGATAATCCAGGAACGCATCCGACGTGAATATGACGTCGACATCATCTCCACGTATCCAAGTGTTGTATACAAGATTCAGCTTGTGGGGGGAGGGGAGATCGAGATCGACAATCCGATCAACCTGCCTGATCCAAGTTCGATCGAGGCCATCCTGGAGCCCACGATCAGAGCCACCATTCACATGCCGAATGAATGCCTGGGTGACATGATGGGCCTGGTCATGGACAAACGCGGTACGGTGGACCATACCGAGACGCTCGACACCCAGCGTCTCATGCTCATCTGCACCTTGCCGTTGAACGAGATTCTGGTGGACTTCAACGACCGTTTGAAAAGCCTGACCCGTGGATATGGCTCGATGGACTACGAACTGGGCAATTACCAGCCCTCGCCGCTGACCCGGATGGACATCCTGGTCAACGGCGAGCCGGTCGATGCCTTTGCTTCGATCGTCCATCGGGACAAGGCCCCGTACAAGGGTCGCGAAATCTGCGAACGCCTGGCCGAGATCATACCGCCTCATATGTTCAAGATTGCCGTCCAGGCGGCTGTCGGCGGGCAAATCGTGGCCCGGGACAATGTGCGCGCCATGCGCAAGGATGTGACCGCGAAATGTTATGGCGGCGACATCTCCCGCAAGCGGAAGCTGCTGGAAAAACAGAAGGAAGGTAAGCGGAAGATGAAGCAGGTCGGGCGGATATCAATACCGCCCGACGCCTTTATTCAGGTGCTCAAGTCCAATTAAGGGCACTTTGATGAATTGGAGAATGTCATCGTTTTGCAGAAAACCAGGGACCGCAAAGCCCAAATCCTTGCCGCGCTGACCGTCTCGAATTAATCGAAGTGCCCTAAACGAAGAAACCGTGATTCTTTACTATTTCTCTGAGAACGCCCGGATGCGGCGCAACGCCCGCAACTGGCTGCACCTGGCTGACAAGGTGTATCATTTTCGTCGCGACCGACTGACCGAGCCCGAATTGGCGTCGTTGGCCCAGGAACGCGGAAACCTGCGGCAGAAACTCAAGGCCCGGGCCGATGCCAGTATGCTCAAACTCGCCATCGAGGGACTCGAGCCGTGCCTGCGCCAATCAGGAGGCACGTTCTATCCGAAGTCGACCGTTGTCGAATACGTCGAATTCTTCCTGGTTGCGGCCATTCTCTTCCTCGGCATCCGGGCCTTCATCCTGCAACCGTTCAAGATTCCAACCAATTCGATGTGGCCGTCGTTCTACGGCATGACCGACGAGATTTACGCCACAAAGGACGATGAGCCCGGTGTCCTGGGGAGAGGGTTCCGTTTCGTCGCTCACGGCGCCACTTCGCGACGGGTGGATGCGCCCGCCGACGGAGAAGTGCTGTGGCTGATCGGATCCAATCGCAGTGACAACGTTCAGCTTTACCGGATGGTTCCGGGAAGGCGCTGGCTGGTTCTGCGAACCATGGTGAAAGAATATTCCTTCCAGGTCGGAAACGAGATCGTTTCGATCAAGGTGCCGGCGGATTTCCAATTGGAGCCCATTCTTTCCGAGATCTGGTTTGGCGATCGCGAGGCTTGGAGATCTTACCTGGGCACCCGCTTGAGGCAGAGAGATTTCTTAGGATCCGACGATGGACGGGTTGCATTGCCCACCGGCCATATGGTGAAAAAGGGAGACCGCATGGTCTCGTTTGACATCCTGACCGGAGACCAACTCTTCGTTGATCGCATCAGCTACCATTTCATCCGGCCGGACGTCGGAGACGGGTTTGTTTTCCGGACCCGCAACATTGCCGGCCTGGGCGACAAATACTATATCAAGCGACTGGTGGGTGTCCCGGGCGATACCCTTGAGGTCCGCGAACCGGTTCTCAATCGGAACGGTGAAGCCATATCCGGTTCACGCGCTTTTGAATACAATGCCCGACAGGAGAAACGCTATCAGGGCTACGCGGCGCTCGGTCGCCTGGCTCCCGGAAAGACCGTGACCGTGCCTGAAGCGAACTTCTTTGCCATGGGAGATAATTCAAACAACAGCGAGGACGGTCGGATGTGGGGATTCGTGCCGGCCGCTGAAGTGGTTGGTCGGCCGCTGTTCATCTATTATCCATTTACCCGCCGCTGGGGACCTACAAGGTAACCCGGGATTGGATTTTCTTCAGGGTTTCCACGATTTTACCGCCCTGGCCTTTACTTCGCACAATATACATTATGTCTAATACTGAAGATCAGGGATACCCTGCTTTTCAGTTTTTGACATAATGTTCAGGGGTGTCGGGCTGAGCGGCTGGTTATCGACTGGGTCGCTGAGGGGTTGGATCAGGGATACCCTGCTTTTCAGTTTTTGACAAAATGTTCAGGGTTGCTGATGGGTGTTGGTGTCGCTTGGGCGTACAGACCTCTCCTGCGGCACCCATCACCATCTAGATGATGCGGGTTGTCTGTTATTTAGGTCCGCAGCTTCCAGCAGTTCCTGCAAAACTGCGCAGACCGTTTCCTCATCCCCATTCTCGATCCGTACGTGACTGCCAATCCATTCTTGCAGTTCCCGGAGATCAGGGTCTGCGAAAGGCCTCTTCATGGCGTCGAGTGGATTGATGCAATGAACCGGGCAAGTGACCGCTCCCAGCAATTCCGGAAGATCGTAGTGATTGAGGGTCTGCGGCATGAAGACCTCAGGCGACCACTGGCTGTCATCTGCATTGAGCAGGTCCTCGAACGACCGCAGGCAGTCCCAAATTACGACGCCTCGGAGCTCCCGATCAATCGCAGCCACATGAGAGGCCACGACCCCCCCCAATCCGCATCCCGATACGATCACGGGCGATTCGCTGGTCAACGGATGTGCCCGCAGAAACGCCAGGGCCGCCAGGCCGTCGCGAACCCGCATATGCATGGACCCGTCGCCCAGGGCGGCGGTCGAATAGGCAAGAAAACGGTTGGTTGAGCCCCAACTGGGGATTTCAAAGGGCAAGAGGCACGGTCGTGAGTCGCCCCACCCTCGCAGATCCACCGAGAAACAGGCGAAGATCGGATTTTCGCGATCGACGAATCGAATGACCCGCCCAAGTAAACCTCCGGCCTCGAGAAGGCGGTTTCTGCCCTGATCATCGAAATGAAGCACGGTTGGAGCGCCTGTCCGGGCGATTGGCGTGAGTAGCGATCCGAATATTTCAATATCTTTTTCCGTCAGGAGCCGGACTTGACGGAAATCGTGCACCCAGGCCGGAAATGGACCGCCGACTTCGACCCGGACCTGGTCCCAATACCCCGGAGTCCACCCGCAGAGTTTCGCGGCGGCATCTCCCGGATCGCCTGCCCGTGCCTTCCGTTCGACTCGAAGGTCAATGGCACGGTCCCGGCTCAAGGTCATCATGTTCACCGCCTGACTCGGGCGGCACTGCAGCTCGGACTCGGGATTCATCCGGAAGCTTTCGCTCGGAAGATCGGGTCGTATGTGGTCGGCGGCCGTGTCTTTCCCTCCGAACCACCGGTCCAGAAATCGGACAAAGCGCCTCGCCTGGGTCAGCGTATAGGCATGGCCACTGTCGTCGGCGAAGAATTCGAAACGATCCTGCCAGCCACTGGCCCGATAGAAATCGCTCGCTGTCCCGACCAGGGCTTCGGTGTCCTCCATCCGGAACACCTCGTCGCCCTTCCCTGCCATGACGAGAACCGGATTGGGCGCGCCGGCACATATCAGGTCCACGTAGTCGATACCGTCGGCATAGCGGCGCCACATGCGGCCTTCCGGGCAACTCGAGTAGCATTGCCGGATGGCCAGGTCTTCGAGCGGGCTCAGGCAGCAGGAAGGCCCGGTGACCCTGATCCGCGGATCGAGCAGACCGGCAAAGATGGTGGTGGTCCCGCCGCCCGAGACCCCGGTCATGGCCACTCCCGAATCGAGATCGACATCGGTTCGAGTCTCCAAATAGTCGATACACCGGAGTGCATCCGCCACGAAATACCGACTTGAAGTCTCGCCCACCAGGTAACAGCGGACGCCGTCTCGGAAATGATCGTTCCCGTGCTGTTTCTCGCCTGCCTGCCCGGGTGGATCAAATGTGATGGTAAGGAAGCCGGACCGGGCGAAGAACTGGCACGGGAGCTGGTAGTTGCTGAACTGTTTGCCGGAATGACCGACCGGGACCACCACGGCTCTGAAAGGCGGCCTGAAATCGAGCGGCACATAGACGGTGGCATTGATTTCCCATCCCGGGAACGACTCGAAGAGCACGTTCTCAATCCGATAACCCTCCTTCTCATGGGTGCTCACTCCTATGGCGCGGGGTCGTTCCGTGTCCGGACCGGTTGGCAGGACACCGTGGGAATTCAGAACCGCCGCCCGGATCCGGCTCCGATAATCCTCCAGGCGGCCCGATTCGATCGCGCGTTGTCGTCGGGCATCCGCCGCTCGCATGCACTTGAGCGAGCGCCGAACGACGTGGTTTCGCAGCATCATCCGGAGATCATCCCGGGGCTGGATCGGTGCCTGCGGCAGAGGAGATTCGTTCTTCGCGGTCATTCGAGAGCCAGGGTTGATTGCCGGTTTAAAGAGTTCATCCCGATTGTGGGGGCAGCCCAAGGGTTTGAGAACCCAAAACGTTCGACCGGCTCCCTCTGCGAAGGGATGACTCCCTTTTTGGCTCGCACCAGCATCACCTGTGGTCTTGGGATGGGTTCCAATAGCTCGATGGAATATACCAATATCAAACCGGTGGGGGCTGCGTCATGGCGACGCGACCTGTTATTTATCGTTGTCACCCTGGGTGTCCTTTTCGGCTTCCGACTCGGGAGCTACCCCCTGGCCAACCCGGATGAGGGACGTTATGCCGAGGTGCCACGTGAGATGGTCGAGCGCGGTGATTACGTGATTCCACGCCTCAACGGCGTCCTTTATTTTGAGAAGCCCCCCATGCTCTACTGGCTCAATGCCGTATCGATCCGCTTTCTCGGCTCGAGCGAGTGGTTCCTGAGGATGTGGCCGGCGCTCTTTGCCCTGGCCGGTTGCCTGATGACCTATATTGCCGGGCGAAAACTCTTTGGCCGGTCGGCGGGACTGGCCGGGGCCGTTGTGCTGGCAACCTCCCTGCTCTACTATGGCTTGAGTCGTATCCTGATACTGGATATGATTGTGTCATCGCTGATATCGGTGACACTTTTCGCCTTCATCATCGGGGTACGGGAGCCCCCGGGTCGAACCCGGCGGTTCTGGTTTTACCTTCTCTATACCGGTGCGGCCCTGGCCACCCTGACCAAGGGCCTGATCGGGTTTGTTCTCCCCGGTGCGGTCATTTTCTTCTGGCTTCTCCTCACCCACCAGTGGCGTCGGCTCCGGCCCTTCCACCTGTTCACGGGCGCCCTGCTCTTCCTGGCCATCACCCTGCCCTGGCATGTCCTGGCCGCCCGGGCCAACGACGATTTCTTTCAGTTCTATATCATCCATTCGCACTTCGACCGGTTCACTTCGAAGGTCCACGGTCATCAGCAGCCCTTCTGGTTTTTTTTACCGATTGCCCTGGCAGGTCTTTTCCCCTGGGTGTGCTTTCTCTGGCCGGCTCTCCGAAGAAAAAACCTCGATCCGGCCTTCCGTTTCGAGACGCAATCTGCGTTTCGATTCATGCTCGTCTGGGCCGGATTCATCCTCTTCTTCTTTTCGGTCTCCGGGTCGAAGCTTCCGCCCTACATCCTGCCCATGCTTCCGCCGCTGGCCCTTCTGATCGGTGTCTTCCTGGCCCGGGTCTGGGAGGAACGCCAGTTTGCCCGGGTCAAGATCGGACTCCGGGTCTACCTTGGCATCTGCCTCCTTCTTCTAGCCGCCGCAACTGTTGCCTTCCTCGACCGGCCAAGGGAAGTCCAGGAGGCCGTCCTGGTGCCCGCCCTTCTGTCCGGTGCCCTGTTTGCCGCCTCAATGATCGGTGTCCTTGCCTGCTCAATACGAGGCCGGACCCGCATGGCATTGAGTGTGATCCTGCTCACGGCGGTGGGATTCTACTTCAGCCTGACCTTCATTATTCCCATCGTTCAGCGGCCCTCGACCCGGGATCTGGCGCAATTGTTCACGGACGAATACCCGGAGGATACTCCCGTGTTCTGCTACCACGACTACTTCTACGATTTCAGTTACTATGCCGCCACCCAGACCGGAACGGTGGAATCTCTGGGAGAACTGGAGTTCGGGAGCAAAAGCGAGGATCACTCCGGTCGATTCGTAGATGGTGCCACTTTTCGAGAGATATGGTCGCGGCCGGATAGAGTGGTCTGCATTGTCCGCAAACGAAGCTACGCGGGTCTATTCGGAGACGAGTCTTTCCGCTACCACCTGGTCGGTCAGACCGATGAGTACCGGCTGATCGACAACCGAACCGCTCAAGAGAAATAAGGGCCTTGGATTAATTGGAGATGGTTGTCGTTTTGCAGAAAACCGGGAACCGCAAGGCGATCGGGACGACAATCGTGATGTGAAGAAAGAAGAGCGAAGCGCCCGGACCAGCTGCGCTCCTTCCGGTGCGGCGTCTCCGGGGTGGACATTCCCTTCCCAGTAAACACGCTGGTTGGAGAATGATGGGGTGTCCCATCTCTGACCCTTTTTCCCATGAAACCACTTTTCAATTGGCTGCGGAAACGTTCGACCGGCGTGCTTCTGCATCCCACTGCCTTTCCCGGTGACTATGGCATCGGCACCCTCGGTCAGGAAGCCCGGACGTTCATTGATTTCCTGCACGAAGCCGGGATGCGCTATTGGCAGATTTGCCCGCTGGGACCCACCGGTTACGGTGACTCGCCCTACCAATCGTTTTCAGCCTTCGCTGGAAATCCTTACCTGATCGACGTCGAGGCCCTGGCCAATGCCGGTCTGCTGGCCGAGGACGGTCTCGCCCCACTCTTCCACCCGTCGAGTGATCACGTCGATTTCGGCAGAATCTACCAGATCAAACGGCCCATCCTGCGCCAGGCCTTCGAGGCTTACCGGCGCGACCGCACCCTCGAACTTCCCTACGGGGATTTCGATCGGTTCCGGGATCGGCATTCGGACTGGCTGGAACCCTATGCCTGCTTCCAGGCGCTGAAGGACCACTTTGGCGGCGGGTCGTTTCTCTCCTGGCCCATGGGATGTGCCGACTACCGCATCGCCCTGAAGTC
The DNA here is from genome assembly GCA_003641745.1 of Verrucomicrobiota bacterium. Lineage (GTDB taxonomy): Bacteria > Verrucomicrobiota > Verrucomicrobiia > Opitutales > Opitutaceae > B12-G4. The sequence continues at coordinate 16,123 of QNAI01000006.1, read as the reverse complement.
GCCCCTGCGCAGGAAGCTCGCGCTCGAGATCGAGGCCCACCAGTTCAACCAATACCTGTTCTACGGACAGTGGAGCGAGATCCATTCGTACGCCACCCGCCGGAAAATCGACATCATCGGAGACATGCCGATTTTCGTGGCTCCCGATTCAGCCGATCTCTGGGCCGATCCCCACCTGTTCAAGATCGATCAAAAGCGCCGGGTATTGGCCGAGCGGGCCGGGTGTCCGCCCGACTATTTTTCTGCGGACGGGCAATTATGGGGAAACCCGCTCTACGACTGGAAAATCATGCAGGCCGACGACTATGCATGGTGGCGACGGCGCCTGGCGGCGAATTTCGACCTCTTCAACGTGGTCCGTCTCGATCACTTTCGCGGTTTCGACACCTATTGGTCGATTCCCGAAGAGGCGAAAACAGCCGTCACTGGAGAATGGATACCGGGACCGGGACTCCCCTTTCTCAAGTCGATCAGGAAGCACTTCCCCGACGCCAGGATTATCGCCGAGGACCTGGGCGACCTGTTCCCCTCGGTGGTTGAGCTCAGGGAAAAGGCCGGCCTTCCCGGCATGGCCGTCACCCAGTTTGCGTTCGGGGGCGGGTCTGACAATCTCTACCTGCCCCATAATCTCACCCGGAACACGGTCCTCTATCCCGGCACGCACGATAATGACACCTCACGGGGCTGGTACGATTCGGAGACGAACGAAGTTCAGGATCACGTCCGACGCTATTTTCGGGTCGACGGCGATGAGATTGCCTGGGACTTCATACGATCGGCCTACGCATCAGTCTGCCGGATGGCTGTTCTCCCGCTTCAGGATCTCCTGAACCTTGGATCCGAAGCTCGATTCAACACGCCCGGCCGGGCATCCGGAAACTGGTCCTGGCGCTACCGCTCCGACCAGCTGGAGAAACTGCGGCGCGAAAGCGCGGACTACCTCAATGAACTGGCCGACCTTCATGATCGCCGAAGCGGAGGAAAATCATGAACTGTGCGGAGCAAGGCGCGAACCGTGCGCCCCCCTGCTTCGAAGCTGAGGCATCCCGGTGAACGGAATCCCCTCGTAAGGACCCATATCTCAGTCCCCTTGTGCTTTGACCCTGCTCGGGGACCGGGGGAATCCTCCTGAAATCCCCTTATTGCGTCTGCCGGAGGAAACTTTTTATTTCCGGGATGATCTCCGCGCCGGCATCTTCGAGCAGATAGTGGCCGGCATCCGGGACGAGGAAGGTCCGGGCATCCGGGAGAATTTCCTGCCATTGGGCCAGGAACCCGTGGTGGAAGCAGAAGTCCGCCCCGCCCCAAGCGAGCAGCACCTTGGATTGGTTCAGATCGGTCAGGCTTTCTTCGATCCGGGTCAGGAGTGGATGGCTTGGATGGCGCTCCCGATCCGGGATATCCTCGATAAACGCCCTGATCGCCACCCGGTCTGCCCAACTTCGATACGGAAAGAGAAAACCGCGCCTGGCATCATAGGAAAGTGGACGCCGGTTCACTGCCATGTGGATTGCGGGGCCACAAAATCCATTGAGTCCTCTGACCAGGAGGGTGCCGATCATCGGTGCGCGACAGAGTCGTATCCTCAATGGGACCCACGGGGATCGGAACGCGGCCGTGTTCATGATCACCACCGAGTTTACCCGGTGAAGTTCCTCCATGACAGCTCCGAGTCCGATCGGCCCTCCCCAGTCATGCACCACCAGGTCAAACGACTCCAGGTTCAGCGAGGTGATCAGGCGCTGCAGGCTTTTGATATGCGAGGCCAGATTGTAGGTGTGGTCCGCCGGCTTGTCCGACAGTCCGCAGCCAAGGTGGTCTACTGCGATGCACCTGTGAGTTGCGCTGAGTTCCCTGATCAGGTCCCGATAGAAGAAGGACCAGGTGGGGTTTCCGTGGACCATGAGCACCGCCGGTCCGGATCCTTCGTCCACATAATGGAGGCGGTGGCCGTCCAGATCCAGAAAGCGGGACTCGAACGGGTATTGAGCGCGCAGGAATGCCGGGAGTGTTCTGATTGTCCGGTCGGCCATCACCATTGCATGGCCAGCATCATACAGTTGATGCCGCTTCCGATTCCGAGGAGCGCCACCCTATCTCCGACCTTGATCGCACCCTCCTCCACTGCACGCGCCAGCGTGACCGGCAATGCAGCGGATCCGGTGTTTCCGAAAGCTTCGAAGGTGGAGAAGTCGCGTTTGGGATCCAGTTTCAGGGTCTCGTAAAGACGGCGGCGATGGACGCTGCCAACCTGATGACAGACAATTCGGTCGGGTGTCTGTTCGTCCCAGTCGGTATTCAGTTTGAAGGCTTCCCAGGTGTCTGCGGCGACAGCCACTCCCGCATCAAGCAGCAGTTCGGACTCGGTCTGCATGGCGAGGCCGTCGGAAGACGCGTCGCCCAGGCAGAGATTGCTGTGTTGGGTCGCGGCTCGGCACGCCCCGGCCAGGAGCCGGTGCCCCCCGGGCGCCAGATCTTCATGACATAGAACCCCCGCACAAGCGCCGGAACCGATGGTCAGGTTGGCAAAATAGGGTTTGATCCCGTTTCTGGTCAGTGGTTTCTCGAGCAGCTCGGCCAGGGTCTTCTCAACCAGCGGCCGCCCGTTTTCACCCACCGTGACCATGCCACATCGGATCTGGCCACTGTCGATCATCGAACCGAGCAGGACCATGCTGTTGAGAAATCCCAGGCAGGCATTCGAGAGGTCGAAGACCTGACAATCATCGCGGAGACCGAGTTCCTTGTGGACAAACGCCGCGGTGGCCGGTTCGAGCATATCGCGACAGACACTCGCATGGATCAGGACCTCGACCTGGTCCCTCATGATGCCGGATCGCTCAAGGGCCGACAGCCCGGCTTCGGCGCTGGCCGCAGATGGCCGGTGGTCGGAGGGCCAGAATCGCCGTTCCTTGATTCCGGTCATCAATTCGAGGCGGCCAAAGGGGAGCTTCAGACGTTCATAGAGCGGGCGAAGACGTTCTTCCAACTGCTCCGAGGAAAGCACCTCGGGCGGTTGCGCGTAAGCCAGGGATTCAAGGACGACGTTCTGGAATTTCATGCCGGGCGGTCTGCGTCTTTATTCCCCTTTTTCTCGGGACGCATGGCGAGTTCGATCAGCTCCCGGTCAAAGTAGTTCAGGCTCATCCCGGCGTCGACCACGATCCCGGCACCATTGACTCCGCTCGAACGCGCGCTGAGCAGAAACGCGACCACGTCCGCGACCTCCTGCGTTTCCAGTGCCCGCTTGCGAAGAGTCATCTTCTCGGCATAAAGGTAACTTTCGAGATAGCCGGGAATGCCGGCGGACGCGCTGGTTTTGAGCAGAGCCGGGTTGACGGTATTGAAGCGCACTTCGCAGTCTGCGCTGAATGACTTTGCCAGGTAGCGAACCGTGCTCTCCAGTGCCGCCTTGATCGGTGACATGTATCCATAATTCTCGGCCGTAACGATCACGGACGAAATACCTATGGCCACAACCGACGCCTTTGGGGCCAGATGGGGCTTGAAGGCGCGGGCGATCTCCACCAGCGAAAAGGAGGAAATACCCGTCGCCTGCAGGAAATCTTCCCGCCTGGTTTCGTGGAAGGGCTTGAACCCGTCAGCGTAGTTGGCGAATGCAATGGAATGGACGATGCCGTCGATTTGACCATGATCGCGCGCCACGTCCTGAGCCAGTCGCTCGATCTCGTCGGTTCGCTCGACGTCACAGATGTAAACCGGCCGGTCCGCCAGCAGACGGGCCGTCGACTCTCGCCGGGCCTCCGAACGAACACTGTGCACAACCTTCGCTCCGGCTTCCTCCAACGTCACCGCAACCCTGTAGGCGACGCTCTTTCGATTGGCCGTGCCCATGACCAGGATGGTCTTGTCCTTGAGTCCGAGGAAATTCATGCTGGAGATCCGGAGGCCCCTTCCTCGTCACCGGCTTCCATGGCCACGCCGAAGTCGACCGTCATGACGCGCCGGCCCTCGCTGGTTACGCGACCGTGCATGAAAAAGAATTTTCCCATCCTCTCTTTCAAGCGCACCTCGATGGTCAGGACATCACCCGGACGAATGACCTGTCGGAAACGTGCGTCGCTGATTCGAACCAGGACCGGAACGGCGTTTGGAGGCACCGCGCCGTCACTCAGCGTATTGACAAGGTGGATCGCACCGGCTTGGAAAACGGACTCGGCGATCAGCACGCCGGGCATGATTGGGTTCCCGGGATAATGTCCCTGAAAAAAATCCTCGTCGGGCCGGATCCGGCGCTGTGCGATCAGGCTCTCCTCGGTTGCCGAAATGATCTCGTCGACAAAGAGAAAGGGGGGGCGGTGCGGGATGTATTTCTTGACGTCGTCCACGGAGGTGCGGGGGTGGTGAATTCGTTGTTCAGCAGGCAGCGGATCCTGAGGTTTCGCGCAGGCTGGTGATATAGCTGTCGACTTTGTTCGAAACGATCACGCCATAATTCATAGAACCGAGCCAGCCCGACATGATGATGCCAACCGAACCCGCATGGAAGAGGCCCGGGAGTTGCCTGGGAAGGTCCATCGAGCAACCGAGCCCCTCGAACTTGGTACCGAATGAAGTCTGGTGTCGCGTATAGTGTTCGATGGTTCGGGGAGTTGCCGCTTCCACATGCTCCACTTTCGAACGGATACCGGGGATAAAGCGCTCCAGGGAATTGAGGCTTTCCTCGATCATTCGCTTCTTTTCCCGTTCATACTCTTCGTCGTTCAGAGAGCTCCACTCGTCGTAGCGACCGTTCAGGGAGGCGACCACGGTGTAGCGACCTTTCCCCGGTCGGATCTCCGGGTAGTAGATGGAAAAGGTGCGGCTGCGGGTATGCAGACCGACGAGTTCCCGGCTTGAGAATTTCTCCGACTCCGAAGTGAATATCAGGTCGCCGATCTGCTCGAATGATTCGCCCGGCTTCAAACCGATGTAGACCTGGCATGAACTCGAGTTCAGGCGCACATTTTCGACCGACTTTACATAAGCCGGATCGAAATTCTCCCGACCGGCCAGGTTCAGGACCGTGCCGCGGAGGCCCGAATTCGACATCACCGCACGGCAACCGATCCGTCTTCCGTTCGCGATTACCCCGCTGATCCTCCTTGTTCCGTCCGGACCCTCGTCGATCAGGATCCTCTCAACCAGGGCGCATCGGCGCAGGTCGGCTCCATTCTGACGCAGTTCGGCCACCATTTTCTTGATCAGGACGTCTGTCCCGCCCCGGAAGGTGAAGACCCCCTTGCTCATGAAATTGGAGAACACAATGCCGTAGGTGATGGCCGGATCGTCCAGGGTCGACCCGTTCGCATAGGCGATCGGCTCCATCAACAATCGCACGACGTCGTCGCGACCGGGGAAGAATTCCTCGAACAGCTCGCGGGTCGTGCGCTTGTCGTCATCGTAGAAGTTCATGCCCCTCAAATGGGTGAAGAAGGCTTCGACCGTCTCTGCCGAAATACCGAACTTTTCGATCAACAGACGAGTAAAGTCCTGACGATCAAAGGTGGTTTCGATTTCAAATTGCGGGTTGACGAATCGGATCCCCTTGAGCTGAACGATCGAATCCGCGATCTCACGCGTCCAGTATTTGCGGCAGGATTTGATCATCCCGATCGGGAATCCGTGCAGTGAGATATCAAAAATGTGTCCACCCGGCCTTCGAAACCAGGTGGCCAGGCCGCCGAATTGGTAATGATGCTCCAGCAGGAGCACGGAATGTCCGCATTTTGCCAGGGAGTTGGCTGAGGTCAGGCCTGCCAGGCCACTGCCCACGACAATAACGTCGTAGTCGTCGCGCACGCCTTTTAGCCAGTCTCTTGCCATTGCCGCTGAACTAAATTGTCACCCAAGAAAATGACAAGGGCAGAAGTCACCCTGCTTCGCCTCTTGCGATCCGACCGGATGCCGTCGATGGTTTCCGGAATTCATGATGACAACCAACCGTCAGAGTATGTACAGAAGATTTTCCCGAGTCGCCCTGGTCAGCGCTGGTGCCCTGCTGGGTCCCGTCGCCTGTGGGGAGGAACCGGACCGGGAGCCCGAGTTCCGGGTCACCATCGACCACGCATCGATCGAGCGAAATGACCCGGCCAGAATTTCGAGCTACTCGGATATTCTCAAACGCGCTACGCCGGCCGTCATTTCCGTCCATACCGCCCGAGTGGTCAAAATTGTGCGCGGAGGGAGGGGGATCTCGCCCAGGGAGGAAATGCTTCGGCGTTTCTTTGGTCTGCCGCTGCCCGAAAGACTGGATCCGACCATCGAGGAACGACGCGTGCCCCAAGGAATCGGGTCCGGCGTCGTGGTCACGACTGACGGCTACATCATCACCAATAACCATGTGATCAGCGATGGTCGCGGTGGTCCCGCCGATGAAATTCTGGTCCAGCTTCATGACGGCCGTGAACTCCCGGCCAGGATTGTCGGTCGGGATCCGAAAACCGACGTCGCCGTCCTGAAGGTCGACGTCAGCGGGCTCCCGACGGTTCAGATTTCCGACAGTGATACGATCGAAGTCGGCGACATCGTGTTTGCGATCGGCAATCCGCTGGGTGTCGGCCTGACCGTGACCCAGGGAATTGTATCCGCGACTCGGCGACGATTGGGTATTTACGGCGAGGAAGGTTACGAGAGCTTCATCCAGACGGACGCCTCCATCAACCCGGGCAATTCCGGCGGTGCCCTTATCGACAGCGACGGCCGCCTGGTCGGCCTCAACTCCGCCATCCTGTCCGAATCCGGCGGAAGCATCGGCATCGGATTCGCCATTCCCAGCAACCTGATCGTGACCATCATGGCCCAATTGGTGGCTCATGGGGAGGTCAGGCGTGGCATGCTGGGTTTCAGTTTCGGGGATCTGAACCCTGACCTGGCCGAAGCATTTGGGCTTTCGTCGACCAAAGGTGTCCTGATCGAACGAGTCGAACCGGGCAGCCCGGCCGACCAGGCCGAACTCCGGCATGGAGACATTGTGCTGAAGGTGAACGGCAAGCCCATGCCGAACGCCAACGAGTTCCGTCTGCTGCTTGGTCAGACGCTTCCCGGCACGGAACTGGTCTTTGATATAGTGCGGGATGGAGAGCCCATTGCCCTGACGGCGGTGATCGCCGACCTCGACCAGGGGAAGGAGTCCGATGCGGGCGGGACTCTGCTTGAGGGTGTCGAGGTGGCGCCGCTTTCGGAGGCCGTTCGTTCCACCTATGGGCTGCCTGATGGACTGACCGGCCTGGCAATCAGTTCCGTGTCCCCTGAATCACCGCTTCGGCAGTACCTCCGTGAAGGCATGGTGCTGATCGAGATCAACGATCGCCCGGTCTCAGACCTCGATCAGGCCAGACAATTGCTCTATCGCGGCGTCAACAAGTTCTACATCTATGACCGGGGTAGAACCGGCTACTTTGCAGTAAGGATACCCTGATGGGGAAGTTTGAAGTAAGAAGTTTGAAGGCAGAAGTTCGATCGAGAAAGCAGCGCGCCATGGCACGCTATTGCTGAGAATCGGATGCACCACTTCTGCCTTCTTACTTCACACTTCTTACTTCCAATCTGCACGTGCTCAAACCTGCGGTTTGAGCACGTGCAGATTGGCCATGGATATGCCGCTGAGCAGGGCGCCGACAATGCCCAGGTATCCTTGGTCTGTGCCGCAAAGGATGAGGTTCGAATAACCGGTTCGCCCGTCACGGGTCTTCTGCGGAGAACCGTAGACGGCCCCGTTGATGTGCCCGGTGAATTTGCGGATGGTTCGCGGGGTGAACATATCGGTCGCAACGCTCGATCCGGCCGGATTCAATGCCGGCGCCGGCAGCACCTTTTGCGCACTTTCCTGGATCCGTTTGAACCACTCGGCCTTCTCTGCCCGGTAGGTATCTTCAGGCAGGGTCATCCAACCCTCGGGATTGGCCAGCGCGGTCACCCGCAAGACCCCTTCACTCGGAACCCGGTCACCATACTGGAAGTTGTTGGGGAAGCAAATGACCCCGCTCCTTGGATCCACGAGATCGTCGGGTCTGGCATACTCGAACCGCTCTCCGTGATTGATGAAGACTATGGTATCCGCGCCCCATCCCAGGACCTCGGTCGGCTCCCGGAAGACGGTCATGGTTTCTATGAAACTAAGTTGCCCGGGCTTGTCGGTGACTGGACTGTCACCGGGCGGATCGAGCAGCCTGCCGGTTTCCGCCAGGCCGATGGAGGAGATCACGTGGTTGGCTTCGACCTCTTCGCCGTTGTCCAGCAGCAGCCTTCGAACCCGCCCGTCACCCGTCTCAATCCTGCGAACCCCGCATTTCATCCGGCGCTGCCCCCCGGCCTGCCGATAGCGGTTCAGCAGCGTCCGTATCACCACGCGCACGCCGTCGAATGGTCGGCAGAATCCCTCGAGATAGATCGACTTCGCCATGGTCACGAATTGCGTCCAGTCCATGTCCAGTTCCGAGGCACTACCGTAGTACATCAACGGACAGAGCAGCATGTCTATCAGGAGCGGATCCTGCAGGTGGGTTCCGACGACCTGCCGGGCCGAGATCTCTTCCTGCTCCAGTTTGGTATCGTCGTGGTCCCGGACGGTCCGGATCAGGCGACGAAAACCGTCCATCTGCCCGGGAAAGCGATCCGCGATCTGGGATTCAAAGAGCTCGAAATCGTTACTGAAAAGCAGATTTGTTCCACCAAAGGCAATACGGGATCGACGCTGCTCGGCCAGGTCCAATTCATCACGGTCAATACGAAGCTGTCGCAGCAACTTGCCCAGCGGACTCCCGCGAACGCCCGGACGCACGAAATTCGTCATGGCGTGCAGGCCCACGTCGAATTTGCGGCCGCCAAGGCTGTAGAAACTGTTCAACCCGCCGGGAGCATTGTGGCGCTCGAAGATGCAGACATCCCGTCCGAAGTGCGCGAGACGGATGCCCGCTGCGAGTCCGGACATACCACATCCAATGATGGCGACATCGACCTTGCTCATCCCGAATGTTTCAGCAGACGGCGATGGCCGGACCGGATTGGACCGAAATTCAGAGCCGGGCCGATTTCAAACCAGGGCGTCGAATTTGGGCGTGAGGTACTCGGCACAGCTGTCCAGGGAGGCCAACTGGATATAGTCCGCCTCAGGCACCTCGATCTGGTAGCGCTTGCGTAACTCCATTACGATATCGAGGAAATCCATTGAATCGAGCTCAAGCTGGTCCCGCAGGCGCACATCAGGTTTGACGTCGCTGAGATCTTCATCGGGAGCGATGTCCGCGATGATCTCGATAACTATCTTCTTACATTCGTCCTTCGTCATACGGGTCTGTTCGTTCTTCAGTCTGAAAAGCGTTTGATAATGACTGCTGAGTTGATTCCGAGCATACCAAAGGAGTTATTGAGAATCGCGTCAACCCGTTTTGCCGCTTTAGGTCGACCCACCACGAGGTTGGGCAAATTGCACTCTGGATCCAGGTTTTCAAGGTTGATGGTCGGGTGAACCAGGCCGTCCTCAAAGGCAGGCAGGTTTCCGGCCAATTCGAGGGCACCGGCCGCCCCCATGGTATGTCCGATGAAGCTCTTGGTGTTGTTGACAGAGGTGTCCGGGCAGTCCGAGAAAACCCGCCGGATGGCCTCGCATTCGTGTATGTCGCCCTGCGGCGTGGCCGTGGCATGGGAGCTCACAATGTCGATCTCACCCGGCTGCAGGCCGGCACGCTTGAGGGCGGCTTCCATGCACTCGGCCTGCCGCTCGGCATTGGGGAGCACATAGTCCGTCGAATCGGAATTGATGTGGTGACCAACCACTTCGCCCATGATTCTGGCTCCCCTGGCCTTGGCGTCCTCCAGACGCTCAAGCGTGTAGAGACATCCTCCTTCGCTGACCACGATACCGTTGCGATCCCGGTCAAACGGCCGACTGGCCTTGGTGGGGTCTTCATGCATACCGAGCGCGCCCTGGCTCTTGAATCCGGCAAAAATGCCAAATGTGTGGATACTTTCAGATACGCCGCCCCCGAGGGCCAGATCCACTTCGCCGAGTTGCAGCATCTGGGTCGCCTGGATCAGGCCGCAGTTGCCGGCCGCACAGGCCGCGCCGATGGTGTAGGCGGGTCCGGTGATCTTCAGGGTGACAGATACCTCTCCGGCCGGGTTATTGGCCACCGTTCGGGGGTTGTGGTGATGCGACCAATAGCGGGTGTCGAACCCGAATTGCGAGATATTGTGTATCTCGTTCTCAGTCTCCACGTTACCGTGTTCTGTCGTTCCGACATAGATCCCGATCCGCGACCGGTCCAGAGCCTCAAGGTCGAGACCGCTGTCGGCAATGGCCTCCCGGGCGCAGTAGATCGCAATACTGCCCGCCCGCGTACCGATGCGGAGGGCCTTCTTCTTCTGGTACTTAAGAGGATCGAAATGGCAGACTCCGGCCGGGACCCGACCCATGTAACGCCTGTCAATCCACTCAATGCCCGATATGCCATCCAGAAGATTCCGGCGGTATTCGGCCAAAGAATCGCCATTCGGCGAGGTCAGCCCGATGCCGGTGATCACAATTCTACTCAATTCCATGGAAGGAGGCGGATTTCAGATGCGACTGCAGTGAGGATGCAAAGGTGGAACCTTTTTGCCCTCATGTCCCCCGGGTCAACTCAATAGCGGCGTTTCTTTACCCTCATGGATGCTTCATCCGGTTGTCACGTCAACCGGAGGCCTCTGCGATTCAGACTAGCCAATCGCAGACGCCTCGGGGTAAATTGGCTCCATGAACGTTCTAGTCGTTGGTGGCGCGGGTTATATCGGAAGTCATTGCGTGCGACAGCTGACCGCCGCGGGTCACCGCCCTGTGGTCCTGGACAACCTTGTCTTCGGGCACCGGGCCGCCCTGCTTCCTGAAATCGCCTTCTACGATGCTGATCTTGGGGACGAGGAAACGGTCGGATCGATTCTCCGGAAGGAAAAGATCGATCTGGTTATGCACTTTGCCGCTTTTGCCTATGTCGGCGAATCGGTCGAGGATCCCCTGAAATACTACTTCAATAACAGCGTCGCGACCCTCCACCTCCTGCGGACCATGATCCGGAACAAGGTCATGAAATTCGTGTTTTCATCCACCTGCGCCACCTTTGGCGTTCCGGAAACCCTCCCCATCACCGAAGATCTTCCCCAGAAGCCGATCAATCCCTACGGCCAGACAAAACTGGACGTGGAAAATGCCCTCAAGAACATCGCCCGCGCAACCGGCCTGAGCTTTGCCGCCTTCCGCTACTTCAATGCGGCCGGCGCGGCCGAAGACGGATCGATCGGCGAAGCCCACGATCCGGAGACCCACATAATCCCCTTGGCCATCGATGTGGTCCTGGGAAAACGGCCGGACTTCACCGTATTCGGCACCGACTACCCGACTCCGGACGGAACCTGCCTGCGCGATTACGTCCATGTCGACGATCTCAGCCGGGCGCATATCGCCGTTTTTGAGGAACTGAGCGATCCGGGCACGCAGCTCTTCTACAACCTGGGAACAGGTCGCCCGTACTCAGTCCGGGAGATCATCAACGCGATCGAAGTCGTGAGCGGAAAAAAAGTGCCGCAGGTCGAGGGGGCTCGGCGCGCCGGCGATCCGCCGTCGCTCTATGCGGATTCCACCAAGGCGAAGCAGGACCTCGGTTGGAAAGTGAAGTTCAGCGATATTGAATCAATCGTCGAAACCGCCTGGAAGTGGCATCGCGACCACCCGGACGGATACTCCGGCTGACCAACCACCGGTTGCACCGGAGCGCCGTCAAGGCAACAGTCCACCCTCTTCCGCGATTCTTGACTTTCTGTGATGGGCAGATTCACTTCGCCGACCCGGTTCGTTTCAGCCTTGATGACACAAGTCATTCCAATCACACACGAAAAAAACCAACTGACCCGGTGCGACTTCAGATCTGATACCGCGTGATTCGCGGCCTGATAAATCTGTTTGCTCGAAACCCCGGTCAACAGAAGGAATCAACAGCCAACCCAAAACCATTATCCTCCGATGAAGCATTCTATCACCAAAACAATCTCCGCATTCGCGGCGGTCCTTGCCTGTTTGACCGGGGGTGCTTCTGCAGAGGAGGCGCTTGATCGCACGAACCTGCCACTCCAGGAGCCCGAAAGACCAACCTATAGCGAACTCGACGTGCGCAACGCCGCGCCACCGCCGAGGTTCGAGGTCAAAGCGCCCAAGGGAGCCCCAAATGTCGTCATCGTGCTGATCGACGACGTCGGTTTCGGCGCGACCAGCACCTTCGGCGGTCCCATCCAGACGCCAACTCTCGACAAACTCGCTTCTATGGGGTTGCGCTACAATAATTTTCACACCACGGCGCTCTGCTCACCGACCAGGAACGCCCTCAAGACCGGCCGCAACCATCACACCACCAACACGGGCTCGATCATGGAGACCGCAACGGCCTTCCCCGGCAATACCGGTCAGATCCCGAACAGCGTCGCGCCCCTGGCCGAGATGCTCCGGCTCAACGGCTACAGCACCGGAGCCTTTGGCAAGTGGCATGAAACCGCCGCTTGGGAAACCAGCGTCTCGGGGCCCTATGATCGTTGGCCCACTCACCAGGGCTTCGACAAGTTCTATGGTTTCATCGGGGGCGAGACGGACCAGTGGTATCCGCTGATCTATGACGGCGTCACCCGGATCACCCCACCACACACGAAAGGCTATCACTTTACGATCGATATGACCGACCAGGCGATCAACTGGGTGAAGGCCCAACAGTCGATGACGCCGGACAAACCCTTTTTTGTCTACTACGCCACCGGCGCCGTCCACGCACCGCACCACGTCCCCCAGGAGTGGGCCGACAAATACAAAGGACAGTTCGATAAGGGCTGGGACCATGTTCGCAAGGAGACGACCGCGCGCCAACTGGAATTCGACATCATCCCTGCCGGCACCAAGCTGGCGTCAAAGCCTGAGGACATCGCGGACTGGGATTCACTGCCGGCTGACAATCGCCGGCTATTTGCTCGACAGGCCGAGGTGTTTGCGGGCTTCATGGAACAAACCGACCATGAGGTCGGGCGCTTCGTCGAAGCGCTGGACGATATCGGCGAGCTGGACAATACCCTGTTTATCTACATCGCTGGCGACAACGGCACGAGCGCCGAGGGCGGCTTCGTCGGCATGTACAACGAGATGACCTATTTCAACCAAGTCACGGAGAAGGTCGAGGATCTCATCCCGCTGATTGACGAGTGGGGTGGGCCCTACACCTTTCCGCACATGGCCGCCGGTTGGGCCGTGGCCTTTGATGCACCCTTCTCGTGGACCAAACAGGTTGCCTCGGACTTTGGTGGCACGCGCAACGGAATGGTCATCCACTGGCCGAACGGGATTGTGGACAAGGGCGGACTGCGCACGCAGTTCTCGCATGTCATCGATATCGCCCCCACCATCCTCGAGGCGGCAGGTCTGCCGGAGCCCACCACGGTCAATGGAACTCCACAGACGCCGATCGAGGGGGTCAGCCTGAACTACTCCTTCGACGACGCCGGAGCCGCTGAGAAACACACCACCCAGTACTTCGAGATGTTCGGCAACCGGGCCGTCTATCACGAGGGTTGGCTCGCTCGAACGCTGCACCGAGCTCCCTGGCAGACGAGCAAGCAGGCACCGCTCGAATCCGACATCTGGGACCTCTACAACGTTCGGGAGGACTTCAGCCTGACCAGGAACCTGGCCGCTGAGCAGCCCGAGAAGCTCCGCGAACTGAAGGCCCTTTTCATGAGTGAGGCGGAGAAGTACCACGCCCTGCCGATAGATGACCGCACGGTCGAGCGCGTCAACCCCGCCATTGCGGGGCGCCCGGATCTCATGGGAGACCGAATGTCGCTCACACTCTACGACGGGATGAACGGCATGCTCGAGAACACCTTCATCAACGTAAAGAACCGCTCGAAGACGATCACGGCCGAGGTCAAGATTCCCGAGAACGGAGCGAATGGCGTGATTCTGGCTCAGGGTGGCCGCTTCGGTGGCTGGTGTCTCTACATGAAGGACGGCAAACCGGTCTACACCTACAACTTCCTCGGGCTCGAGCGCTATACCGTCGCATCGCCCGATGCGATTCCGGCCGGGGCCGCTACGGTCGTGCTCGATTTCGCCTACGATGGAGGCGGGTTCGGCAAGGGTGGCCTGGCCACGCTCTCCTTCAACGGAGAGACTGTCGCCGAGGGTCGGATCGAAAAGACCCAGCCCCTGATCTTCTCGGCGGATGAGACGGCTGATGTTGGTCTCGACAACCAGACACCGGTCGCCGAAGACATCGGTATCGGGCGCGACGAGACCCGCTTTACCGGCAAGATCCGCAAAATCACCCTCGAAGTGAAGGATGTGAAGTAGGGCCGCCTGACGCGGTATCCGTTCAGGGTTGTTGTCCAGATCTGTGGCCTTGCTGCATTGGACAACAACCCCTTGTTGATTGTGATGGCCGGTGCCCCGGCACCTCCCCTGCAATACCAGGATCGGAAGGGGTCGGCCCTCTTCCGAAATGTCTTTTTCACCGATCGATTATGTCCGCCCGAACTCCAGCACAGTATCAATCAAGCGGTGGTAATTGGCGGCAAGTCTGGGCGTGATCCTTTCCAGAGGTGTACCCGTTGTGGATACAACCAGTTTTCCTGGACCCGCCTCATCGAGGATCTGACGGACACGTTTTTCAATCGCTTCCGGTTCTTCGGTGTGCAGTTCCCGCATCTGAATATTGCCGGTCAGGGTGATCCTGTCCGAAGCGATTGCCCTCGCCTTGCGCAGGGTCAGATTGCCGTCCGGAATGGACTCCACCGGATCGGTCTGATCAACGCCCATTTCGCGAAACCGTTGGAGCGCGTGGCGCAGGTGCCCATGGCAATGAACCGCAACGAAGCAACCATGGTCCCGGCACATATCCATGAGAGGTTTGTCATAATTGACGACCAGACGATCAAAGTCCTCCGGCGACATCATTGGAGGGGTGGCGTGCTCGGCGCCGCCGAATCGGATTACGGGACCGACCCCGGCTTGAAGGAGAGCGAGAAGGTTGGCGCCGATACGCTCAGCCGCGAGATCCATCAATTCATAAACAAGGGCCTCCTCGTCACGGATGATCATCAGGAACTCCATGGGGTCAAACAACCGGCAGACAACCAGAAGAGGTGACGGTATCGTCACCCAGATCAGGCCTTTGTCTCCCAGCCATCCCTTGAGCTGATGATAGTTTCCGATCTCAGGCGGATGTCCCTCCCATGGAAGCTCCATCAGCATTCTGGCGTCTTTCGGGGATTTGCAAAAATGCTCGATTTCCCATGTGTGTCCGGTTCCGGGCCGTACTGCGGAAACCGCGCTCAATCTCCCACCCGGCGTCTCCAGGACTTTCGTTGTGACAATCATTCCGTCTATTTCCACGGGCGGCTCGGACCGGGTCATGGAAAGCGGAACAAAGAAGGGTTCGGAGAGCATGCAGGGAGGCCGCCAGATGAAAAAGCTGTCACACTCCTTCTCCACTCGATCGATGATCTCGCTGTAGAGCGGGTCCTGCTCCCTCCAGTCGTCATGGTCTCCGTAACCATGGAAAGCGCCCGGGCGAAACCCATCGGGGCCCAGTGCAAACGGCAGCTGAGGGTGAACCGGAACCCGGTCCACCGGTTTCCCCTGCAAGGTATTGAGGAGTCGTTTTCTTGGAGTCATCGCCTCCAGCAACCCTTCTTCCCGTTCTTGAGACGGTCTCATAGAGGCTGTCTTAAAAGTGATGAAAACTGTCGTTTGGCCAGAAAAGGCCTCGCCGCAAGGCACATCCTAAATGGTCCCGCGGCCGCGGGACCAGTAGGGCTATCCCTTTCGGATGGAACGCCGCGCCGGGGTCGTTTCTGGCCAAACCCTTCGGGCAGAGTTGCTTTGGGTCGTGGCCGGCGTCAGGCACGAGGACCAAGGCCTTTGGGCCTGGGCGCCTCGCGCCTGCCTTGCCCAGCACCCCAAATCAATCTCTGCGACATGCTTCAGCACTTTTAAGACAGCCTCTAAACCAGGTTCCCCTCCAGCACCGATTCCCGGAGCACAACGTCTGGAGTATTCCCCGCGTAGATTGTCGGTTCCGGTCTCGGCGCCCATGGTGGCACCGGAAAGCCGGAA
>QNAI01000005.1 GCA_003641745.1 Verrucomicrobiota bacterium | reverse complement strand
CATTTCCGGGAGGGATTTGAACCCCTGGGGTTCGACGGAGCGAGCCTGCGAGCGGAGATGGGCAGCCTGAAAGGCTGGGCCGAAGGCCTGAGCGAAGCGAATCAATCCCTCCCCTTCCGCCATACAGAGACGAAGTCCCTGTATGGCGGGAATCGTGAAGCGATCCGGTTGAATACGCCGCTTCGATTGCCCCTTAACGGTCGGTGATGGCGCCGTCCGAGTATCTGGGGCCGTGCCAGTCTTTTTCCAGGTAGGGCGATCTGGCCGCGACCTCTTCGTCCAGATCGATTCCGAGTCCCGGCCGATCCGGGGGCTGGGCGAATCCGTCGATATAGGTAATGGCGCTTCCGAAGAAGAGGTCATCCCAGACCGGCTTTTCCGAGCCGCTGATCTCAAGGAGGGTCGCGTTCGGCGTGGCCATGCAGAAATGGACCGAGGCAAAGGTGCAGACCCGGCTGTTCGGGTTGTGTGGAAGGGTTTCAATCCTGAAAGCGTCAGCCATGGAAGCGATCTTTCGCATCTCGGTCATACCACCGCAATGGATGATATCGGGCTGGACGTAATCGACCAGGTGCCGCGCGCAGATTTCGCTGAACTCGTATTTGGTAAAAAGGCGTTCACCCGTGGCCAGAGGCACCGAGGTATGCGCTCTCAAATGGGCGAGTTCCCCCAAGTCCTCCGCCTGGGTGGCCTCTTCGACAAAAAACGGACGGTATTCTTCGACCTGTTTACAGAAATCGAGAGCCATCGGCGTGGTCGGCTTGCCGTGAAGGTCGATGCAGATATCGAACTCCGGGCCGACCGCTTCGCGGATCGCGCGGACCCGGGCGACCGAATCCTCAATGGCCGGCTTCGGGTAGAGGATCCCGTCCACCGGTTTGAGGAATCCGCTCTTGCCCGCCGTCCAACCCTCTTTCTTGGCCGCCAGCCACAATTCACCCATTTCCTCCGGTGTATTCCCCCAGCCGGGCTTCGGATAGACCCGGACCGCGTCACGCGCCTTGCCACCGAGCAACTGCCAGACGGGAAGGTCCACCGCCTTGCCGAGAATATCCCATAGTGCGATATCGATGGCACTGATGGCCGACATGAGTATGGGACCGCCCCGGTAGCGGGGACCCCTGAACATGCCCTGCCAATGCCGCTCAATCTCGGTCGGGTCCTTGCCCACCAGGTAGCGTTTATGCTCAAGGATGGCGTGACTCATGGTCAGGCCCTTCGACGGGAAGGTTCCCTCGCCGAGTCCGGTGATGCCCTGGTTGGTGTAGATCTTGACGAAGACGTAGTTCTCATCCCCCCCGGCGTTCATCACGAAGGTCCGGACGTCGGTTACCTTAAGGTTGAGACTTCGGGCCTTTTCGTGGGACTCGGCCAATGATGTTTTCGGCCAGACGAAAGCGGCCGCCAGGGCGGAGGCAGAACCACCAACGGACATTTTGAAGAATTCACGTCGTTTCATATCGTGTGGGTCAGCTTTCTTTTCCAGGAACAGGTTTGGGATCGATCATCCGGGAGGGTAACCTGCCGGGGTGAACCCGGCATCAGGCAGGTGTTGCCTGAAAGCTGTGGAAAATTCGCGTGCGAGGCAAACCAAAGGACAGATCCGCAGAGGTCGAAGGCGGGAAAGCGGTTCAGCGATGAATAAAGAGATACCCGCCGTCGCTCAGTTCTTGGACAACTTCATCGCGAGCCGCGAACGAGACGGCCGGGCAGCCCAGACTGCGGCCGACGCCGGGACCTTTGCCGGAAAAGAGGTTCTCGAGAATGGAACCGAATGAGACGTAATCGGCCCCGTGGATCACGATGTCGCGCTCGAAAGCACGGTCGTTGATGCCCGGATCGAGGCCCTCCAGGCGGAGCGCGGGGCCATGTTCTCCGTCGTAGAGATGGAGGACGCGGTAGAGACCGAGGCTGGACTGGTTGGAATCCATTTCATTTGAAAATGAAATGGCTGAAACATGGTCACCACTGTTGCGCGCATGGGCGACGAGGTAGGTGCCGACAAGGTCTCCGGAATGATCGTAAAGGGCCAGACGGCGATGCCAGCCGGGGCGGGAAAAGTCGACCACGGCGAGACCACGGATCTCCTCACGTTCGTTCGGAGGCAACTGATCGAGACGATGACGGGCGGCGGCCACGGCTTCCGGGGCGGGGCGGGAAGCGGCCTGATAGAGGCCGAAGGCCACGCCCGCGATGAGGACGGCGACAAGCCCAATCGACACGAAAACGGCCTTTCCGGTGCTTCCAACCACACGGTCACTATGGAGGATCGGGAGCCGCCCGCAAACCCTCAGATGCGAAGAGGGCGCAGACAAGCCACGCCCCTACAAATTCAGAGGCTGCGGGGACCAGGTCTCCCTACGGCGATTCCGTCAGGCATGTTGACGGGTATGAGGCGTAATCGACAAGGTCGAACTCGCGCCCCGCGCGGGCCCAGGGAACCCCGGTTTCGCTGAGAAGCTTCCCCTGACCGAACGCCTCGTTCAGAGCGCTTTCAAGCCCGTTGACCACCGTGCGCTGCTCCTCGCCGTCTTCAATCGTTTCCACCAGTTCATCCGGGAAAGGATGAATGGGCGAAGACTCATGAAGCCCGTTGATGGCGAGTGTGTGGCACCCTGCGCTTTCCGTCGTGCAAATGAACCCGTCCGGATCTGCGAGCCGGTTCAGAACCGCCTCGGCCATGGCGTATCTCTGATCACCGACCGGCGGCGTCACCTGGTGGGGTTCATCGGACCGGTTTCGATAGACTCGGCATTCACCGTGCACACTCCACTCAATCCGACCCGATTCACACTCAATCACGATTTCGGGATCGATGTTTTCGCGTGTACTGTGGGTCGCGTGAAAGAGGATTGGTATACCCGAATCCGTTCTGATCCGGACACACCCTGTGTCAAAACTCTCGATGGCCTGCGCGCGATAAAGTTCGCTCTGCAAGGTGACCGGGCGAGCGGTAAGGTTCCGGCTCGATCCCGCCAGGAAGAGAAGCAGGTGAAGATAATGGGAAAGCGCGTTGTTCAGCGGTGAATCCAATACCCACCGGTCGCCTGTCCTCAGTTTTCCAGCCCAATCATTGCGCTCGTAATAGGAGAAGGAACGTGGCCAGAACCCCCGCCCTTTCATCGATACAATCCGACCGATATCTCCGGACCAGATAATCCGTTTGAGTGCCTGGGCATGAGGACTGTAGACCTCCTGGAACCCCACGGCCGCAAACCGATTGGCCGTCTGTTCAGCCTCACGGATCATCCTCACCTCCTGAATGGTCGGAGCGAGGGGTTTTTCAACCAATACATTCCAACCTGCCTCCAGGGCTCTGCAGGTCATGGAGGCGTGGCAATGAATCGGTGTCGGTATGAAGCAGAGATCGACCGCGTCACCAAGCTGGCCCAGCATATCGCCATAGTCATCGAAGATCCGGCAGCCCATACCCTTGAGCGTCGCGACGATTTCCGCTTCTTCATCCTGATTGATGATGGTCGCCCCGATCGGGTTCAACCTGCCCAGGAGGGCATGCTCGCGCATGAGGGAATAGTGAATCCGACCGTAGCCCGAAACGCCTACGATAGCTGCATTGTAACTCATGAGAATGCCACTGGAACCATAACAGCCCCCGGATGGCAGGCGGACACCCGTCTTTTCATACCACTCCGCTCACTCGTCAGTGAAACAAAACTCGTGGTTCTCAGCTGAAAACAGAACATCGTCCGTCGCAGAGTAGCTCCGCGAAAATCGAGAATTGCAACCCTCTTCGACCAAATCGAATTCGAACCATGGAACGCGCCGGGCTTAGTTGCGGCCCCTCAAGAGCACGAGCCAGATCAGGTGCATGAGCGACGAGAGAAAGGCTGCCACGTAGGTCAAGGCCGCGGCGTTCAGGGTCTGATTCACACCCGGCATTTCATCCCGACTGAGAATCCCGAGACCCACCAGCTCGACCTTCGCCCTTCTGCTGGCATCAAACTCAACCGGCAGGGTGATCAGGTGAAACACGGTCAGGATAAAGTAGCAGACGATGCCGATCTCGATGAAGATTCCTCCCATCCCGCCAAAGAAGAAACCGCCGAAAATCACCATGGGCAGAAGCTTGGAGCTGATCTGAGTGATCGGAATCAGCGTCATACGCGCCTTCAATGCGCCATATCCGACCTTGTGCTGGATGGCATGGCCGGCTTCATGAGCCGACACACCGAGGGCGGCCAGGCTGATTCCAGAATAGTTTTCCTCACTCAGAGCCAGCCTCTTGTGCGCGGGGTCATAATGATCGGTCAGGTGCCCGCGGATCTTCACAATCTCCACGTCCCGAATCCCGGCTTTCGCCATGACGGCCTCGGCTGCTTCCCGGCCTGTAATCCGGCCGCGGGAGGCGATCCGGGCGTTTTTCTTGTAAACGCTGGAAACCCGCATCTGCGCATAGACCGCAATCAGGATGGTGGGTATGATCAGAATCAGAAAAATATTACTCATGGACAATTGGTTCTCTCCATTAGTTCAGCAGATAAGCGGCCATGTTCCACCTGAAGCGCAGGATCTCAATAGAATTCAGGTTGGATCTGATCGAATCGGAGGTCTTTTGCAATTTGCAGGGGATCGTTTTGAAGAACCGTTTTGAAGAACCGTTTTGAAGGGGTCAAAGCTCACATCTCGCATTGGCATGCAAGATGATGAGCAATGACCCCCCGTTCGGACCGTTGTGAAGGGGTCAAAGTTCAACTTCTGACCTCTGATCTCCGACATCTGACATCTTCTCCTCTCCGCCCCCCGTTCGGACCTTTTGTGGAGCCATTTGAAGGGGTCAAATCTTGACTCGTGCATTGGCATGCACGGGTCAAGGTTTGACCCCATGCGCGCCTTGACCCCATGCGCGCCCTTTTCGGGTCATCAGGACATATCCGGCACGTCGATCCAGGACCGTTTTGCCCAGGACTCGAGACCGAGTTCGGCCAGCTGCACCCCTTTGGCGCCCTCCAGGAGAGACCAACGGAAAGGCTCATCGACAACAACGTGGCGCAGGAACATTTCCCATTGCACCTTGAATGCGTTGTCAAAGATGGCGTTGGTTGGCATGCGCTCCCAATTTTCGTAAAAATCGACCGGACTGTCGATATCCGGATTCCAGACTATCTTCGGCGTCATCGTACCATGCTGGATGGTGCAATCCCTCAATCCGGCAACGGCCGAACCCTTGGTTCCGTCAACCTGCAGGGTCAGGAGATCGTCGCGACGCACGCGCACCGTCCAGGAACTGTTGAAATTGCAGATCACCCCGTTCTTGAGCTCGAAAGTCGAATAAACCGAATCATCGGCCGTGCATGTGTACGGCTTACCCTGTTCATCCCAACGCTCCTTGATATGAGTTGCTCCGAGACAGGAAAGCGCACCCACCTCTCCAAAGAGGTTGTCAATGACGTAGCGCCAATGGCAGAGCATGTCGACGATGATGCCCCCATCGTCCTCCTTGCGGTAGTTCCAGGAGGGGCGCTGGCAAGGCTGCAAGTCGCCTTCAAAAACCCAGTACCCGAACTCGCCTCGCACCGAAAGGATCTCACCAAAGAACCCGGAATCGATGAGCAACTTCAGCTTGAGCAACCCGGGCAGCCAGAGCTTGTCCTGGACGACGCCGTTCTTCACGCCGGCCGCGGTGGCTTCGTGATACAGAGCCAACGCTTCCGCCGAACTCGTCGCGGTCGGCTTCTCACAGTAAAGATCCTTCCCTGCCGCGATTGCCTTGCGCACGCCGATCGGCCGCAGACCCGTCAGGGCCGAGTCGAAATATACCCCGTAATCCTTGTCACCGAGCACGGCATCCAGGTCGGTGGAAAACTTCTCCACGCCGGCCCGCCTGGCAAGGGCGCTGAGCTTGTCCGCATTGCGTCCGACCAGAATCGGATCCGGCATGATCACGCTTCCGTCGCCCAACTTGACGCCGCCCTGATCGATGATCGCCACGATCGATCGGAGCAGGTGCTGATTTGTTCCCATGCGTCCGGTGACGCCGTTCATGATGATGCCGACTCGGTGTTTCTTCATATTCTATTCAAGGTTCTAGGGGGCACATTGAAGGGGTCAAAGCAGAATGTACCTAAGTCAAGGCGGGATCAGGACGAAATACGGTCAACTCGCTTCGGAAAACCAAAGGGGTCATGTCTTGACTCTCAACAATCAGATCAATCCGATTGTTGAGAGTCAAGACATGACCCCAGGGACTTCAAGGCTCTTCGGTCGCCACGAGCGAGACCTTGGAATAGGGATGATGATCGACGGCGTTCCGTCCCCACCCCTGCACTTCCGGACGGATCAGGTAGTTTCGGCGGTAGGTGTAGAGGGGCATCACCGGCATATCCTGCAGCAGAATCGACTCCGCGTGCTGGTAGAGCGTTTCCCGGGTCGTAGGATCCAATTCGCGATCCGCTTGGTGGACCAGGCTGTCATAGGCCTCGTTCTTCCAACGACTGCTGTTGTTTGGATTATCGCCTAGCAGCAACTGTGCGAAAACCGAGACGTCATCGTACTGCGGCACCCAACCGGCGCGTGCGACCGTGAAATCGCCCATGTCGCGCGTATCCAGATAAACCTTCCATTCCTGGTTGATGAGGCGGGCGTCGACCTTCAGGTTGACCCGCCACATCTGCTGGATTGCCTCCGCGATCATCCGGTGCGATTCCGAGGTATTATAGAGCAGTTCGAAGCTGGGAAAACCGGCACCGTCCGGGTAGCCCGCTTCAGCCAGCAGCCTTCGCGCTTCGGCCACATCCTCCCGGAGGACGGCCCCCGGTTCGTAGTCTGAACAGAGGGGCGGGTAAAAACTGAAGGCCGGCTCCTCCCCTCCACCGGTCACTTTCTCGACCAGCAGTCTCCGATCGACGGCCAGGCTGAGCGCCCGGCGAACCCGTGAATCATCGAAGGGTGGTTTCTCCACATTGAAGATGTAGTAGTAGATTCCCAGATACGGGTCGCTTCGAAAAGTCTCCGCCCCGCTGTTCCGGTAGACAGGGATCTTGACCAGGGGAATGCTACCGGTGACGTGGAGCTGGCCCGCCCGGAAACTCCTCTCTTCGGTCTCGACGCTGTCGATGGGGAGGAACTCGATCGCGTTGAGCGAGACCCTGGTCCGGTCCCAATAATGGGGATTGGCCACGACGCGAACCACCTCGTTGGGCCGCCAGTCGGTCAGCATGAAGGCGCCGTTTCCCACCAGCCCTCCGGGCCGGGTCCACCCGCTTCCCCTTCGATCAATCCCTCCGTGCGCTTCGATGGTCGGCGGATGAACCGCGAAAAAAGTCGAGTGGCGGAGCATACTCAGGAAGTAGGGAATCGGAGTCTCCAATTCGATCCGGAGTGTTCCAACATCGAGCGCCTCAACCCCCACCAGATCAAAGTCATCAATCAGACCCTTGCGGAAATCCTCGGCTCCCCGAATCACCCGCAGCATATTGAGGTAGGTATTTCCAAGATTCGGCGTGAGGGCCCGTCGCAACGAATAGACCCAGTCGGCCGCCGTGACCGGATCCCCGTTTGACCACCGCCCATCCTCCCGCAGGAAGAAGGTATAGACGGTCCCGTCTTCGGACACCTCCCACGAGCCCGCCGCGGCCGGTACAAGATCGAGGGTTTCAGGATCGGCGCTGACCAGCGGTTCAAAGAGGGCGATTTCGATCTTGTACTCTGGAATACCGGTCGTGATATGCGGATCGAGGTCCTCGGGCTCAGCGCCATTACCCACCAGAAGGGTTCCGGTGCGGATACCCTTCTCGACGGCGCTCTCCCGCCGGCCACAACCCGCCAGAAAGAGACCCGCAAGCAGCAGGACGATCAGGGCTTTTTCGTGCACTGAGGCTGGGCTCCCTCCGGCAGCGGTGGGGTATCACCAACACCGGCCGGCGGGAGCGTCCCGTCCAGTTCCTGTCGCCAGTGCGCCACATCGCCTCCGGGGCAATAGATGTACATCATGTGCAGAGGCTCGTCGCCGGTATTGGTCAACTGGTGAAATTTGGTCGGCGTCAGGTAGACCGCCTGCCCGGCTTCGATATCCTGGCGTTCGGTGTCGACGCAGATCTCACCGCGCCCCTGTACGACAAAGTAGATTTCTTCCTGTGCCTGATTATGCCAGGGCACCTGGCCGCCATTCGGTTCGAGCACGACATAGCCCATGGCAAAACCATCCGCTTCAATCGGCTGACCGCCCTGCCCGATCAGACCGCGGGTCCAACGACGCGCGGGAAAATGACGACCCTCAAGTTGTGCGAGATCTGCAATGATCATGTCACTGTATTTATCGGGAGAAACCGGAGCAGCAAGCCGTAATCAGAAGGGATAACCGATTGAAAAGTGGAGCGTTCCACTCGGGTCCAGTTCGCGGGGGTTCAGGTTGTGGCCATACTCGATCCTCAACGGTCCGATCATCGTATTGAAACGGATGCCCAGACCCACCGAATGAAGGTCCTCATTCCAGGGATAGTCTTCAATCCGGGCGGCATTGTAGGTGGAGTCCAGGAAGACCACCAGGGACAACTGCTTGCTGAGATCCTGCTCGAATTCAATGTTCGTAACAAACGACGATTCCGCACCGACAATGACACCGAGAAAGTCCCTGGGCGCCGCCCCACCCTCCGTGTAGCCCCGGACCGTATTTTCACCACCCGGATAGTATCGCCTGTTGACCGGCAGGGGGTCCGGCTCGTCGCCGTAGGTGAAGGCGATGCCATGGGAGAGCCCGAGATGAAGGCACAGCCCGTCGGTAAGCATGTGGTGCCAGGAGAAGGCAACCCCGGCTCTCTGGTAGTTGATGTCGCCCCCGAGCCATTCATTGGACGTCTCGGATTCGAGAAACACCCGATACCCTGAACGCGGTGACAAGGGGTTGTCCCGCCGGTCGTGGGTCACATCAAACCGGATGGTCGCGGCAATGGTGTCGATTACTTCGTCGTCGGGTATGAGTACCCGATCCTTGGAACCGAGGTACTCGTAATTGTAACTCACGGTCACGTCCGTATGGATCGGCTTAAAGAATCGCCGAAGCCCGGCCGAGAGACCTGCCTCAAGCCGGGTGAAATTGACCTCTTCGCGTCGAAGACCGTAGGCCTTCAGGGTTCCGTCCAGATTTTCACCGAAAATCTCCGGAACCGAATAGGTATAGTCTCCATTGGTGGACTTCATCGATTGAACAAACTTCAAACGGGCACGATGGGCACGGCCGAAAAGGTTATGTTGTCCCAGTTCGACCCCGCCACGCAGCATCTCATAGCTTCCCCATCCTAGCAGGAGGCTGACGTCGACCTCCTTTCCTTCTTCAAACTCAAACACCACATCCCGGGTGATGTCATCCACCGGTTCCTGCCGATAGCGTACCGTCCTGAAGGCGCCCAGACGCCGCAGACGGTGCCTCGCGTTTTCGAGCTCGAGCGGATTCAGGGGTTCTCCCTCCAATAAATCAGTCCGCCGGGTCACCACCTGCGGGCGGGTTCGTTCGAGCCCCTCATACCGGACTTCCCTCAGAAAGATAACCGGTCCCGACTCCACCTCGGCCGTCGCGTCGACGAAGGCATCTTCGCCAGACCGCTCGGAGGGCTCGATTCTCCAGGAGATCTCCAGGTCGGCAAAGCCTCCCTCGTAGAGCTGGCGACGGATCTGCAGACCTTCATCCTGAATCCACAGGTCGGCATAGGGTTGCTCATGGTCGAGGGCGGGCAGCTTGATTTCCGGTGGGGTGTGCTCCGGGGAGTCCACCTCCAGACCCACCGCATTGATCAGGGTTCTCTGTCCCTCTTCAACCGCGATCACGACCGAAACCGATCCGGTTTCGTCATCCAGAAGCAACTCAACGGCCTGAGCCGAAGCATCGCGATAACCGAGGCGGCGCAATGTTTCCACCAGGCTGAAGAGTCCCTGTCGAAGAACGGCCGGGGTGTAGATACGGTCCTTTTTCGATCCGAAAAGCAGGCCGGTCGTACGGAAGAACCCCGTTGCCTTGTTCAGGGGCACCCGGGTCAGGCCCTCGAACAGGATCTGATCGAAATGAAAGAGTGTTCCGGGGACGACGGTGAACGCCACGCCCGTGGCCCGCATGGGGCGAGGAAGCGGCACCAAGCCGTCATCGCTGAACACATGATTGACCACCGATCCGTCCTCGCTCTCGATTTCGGCCTCGATCGAGGCCTTGAGGAAGCCGTCCTGACCCACCCGGGACAGGATGATCAGGACCGAATCCTCGATGGCACTGGCATCGTAGAAAGCGCGTTCCGTGCCCCTTTCATCCAAGGCCAGGATCGTCTTCCTCACCCTCAGGTTGCCGAGCACACCATACCCGGAAACCGAGAGTCGGGCGGGCGGTATCGGTGGTTCCGGCGATCCACCCTTCTCCGGGGGACCATCGGGAAACCCCGGCGACCCGGAAAATACGATCACCCCGGCCAGGACAAGAACACGGAATCGCGGGAAACGTGTATTCATCGAGAGAATACCTTCCACTTGACACCGCCGTTGTAGGAATCGAATTCATCGTATCCCCCGACCAGTGACCAATCCTCGGTCAGAATCAGTTCGACGCTGTAGGTCTCCCGTCCCTTCAGGGATATGTCGGCCCCGGATTCAATGACAAACCTGTCCTCTCCGCCGCTTCCAATACCAAACTCGAGCAGCAGGCTTCGCCCGAGGTAAACGGCCAGCTTCGTCATGCGTTGCTGCATGGAGTAGTAACCACTCCGTCGCGGGATCTCACCGGTGGTCAACATGAGCAGAACGGCATCCGAACCCAGGTTCGGTTCGGACTCAAAAACGAGGCGTGGCGAGGAAGACCACCCCTCCACCAGCATGGTCACATCGAACCCGAAGACCCTCGACCTGGCCACGAGGTCGAGGGCGATGTCATAGGGATTCTCCTCGCGGATACTCATCGTTCCAGAGTCCAGTTTCAGGGTGGCAAAGGGAAACTCGACCCTGCCTGAGTCGACCCGTATATCGCCCAGGGCCTTTGGTTGCTCGAGAGTCCCGGTCAGCGCGAACTCCGCCGAGAAAACCCCCTTGAATACCGGCGTCTCCACACGGAGGAATTTCGGACCGGCCACCTTGAGATCGAGCTGCCAGGCCGCGAAAGGCTCTGTATCGATGCTGAAATACGGGGGACGGCGCGAAGGTGAATCCACACTTCCGGATAGAAGAGAATTCAGGTCGGCTACAAAGAGACTGTCCATCAGGCGGAGGTCGCCGCTCAGGAGAACGTCGCCATTCCTGGATCCCGCCAATCGCAGATCGAGGTCCGACCGGATGACCAGCCCGGGCTCCCGAACAAACGGCACCTTGGATCCCTTGACCGTAAAATCGTATTCCATCCGGCCCTCCTCATCCCAGCTGAATTCGCCGGAAACCCCTATTTTCTGTCCCCCGATAACAGCAGAAACCTGCCTGCAGTGGATGGTTCGGTCGCGGAATTCAACCCGCGCGCCGATTTCCTGCATGGTACCGAAAGGCCGGATGGGGCGAAGGGCGGCATCTTCCAGCGTCACATACCCGTCGAACCGACGTCCGGGCAAAAGGGTCACGTCCATGTCGAGTGTTCCGGACGGGCCAAGCACGGATGGAAGGAATCGCGCAAAAGCCCTTACCTGTGCATTTTCCGCCCGGAGATTCAGCGTCGCATCCCGGTAGTCCGGCATTTCCCCCTCCCCGATCAACTTCCGCCATCGGTCGATTCCCAGGGGAATCTCTCCCTGGATCTGCAGCTTTTCGCCTTCGACCCTGATCGAACTCTCATCCAGCACCAATCGCTCCTCCATGATCCTGGCGCTCAGGTTCAGGTCGGAGATGCCCGGTAAAACCCCGGTGTCGCTCTCTCCCACCAATTCAACACTCCCGGCCTTGACCCGAATGCTTCCGGTGGGGGCGGACATCGGCCCTGCCAGCGCGACGTCCAGATCCGGATCCCTGATCTCAAATCCGGTAACGGCGGCCAACCGCTCCCAGAAGGCGGGATTGGGCGCCGATCGGGCCGTGAAGTTCACGGGGGCGTCCCAGTTGATCCGCACTCTCTCGACCGATGCCGGGGTGAGGGTCAAGGGAATCCGACCAATGATCGTCAGGACGTCGGCATCCTCGGTGGAAACAGCGAGTTCGTTCACGACCAGAGCGTCCTCGCCACCTGCCAGATCGGCTCGGAAAACGACACTCTCATCCGACTGGGCCAGCCGACCGCGGGTCTCAAAGGAAAAACGAGCGGGCCCATCAAGCCACTCCCCGGTCGAGCGCAGGACCTCGATGCCAATCCACCCGGCATCAAGGTCCGACAGGCCATCGAGCAAAGATGTATCCAGATTCTTGCCACTGATCGACCACCGGGCCCGGTCCGGCCAGTCAAGATCGAAACCGATATCCAGCTCATGCCCCTCGCCCGAAAGAATAAACTGCCCGCCTCCCTTTCCCTCTGCGTCGAGTTCGATCCATGACTCGACGGCCGACTCGATCCGAGCGACGCCGTCGCGGTAGAGCACGAGGCCGTCCAGGCGTGCATACGGGAGACCATCAAGAAAGCCACCGGATCCCGTGATCTCAGCACCGGCTCTTTCCGTCTCCAGATGAACAATACATTGCCCGACCTCAAGACCGCATCCGTTCACGACCAGGCCGACCGCAGCAGGGAGCAGGCCCGGAATCGCCAATCGATCCGCGAACCCGAGCAGCGCAAAGGTCGGCGCCGACCATGGGCCGATCACTTCACCCTCCACCGAAAGGGCTCCCAGGACCACGGGGTCCAAAATAAATTGATCGATCAGGGCGGCCCCGACGGAGGCATTGAACCGACCGTCAACAGACCTGCTCTCCAGATCGATCGCACCGATGAGCGAGATCTCGGTATCCGCACCAACATGAAAGGCAGCCGTGTCGATCATCAATCTGGGGAAGACCAGGCTCAGATCCGCTTCCGCGCTCGCCGCCTCCAGATCTTCCAGGCCGTCAACGATTACATTTTCGGCCCGAAACCGAGCGACCACTGATGGCACGCCGCCTTTGACCGTCACGACATCGGCCTCCCCACCGACCCATCCGGATGCGGGGATCGGACTGGCTCCAAGATCGATCTCGAAACTGAATCTGGCGCTCTGGTCGAGAAAGCTCGGTCCGAAGGGAATCTCGATCGGTTCCGAAAGCCGGGCCACGGCCCAGGGGACCATGATCTCGATCCCTCCAATCCGGACGTGGTCAAAATCACCCTCCGCAGCGATGGACACAGCAAGTGACGGACTGCCGGGCGACGGATCGCCGACCGAATCCGCCTTCAGATCAAGATCGACCGCGAATTCGCGTCCGGTCCAGAACAAGTCGACCTTACCGGAGGCGGGACGGTAGCCATCGATTCCGGCCAGTCCCGGATCGACTGAAAGCGTCTCCGATCGAATTCGGGCGGATTCCGGGAGAAAACCCTCAGGTCCGAATCGGACCATTCCGGAAAGTGCATTGGCTTCCCATTGCAGTCCAAGCGACAGATCGAGCGAGTCCGTGGCCCTGGAAACCACGATCGAAGCGGATGCATCCCAAGGATTGAAGACGATGTCCGCCGACCAGGGCTGGTCAAGCGGCACCCCCACCCGTGCGATGGCCTCCCACTGACCGCCCTCATCGGAAACCACGGCCTTGAAGGCCGATGTCGTCCACCTGATCTCGGAAAACCGCAGGAGGTCCGCGCCCGTCCGGACCTCGCCATTCCGCAGCAGGATCCGAGGGATGAATCTGTGCAGGGTGGGCATCAGATCGACCAACTGATCGTAAATCCCAAGTGCGGACAGATCTGATTTTTCCGACACCTCCCCGGTCGGGCTGACGCTCAGAACCCAGCCATCGACCACAAGATCGGGAGAATCCGCCACCGCGTCCCTCTTTTCGTCCGACCGCAAAAGCCAGAGTGGCCACACCGGC
Organism: Verrucomicrobiota bacterium; assembly: GCA_003641745.1. Taxonomy (GTDB): domain Bacteria; phylum Verrucomicrobiota; class Verrucomicrobiia; order Opitutales; family Opitutaceae; genus B12-G4. The sequence continues at coordinate 63,719 of QNAI01000005.1, read as the reverse complement.
AACGATACCCGATCAGCTCGAACCTCGATTCCCTCCATCCTGAATTCGACCCCCGACAGTTCGAGCCGTCCGTAACCGATCCGATCATGAGCCTCAACCGTCAACCCATACCGAGCGCCGACTCCTGAGATCATCCAGGGCAGCCACAACGGAAGAGACACCACGACCAGGATCACCAGAGCGATGACGACACCTGCAGGTCTGAGAACGAACCGACGCATTCAGCTTAAGGGCACTTAGGGGCCGTAACGAAATAAATTATCAAAGATGCACAGGATTTTCGGGGAGCAACAAGGCGGGTTCGGGCGAATATAGCGGGTTATTTGAGCCGGAATCCAACACCGTTGCCCGCCGAAAAGACCAGCAGATTATGTGAGTTATTTTGTTACGGTCCCTTTGATTGATTGAAGACCACCCGGCTACATCCTGATCAAGAGGGCCCCAGGCGAAAGATGAAAGCGGAATGGCACTGAGTTAAGGGGTCTTCAGGACGAATTACGGTCAACTTGGTTTCGAGGGGGTCAAAGCACATAGGCTGATGTCGGCAAAGTGACTGCCTCGGTACTCGCATTGGCATGCAAGATAATGAGCAATGACCCCCTCCTTCGCGTAAAGCTACGGCGGACACGCCGTGGGCTGTAATCCGTCGAAAATTCCCACGCCGGGGCATTTCTCAGTGCCATTCTGGACAGACCTGCCTTGAAAGGTTCTCGGAATCGTGTTCCGGTGCACGAGTCGATGCCGTCCTCCAAACCGTTCACCCGCAGGATCGAAAACCTGATCGCGAATTTCCGTGGTCTGCCCGAGAACCCCAGCCGGTCCTGGATTCGACCGATCCGCGGTGTCGACGACCTGGTCGACAGTATCGTGCGAAAACACCGGATCGGGATGGCGTCGCCTCAGGACGCGATCCGCGATGGCTGGGTCGAGATCATCGGCGAGTCCAATCTGCAATTCGCCCACCCGGCACGGATCGAGCGGGACCGGTGCCTGGTCGTGGCCGTGAACGATGCGGTGGTCAGGCAGGAGCTTCAATTCAACAAGGCCCTCCTGTTGAAACGGGTTCGAGCCGTCCCCGGGTGTGACCGGATTCGAGAGATCGTGTTCAGGAACGGTTGAAATAACGGGGAAACCCAAGCCAACTCCCGCCCACAGTCGCCAGGTTATACGTTTTTTCGCTTGCGGGTCGCGAGTGGGTACCTAGATGTTGACCCTTTACGTCAGAGTCAGGCCATCGGTTGTGGTCGGGCTCCACGGTCCATTCGGGTGACTGAATGAAAGCGGTGAGGACGGCTCCGGCTGTCCCCACGGATCCCGCCCGAAGCGGGTATCCGGATCGTGAACAATAAGACCAGACCATGACTGAAGTTTCAAAAAAACAGAATCTCATCACTGAGTATCAAATCCACGAGAAGGACACCGGCTCATGCGACGTCCAGATCGCCCTGCTTTCTGCCCGGATCAATCACTTGACCGACCATCTGCGGGTGCATCGCAAGGATTTCCATTCCCGCCGGGGTCTTCTCGCCATGGCCAGTCGCCGTCGCAAGCTTCTCAATTACCTGAAGCGTCACGACCTGGCCAAGTACACGGAATTGCTCAAACGCCTCAATCTCCGTAAATAAGCAACCCGGTGGTCCCGTTCCTCGCCCACCGGGCAGGACCTGACTTCACCGGGCGATCGCTTGGACGATCTGTCGGAACCAGCCGGAAGCGCGCGTGCGCAGGCACCGGTTCCAGGTAACAGGATCGGTCGCACTGGCGATTCCTGCGAAGGCATCATGGTCAACCGGGGCGGTTGCCGCCGTTTACAACACACTCCCGACCGAATCAATGTCTTGGGACATTTCCGCCTGCCGCCTCCAACTGACCGGAGACGGCAGCCGGAAATATCTCATGGGCATGGTTCGATCGAAAATCGAAGAACGAAAATAATACCATGAAACAAAAGAAAAATTACACCGTCGACGGTCTTGATATGACCTTCGGAACAGGCACCCTGGCAGGACTCGCCGCGGGTGCGGTCACCGTCACCGTCGGTGAAACATCACTCCTCGTCGCCACCACCTCGGCGGCCACCATTCGCGAGGGCCAGGACTGGTTTCCTCTCACCGTGGACTACCGCGAGCGTTTCTCCGCCGCCGGTCGTTTCCCAGGCGGCTACTTCAAGCGCGAAGGACGTCCGTCAGAAAAGGAAATCCTGACCTGCCGTCTCACCGACCGACCCTGCCGACCGCTCTTCCCGAAGGGTTATCTCAACGAGGTCCAGATTGCCGGCCTGCTTCTGACCGCCGACCTGGTCAACGATTCGGATATTTCCATGGTCAACGGCGCGTCAGCGGCCCTTGCCATTTCCGACATTCCCTGGAACGGCCCAATCGCCTGTGTCCGTGTCGCCCGCATCGAGGGTGAATTCGTGGCCAACCCGACGATCGACCAGCAGTTCTCCTCCGATCTCGACCTCATCTACGTCGGCAAGGAAGACCAAATGCTGATGATCGAGGGCAGCGCCGATCAGTTGCCTGAAGATGATTTCATCAAGGCCCTGGAGTTCGCCCACGAAGCGATCCAGCCGATTATAGCGACCATCAAGACCATGGTCGAGGAGGTCGGTAAGGAAAAGAAGGTTCCCACCCTCATCACCTGCAGCGAAGAGATTCTGACCATTGTCCGCGAGTCGGCCGGCGATGAGATCGCCGCATCGGCCAAGCACGATACCCGGCAGGCCCGTCAGGCAGCCCTGGCCGAAGCCGGCGAGAAGGCCAAGACGGCCCTCGACGCCAAGCTCGGAGCGGACGGTTACAAGTCCACCCACCTGAATATGGGACTGGAGGAATTGCAGGAGGCCGCCTACCGCGATGCCATCCTCAACCATGGCTATCGTTCCGGTGGCCGGGGCACCGACGCCCTTCGCGAAATCACCTGTGACACCAGCGTTCTGCCCCGGGTTCACGGCTCGGCTCTCTTCCAGCGCGGAGAGACCCAGGCCCTGGTGATCGCCACCCTGGCCTCGACCGGCGATTCCCAGAGCCTCGACGCCCTGACCGGCGGTCCGAAGGCCAAGTCGTTCATCCTGCACTACAACTTCCCGCATTACTCGGTCGGTGAGACCGGTCGGATGATGGGCCCGGGACGTCGGGAGATTGGACATGGTGCTCTGGCCGAGCGTTCCCTGCTCCCAATCGTTCCGACCGAAGAGACCTTTCCCTACTGCATCAAGCTCAACTCCGAGATCATGTCATCCAATGGCTCGACCTCGATGGCATCGATCTGCGGCGGCTGCCTGGCCCTCATGGACGCGGGCGTCCCGATCGTAGCCCCGGTCGCCGGTATCTCGATCGGCCTGGTCAGCGAGCCGGATGAATCGGGACAACTCACCAAGCAGGTCCTCCTCACCGATATTCTCGGCGAAGAGGATCACTATGGCGACATGGACTTCAAGATCGCCGGCACTGCCAAGGGGATCACCGGATTCCAACTCGACCTGAAAATCAACGGTCTGCCTTTCGACATCGTCCGCAAAGCCGTGGCCCAATCCAGGGAAGCCCGATTGAAGATCCTCGCCGCCATGTCCTCCGCCCTGGCGGAGCCACGCGAGGAATTGAGCACCTATGCGCCACGGATAGAGACGATCCAGATCGATCCGGACAAGATCGGCGCGCTGATCGGACCGGGCGGCAAGAACATCCGTCGCATCACCGAGATCACCGGTGCCCAGATCGACATTGCCGAGGACAACAGTGGCAAGGTCTATGTCTACACCAACAACAGCGACGCGATGGCCCGTGCCGTTGAGGAGGTCATGCTCGTCTGTGGCAAGATCGAAGAGGGCAAGATCTACCGCGGCATCGTCAAGGGCATCAAGGAATTCGGCTGTTTCGTCGAAGTCCTGCCCGGCCAGGAAGGTCTGGTCCACATTTCCGAACTGGCCGACTTCCGGGTCCGACGCACCGAGGATGTCTGCAAGATGGGAGACGAGATGGTCGTCAAGTGCATCGGCATCGACGAGCGCGGGCGGGTGCGCCTGAGCCGACGTGCCGCCCTGGAAGAACTCGAAGCCCAGAAGAAGGAAGAAACTTCCGGCGAGGAGGCTGTCGAGGAAGAGGTAATCAAGGAAGAGGCAATCAAGGAAGTGTCCGACGAGACCTCGTCCGCAGACGAATCGGAACCAACGGAGACCCCGGCGGTTGAGGAGGAGACTCCGAAGACCGAGTCCTGAACGACTCCTTTTCTGTCAGTCATGAGCGCCGGATCCTCTGGATTCGGCGCTTTTCTTTGGGGGAGTGATCCGGCATAGATCAACGATGTCGACCATGCCTGATGAAGCGCCCCCCATCATCCAGGTTGAGAACCTGACCCGAGTCTTCCGAACCTACCGCAAGCGGCCCGGCTTCGTCGGCGGGCTGAAAGGACTCTTTCATCGCACCTACGAGGAAACTGCAGCGGCCAACAAGATCAGCTTCTCGATCAACGAAGGTGAGTTTGTCGGCTTTCTCGGGCCCAATGGGGCCGGCAAAACGACCGTTCTCAAGATGCTGTCCGGTCTCATTTATCCCACCTCGGGCTCGGCCACGGTGGCCGGCTTCAGTCCACGCGACCGCAAGAACGAGTATCGGAGAATGTTCTCCCTCGTGCTCGGACAGAAAAACCAGCTCTGGTGGGATCTTCCAGCCATTGAGTCGTTCCACCTGCTGCGCCATATCTACGGCATCCCGGTCAAAATCCACAGACAACGCCTCGATGAGTTGGTCGATCTCCTCGACGTAGGCGCCAAACTCGATGTCATGGTGCGTGAACTCTCCCTGGGCGAACGCATGAAGATGGAATTGGTCGCCGCCCTGCTGCATGGACCACGCATCCTGTTCCTGGACGAGCCGACCATCGGCCTCGACGTGGTCAGCCAACGCTCGGTCCGGCGGTTCTTGAGCGACTACAACCGCCGCCACGGCGTCACCATCCTGTTGACCAGTCACTATATGGCCGACATAGAAACGCTCTGCGAAAGGGTGATCGTCATCCATCGCGGACGAAAGATCTATGACGGGGATCTCGCGAAACTCGATACGACCGGGTCACGCATGAAGATCATCCGCATCCAACCGGTCGATTCCTGGCCGGCCGACTGGACGGCTCCCGGAAGGATTCTTTCAAGCGATGGCGGCGAAATCACGCTGGAGGTTCCTTCCGATCAGGTCGTCGACGCCTGCCAGCAGATACTGGCGACCGCCGCGGTGGCCGATATCACAATCGAGGAGATGCCGCTGGAGGAAATCATCCACCAGCTCTTCAGCGCCGACCACTGAGCGCGGCAAGGCCGTCCAGGCTCTCACGGATGCGATCGACCTGGAAGGGTTTGGTCACGACCCTGGCACCAACGGGAACGGGAGACTGACCCGGACGCAGATCAAGCCGGGTGGTGGTTACGACGATCCGTACATCCGGCTGCAACCGCTGCGCCGCATCGAGCACCCGAGTCCCAGCGTCACCCTGATCCGGTTCACATTCCGTCACGAGTCCATCGTATGGCATCTCGTTGAGCAGGTCCTCCGCAACCTTCCCGTCCGTAACCTTATCGATGTGGAAACGATCCCGTACGACGAGTTCTATCATGTCCGCAACGGCCCCATACCCGTCAAAGACCAGGAGTCTGGGAGCCAGAAGCTCATCTGCCGGTCGCAGGTGGCCGACCGCATGGGCGATGAGGTCTTCGGGATTCTCTCGAGACTGGTCCAGGGTGGACCAGCCGACACTCAATGGTTTCACCTCGGCCAGCGAACCGATGGCACGAATCGAGCGCAACACATCCAGGGGTTCGCGCCCGGGCACCACCACGCCGATGCGGTTTCCATCGAAAGCGTCGCAGGCGGCACCACCAATAACCCCACTGCGCAGGTCGGGAAGCTTCGAGAGCAGGATCCTCGGATCGGCTTGAGTCTGGATCACGACGAAGGTCAGGGGGCGCTCCAGCCACCGGCATCGATAAACCTCCTGCACCAGGACATCCCTGAGCTCCCGTTCGTGTGGTTTCAGATCCCCGAGGATGGCAACGGTGTAGGCCGCATCGGGCCGGGGACAAAGGTAGTGCAGGTCCACCAGTATATGACCGGATCCCGAAGGTAGTAAGTATTGACTGTCCGCCGGTCCCGAATCGGTCCGAAGCGTTCCGTGTTCTTCAAAGTAGCCCACGGCGTCTTCAACTCTGGTCCAGAGGGCGTCCCCCAGGAAAGTCCTCGCCCGGGCACTGCAGAGAATGCGATCGCCGTTCGGGCCGAAACACACCACACCGACCGGAAGCTGATCATAAACCAGACGCAGGAGATCACCGAACTCACGGCTCTCCCGGATATGGCTGGATACGTCAATGAAAGCACCGGTGAACTCGGCCAGCGAGCCCAGGAGATGCAGATCCTCCGGACCGAACGGACGCGTTCCTCCCGGCGGCGAAACCCGGACAGAACCACCCGATCTGCCACCGACCTCCACAGGCACCGTCAATTCCGGAGTCGAGAAAGGTTCCGATTTGCTCTCCGACGGCTTTTCAGGCAATTCGAAACGGATTTCGCGCCCGGTGAGGGTCGAGATCCATTCAAAGGTCTTCCCCAGCCCCTCCAGAAACCGGTCGAATTCCGCGATCCCGCGGAGGGCGCTGGACAAGCGGCTCACCAACCCGTCAACTTCGGTCAGAGCCCGCTCAAGTTGGTGGGACGACGGATGGATCATCACTGAGGAAGGCTGGTCGGCAGGGAAATCGTGAACTCTGTTCCCTGATCCGGACTGCTCACGGCTCGAATGACGCCGTGATGACAGTCTACTATTCGTTTGACGATGGCGAGTCCGAGACCCATGCCGCCGCGTCCGGTTCGGGAGCCGGTCGATTTGGTGGTAATGAACGGGTCAAAAATCCGCGGGAGAACTTCCGGATCGATCCCGGATCCATTGTCGCGAATGGTCACTTCGACCGAGGGGTTGATCACCTTTCGATCGCGGTACTCCAGCGTCACCAGGATTCGACCATCCTCGCGCGTGGCCAGGGCCTGTATCCCGTTCTGAAACAAGTTTATGAACACCTGGAGCAATTGGTTGTAGTTTCCGCTGATTGACGGGATTTTTTGGTTTTCGAACTCAAAGGCAACACCGCCCCCACGGAAATCCGCCTTCGTGATGTCGTAGGCAGCTCCGATCACTTCACCCACTTGCAGCATGGTGAACTCGACCGAGTCGCGAGTCGCAAACGAGGAGATATTTTCGACAATACCCACGATTCTGGCGACATCCCGCTGCATGATCTCACTGAACTCCCGCTGAAATTCAGCATCCTGCCCATTTTCGTCGAGCAGGCCGGCAAAAGTCTGGATCGACACCAGCGGGTTGCGCAGTTCGTGGGCCAGTCCGGCTGCAAGCGTGCCCAGGGAAATCAACTTTTCCGCCTGGCTCGCCCGCCGTTCCAGTTGACGCGAACGCACATTCAGGCCGACCTGCAGGCAGATCGCTTCCAGGAGCGAAAGATCGGCGCCGGAAAACAAACGATGTTTCGCCCTCGGACGAAGAATCAATACACCGAAGAAAATCGTATCGGTATGGATGGGGATCATGGCCGAAATGCCGTTCTTCTCCCGAAGTTCCCGGGCGCGGGAGGAGTAACGGGAGGGCGATTCCATCTCGACCTCCTCCAGCAGGATCGCTTTGCGCGATCGTTGGATGAGCCGAACCAGGGGATCGTCGTCCGAGAGTCGAAAACTCGCATCGAACCCTTCGGGGAAGCCGGTCGCAACGACCGGCACAATCTCTGACTCGAGTTCGCCTCTCACCGCAATGGCCGCTCCCGAGGTATCAAGGGTGCTTTGAGTCGACTCGACCACTTCCCGGAACATCTGTTCCTCATCGCTGATGGAAACGATGCGTTGAGCCAGATGGCGCAGGCGGCTCCGACCGCGGTAATCCTCACGAAGAATCGTGCCCTCCAGGAGCTGGTCGATTCGTCGCTTGAGCAGATGGATGGCCACAAACAGGCAGGCGGCGGCAAAGACCGAGGCCACAAAAAAGAGGAGATCCGGAAGAACGGGTTGACCGGTCAACCACACCGTGGTTTTCAGCACCAGAGGTATGATCGGGGCCACCGCCAGAACCAGCACGGCGTAGCTGATCAGCTTCACCACCAGCAGGTTCATCTCGACCAGGCGGAACCGGATCATCGCGTAGGCGACGCCTCCGATATAGACCAGAGCGAGGCCGTTTCCAACCGGCGGAACCGGTATGTCAAACCAAAGCAGGAAGTTGGTCAGGCCGCCAATCCATCCGAGAACCGTGCAGAAGATGACATACCCGAGCTGGTTGCGGCGGCCGTGACTGGACTTCCGGTAAGCTGAGAAGAGGACCATCCACGCGCGGACCGTATAGTAGGCGAACTGGACGATATAGGGCAGAAAAACCGGACCGCCCTTGGGCCAGAACCGGAACATCATCTTCGGTTCCACATGGGAAACCAGATGGGGCGTCAGGGTGAACCCCGCGATGATGACCGCGATCAGGTAGCCGATCCGAATCTCAAGCCGATTGGTATTGCCCGTGAGACGGGATACAAAGTGATAGTAGGAGATCGGGATGAAGGTCGAACAGCCAAGCAGCATCCGGGTGTAGAAGAGCGCCTGGTCCGCCGTCTCGGCAAACTGCCAGAGCAGGTAGAAGAAAGACCATGCCGCGAAGCTGACCGTGAACCAGGAAAACAGGTGGTTCTGACGCTTGCCCGGATTCTTGAACAGAACCGACAGTCCAAGAACGACGCTCGAAAGAACGTTCAGGAATGCGGTGACGATGCAATAGAGTATCACTTGATGCCGGCGACCACGTTGGCCTGGTTTCCCAACGACGCGAAACACTGTACCTGGCGAAAGCCTGAGCCTTCCAACATCGCAGTCAATTGCTCGGCACTGAAGAATACGTAATACCCCTGCTCTTCCTTGACCTTGATCGCTCCGGCCGCCCTCAGGAGTTCACGCGCCGACTCGATCTCGCTCCGCGAAGCTTTCTGTTCGATGAAGTCCCGATAGATCGCGGAAAGGTCACAATACGGTTTCATGCTCGAAATGACAATCCTGCCGCCCGGCTGGAGAACCCGGTGGAGATGTCGCAGAAGCTTTTCGGGCTTCTTCAGATAAGAGAGAAGGAGACTGCACACGATCTTGTCGAAACAATCGTCGGCAAACTGGAGGATTTTACCCCAAGTCTTCGTGGAATCACCGAACTCCTCCAAATCGGCACGGGCATAGATGAGGTCGACCGATGCTTTGGCGTTCTGCACATCGTCCGCGAGCAGCTTCCGCGCGGTCATGTGTTTATCGATCGCTTCATCGAGGCCCGAGGACGTCAGCTCAATGCCGAGGTAGACCGGGCGTTTTCCGTGGAGTGAATTGTTGCGCCGGATCAATTCGTTCAGGACCCAGACACCAAACAAGCCGTTGCCACAGCCGGCATCCAACAGAACATCATCCTCCGAAACGGGCCCCAGCAAATCGCCAACCAGATCGAGGTAGCGCTGGAATTCGTCCATCTTCTCCATCACCCGATACTTGTCCAGATACTGGCCCCAGAAATCGTTTTCCGTCCCCTCGAAGACTTTTATCCGCCGCAACCGGTCCCGTTCCTTTCTGTTCTGCCCGAGCAACACCCTCTTGTCCGGCACCCGCACCTCATCCTCGGACACGCGGTCGGCAAAATGACGGGCCCGGCACACACTCACGATCATGCGAAGGCTCCGTTCAGCCGTGTCCTGATTTTCGCGGACTTCGTGCATGGCCCCTTCGATCGGATAGAGGCTCATCTGCGGATTCGACCTCGCGACCGTCTGGATATCCTCCATACGCACCCAGACGTCGTTGGAAGCGGGAAACCAGGAAATCGGAGCGTCGATTTCGGAGATGTCCCGGACCACGTCCTCCAGGCGGTGATACTGTCCACGAACGGTCGCCTCGAAGAAACGATCCATATCCACCTCGTGTCCCAGAATATCCAGGACACCGTAGCGCCGGCCATCGATATAGCCACCCACCAGGTCCTCCTGATAGACCTTGACCAGCGTATAGGTAAGGTTGACCACACCGACCAGACAGACGAGGTGCTTCACCCGCCGGTCCGTACTCGCCGCACGGACGGCGACCAGGGATGAGAGGCTGCTCGCCAGGAGAGTGACCTGTTCGCAGCCGTAGGTCCGCTCCAGGAAATCCAGGGTGGCACGAACATTGTCCACCCCCTCATCGAGGGTGAAATCAAGCATCGATCCGTCTGACTCTCCGAAATGGCAGGTAAAATCGAATCGGACGACTCGAAAGCCATTTGAGACCAGATAATAGGCAAGCGACAGACTGTTTTTCTTTGATTCCCCGTATTTCGGGGTAACGACGATGAAGGGTGCGTCCTCATCACCCGGGCGCGTGTCCACGTAGGCAACGACCTTCTTCCCGTCCTTGTTCGGGTAGAACGTCTGTTCGCTTACGATATCATTTACCTGAACATCGCCCATGGTTCGACATCAATGGGCATCTTTCAGCCACACATCAAGACCGCGGATGAATTTGAAATTCAAGGTTTTGGCAATTTTCTTTTATTAGAGGCCGTCTTAAAAGTGCTGAAGCGTGTCGCGGAGATTGATTTGGGTTGTTGGGCAAGGCAGGCACGAGGTGCCCAGGCCCGAAGGCCTTGGTCCTGGTGCCCAACGCCGGCCACGACCCAAAGCAACTCTGCCCGAAGGGTTTGACTGAAACGACCTCGGCGCGGCGTTCCATCCGAAAGAGATAGCCCTCCAAGGATACCCCATGTCGGATGTGCCTTGCAGCGAAGCCCTTTCTGTCCAAACGACACATTTCATCACTTTTAAGACAGCCTCTTAGGGCACTTTGATAAATTGGAGATTGTCATCGTTTTTACATAAAACCAGGAACCGCGTTGCCCGACGCCCAAATCCTTGCCGCGCTGACCGTCTCGAATTTATCCAAGTGCCCTTTAAGGAGAATTGCCACCATCCGTTATCTATAATGACCGGTTCCGGCTGCTGCAGGACTGGCGTTCATGCGTATTTTCACCCATCCTCAAGCCGAATCCCCAATCAGCGAAAACTGGACACTTCCTCGTGACATCTCCCGCCCGGCCCTTCAGCCTGAAGAAATCCGTTCGAATTCTCCGTGATCAGTGTTCTCCTCATTGCCAAAAACCGCGACGCTGAAAAACGCATAGTCGCCTTTCTGCCCGCGGAGGATTACAAAACTTCATCGCGTTCAAGCGTCGAGGATGCACGGACTGCGCTTGGAGCCAACGTCTTTGATGTCAGCATCTTCTGCGTTGATCGATCGATCAAGAATGCGCTTGAGGAGATTTCTCTGATCAAGCGGTTGAGTCCCGGGTGTCCCCTGGCCGTCACGGTCGAAAGCTGCCCTCCGGCCTGGGAGGAGTCCGCGCTGAGCAAGGGAGTCGACTACGTGTTCCACGATCCACTGGTGGCGACTCATTTCCGATCCGTAATCGATAGACTGGTCCGTCTGGGCGAAGCCGCCTCGATCCCCGCTGTGACCAAGGTTGCTGCCACCCCTCCACCTGAAACCGGGCTGTCCCGGTCTGCTCTTGAGGTGCTGAGGGACTTTTCCCACGTCCTCGGATATTCACTGGATTACAAATTATTTACCCAGCATTTCGTTCTGAAACTGCGCGAGATCATCCGCGTAAACCGGATAGCGATCTTCCTCGAACCACCTCCGATGAGCTCGATGGCCGTATCGGGCGAGGGGACCCGCCTTCCCTGCGTCTCATCCGTCGGCATCCCGCTGGACATCCGCGACTGCTTCGAACTGTCGCGCAACGCCGGTATTGGCGAGCGATTGTCCAAGGCCAATCACATCCTTCGCGCCGGGCCCGACAGCAGCCAGTTTTTCGGGGGACTGAGCCCGAAAATCCAGAGGGAGTTTGAGATCCTCGGTTCCCATATCGCCATCCCCATCTCGGATCGTGAACGAACTCTGGGGGTGGCAATACTAGGTGACCGGGTGACCGGAACCGATTTTTCAGACGATGAGCTGCAGCTGCTTTTTCTTCTGATGGAGGAACTCGGACTGGCGATCAAGAACAGCTGGTTGCACCACCAACTCTCCGCCAACCACAAACTCTTCTCCGACGTGCTTTCATCGATGAGCAGCGGAAGCATGGTGGTCGGCCGCGACCTGACCATCCTCCACGCCAATCGTGCGATGTTGAATTTCGTCACGGGCGACCAGGAATCGACAAAACCCCTGGAATTCGCCGACCTGGAATCGGCGCTGGCCACCCCGATTTACGATGTGGTCGAAAAGGGGGTCAATCCCGCGCCGTTCTTCTATACGGCCGGTCCGGAAGACAAGAGCATATTCCGGGTATCCATCATTCCGTTCCGCAACGGTGACCACCGCCTGCCCCAATCCGTCATGGTCGTGGTCGAGGATTTCACCCAGATCGAGGCGGCTAAACACTACGATATCGAATCGTCCAAGACGAAGCTCATTTCCCTGATCGCAAAGCGGTTCGCCCACGAAATAAGAAACTCCCTTGTCCCGCTGACCACTCACCAGCAGCTGCTCGATCAGGAGTATGCCAACGAGGACTTCCGGCACTCGCTCAAGCAGGCCCTCGAAACAGAAACCGGACGCATCCAACGGTTTACCGACCAGATGCTTTTTCTCGCCCAACCGAGTCTGTCCCTGACCGACGTGGCGGAGATCCCGGCCCTGATCGACGAGAGTTTCCAGGCGGTCCGTGGGCAGTTCGGAGGCCGGCCCACTCTCGAAGTCAAGTGCGAGATCGACAACGCGGTCGTCCGATGCGATCGGCACAGCTTGAAGCATGCCGTAGGGGAAGTGTTGGCCAACGCCATACAGGCCAACACCGAAGACCCGGTGGTCAATGTTTCTGTTCGCAATGGGGTTGAGGGCAAGATTGCCCTCGATTTCTCGGACAACGGGGTCGGTTTCACCAATGAAACCGCCGAGCGTGCACTCGAACCGTTTTTCACAACCCGCAACACCGGGGTCGGTCTTGGACTGACCGTGGCCGACCGGATCATTGACGAACACCATGGCCAACTGGTGGTCAAGCCGCGTTCCCGAGACAACGAAGTGGATGTCGCCATCATTCTGCCCCATGCCGATAACTGAAACCCTACGCCTCGATGGACCAGGAGCAGGTGGTCGACCCGGTCTGCGGTCTGTCCGCAGCCACTTGGACAACCCCACATTTGACCTTGCCGCATTCGGCTCCAAGCTCTATCCAAACGCCTTGAACACCCCACCCGCTCGATTTTCGTATGCGTTTACCTGAACTCGAATCCGTCTCCGTTCCGAGCGGAACGAAAGACGATGAGAAGACCAAGAAAACCCTGCTCGTCGTCGACGATGAAGAGGGTCCAAGGCAATCGCTTCGGATGGTGTTCAGAAACGACTACCATGTTCATGCGGTCGATTCTGGTGAAAAGGCGATCGAGTATGTGCGCAACCACCCGATCCACGTGGCCATCCTCGACATCCGCATGGCCGGTCAGTCGGGAATCGAAGTACTGAGACAGATCAAGGCGATTTCTCCATCCGCCGAGGTGATCATGTTGACGGCCTATGAGACGCTGGAGACGGCGCGGCAGGCCATCCGACTGGGTGCCTGCGATTACCTCAACAAGCCGTTTGACATCGCCACGATACGCGAGTCGGTCAAGCGCGCATCACGACTGCGGGGTATCAGTGACAATATAACCTCAACTTTCGCGCGTTTCAACAAGCTCACAAACGAACTCCAGGATGCCAACCTGCGCGAGGAGATGGCCCGGACCGCCAACGAAATCTACGCCGGCGTCCTGCACGACATCAATAATCCGTTGACCATCATTTCCGGGTTCGTGGAGATGCTGGAAATGCAGTTGTCCCGCTCCACTGTGCTGTCCGGTTCATCTCTTGAAGAAGCGCGGGGAAAGCTGAATATCATCTCCAAGCAGGTCTCAACCTGCGGCGCCATCACAAGCCGCTACCTCAAGCTCCTGAACAGCACGTCGGCCGAACACCAGGCCATCTCGATCAATCTGTTGCTCTCCGACCTGATATCGCTGCTCAAGTCGCACCCGTCGGTCAAATCGAGCAAGCTGGTGGTCAAGCCCCTCGATTCCGACCTGCTTGCCGCAGTGAACTGCACGGAGTTGATTCAGGTGTTGATCAATCTGTCAGTCAACGCCTTCCAGAGTTCCAACCAGCCACAGACGGTGGAAGTGGTTGCCACCCGCCACGACCGGCCGATCGAACTTGGGTTGCTTCCCACCGGTCCGGACACACACCTGCTCCACCACGAAGTTTTTGAAAACAAGGCCCCCATTCTCTCGATCACTGTCACCGATCAGGGCAATGGCATTCCCAGTGATCTCTTCCAGCGGGTTTTTGAGCCTTATTTCACCACCAAGGGCACTCAGGGAGGCACCGGTCTGGGTCTGTCGATCGTTTCCCGGCTGATGAAAAATTCCCAAGGGCTCCTTTGGCTTCAGAGCCGACCGGATGAAGGAACCGAGTTCAGGTTGTTCTTTCCCGCGGCCGAGCCGGAATCCTAGTGGAGTTCCAGATAAGTTTCTCCCCGATCGGCTCATCTGATGATTCCGTCCGAAGCGGCTGGCCGGGACGTCTTCGACCGGAAAAACTTCCTGAGACACTCGTGTCCTGTGAGACCTTCCTCTGATCGAGATACCCCCATTCCCCCTCTTGTAGGAGAGGCTTTATGCCTCGATCAAACTGGCCATCGAGGGAAAAACCCTCTCCACCCTGACCCATCAATTCATGCGTGATGGACTACCAGTGTAGGTTTCTGTGAATTCCCTGCCGCATTTGCCCGGCTCGATTCTGGCGCAGCTCAACCTGGCCGATCCGATCCCGCTTTCCATAGCGTTTCTGGTCGGCAGTCTCATCTCGGGCCTGGTTGTCTGGTTGATCGTTCGGCTTTCGCACGACAAGAAACTGGCACGCCGCGACCGATTTCAGGCCACGACCGAAGAACGGGTACGTCAATTGGGCGAACGCCTGCAGCAACGGGAGAAAGAGTCGGATTCGATCGAGGAAGAGTGTGAGCGGTTGCGGGCGGCAGGGATTGACCTTCAGACCGACGTCGCACGCCTGCAGACATCCCTCGAGAATGAACGGCAGACCTCGACCGAAAAACTCGCCGCGGTCAACCAGGCACAGAGCAGGCTGATCGAAGCGTTCAAGGCCCTTTCCGCCGATGCATTGCGAGACAATAACAGGACGTTTCTCGAACTCGCCCAGACCTCCTTCGGCAAACTCCAGGAGAACGCAGCCAACAGCCTGGAAGCTCGGGAGCAAGCCATCAACCAGATCATCCAGCCACTCAAGGAGTCGCTGACCAAGGTCGACACCCGGATACAGGACCTTGAAAAGGCCCGCACCGGCGCCTACGCCGGACTCTCCGAGCAAATCAAGAATCTGCTGACATCCCAGGGTCAGCTTCAGTCGGAAACCGGAAACCTGATCCGCGCCCTGCGGGCACCGGCCATTGGAGGACGCTGGGGCGAGATCCAACTGAAACGCGTGGTGGAGATGGCCGGCATGGTTGAATATTGCGATTTCACCCAACAGGAGTCGGTCACGACCGAGACCGGGCGGCTCAGACCCGATCTCATCGTCCGACTACCCGGCGGCAAACAGATCGTGGTTGATTCGAAGGCGCCGCTCCAGGCTTACCTGGATGCGACCGAATCCACCGATGAAGACACGCGCACCACTCGACTGGCGGATCACGCCCGACACGTTCGCTCGCACCTGGTCAAACTTGGCGCGAAATCCTATTGGGACCAGTTTCAACCAGCCCCTGAATTCGTAGTGCTCTTTCTGCCCGGAGAGTCGTTTTTCAGCGCCGCGCTCAGCAAGGATCCCACTCTGATCGAAGCCGGAGTCGACCAGAAGGTGATCCTGGCCACGCCCACCACCCTGATCGCCCTGCTGCGCGCCGTCGCCTATGGCTGGCGTCAGGAGAAGCTGACTGAAAACGCCACTGCGATCAGTGATCTCGGCCGCCAGCTCTATGACCGCATCCGGGTTCTTGCCGGACACTTCGACGACCTGCGCCGGGCACTCGACCGTTCGGTCAGCGCCTATAACCGCGCGGTTGGCGCACTCGAAACCCGAGTTCTTATTTCCGCTCGACGCTTCCGCGAACTCGGCAGCACCTCAAACGAGGAGATCGCCGAAGTGTCCGGTATCGATCAGGCACCAAGGAAAATTCAATCCCAGGAACTTGCCGAAAATGGAGAGGGTTCCGACCCGGAAAAATAGGGTGTGGGGGAATGGCATCTTGATCGTGGCAACCGCCCGTATTCCTATGACCGAAGCAACTGTGTTGGTCATGCAAGCTCTGGTTGAAGGCTTAGGGTACGCCGCGCAACAGCAGACTGATCAGGTAGGGCGTGGCTACGTTATCGGTGGTCCCAGGGCAATCTCACCTCGATCGGTCGGTGGTTCCATATTTGAAACCGGTCGAAGATCTTTCCCGGATTCAGGATTCCATTGGGATCGAGCGCCTTCTTGATACCACGCATGGCTGCGATCTCGGCTCGATTCCGGGCGATTGGGAGAAACGGGGTCTTGGCCAGTCCGATCCCATGCTCACCGGTGATCGTGCCTCCGAGTGCCACCACTTTCTCCATCAGGCGTTGAACAGCGTTCCGGGCCTGTCGTGACTGCTCCCGGTCCTCCCGATCGTACATGATATTGACATGGAAATTGCCGTCGGCCGCATGTCCGAAGGTCGGGGCCGAGAGTCCGGAATCCCTCTGTAATTCCTCTAGGAATTCATAGAATTCGACTTGCCGAGCCAGGGGAACCACAACGTCCTCATTCAACTTCGTATTCCCCAGCTCAAACATCGCGCCCGAACATTTCCGGCGCACCTGCCAGAGACGCTCGGACGCGGAATCCGTTTTCGCCTCGCGGGTGGCGAGCGCATACTGGCGCGCCCACTTGCGAACCACCTTCCGGCGCTCGATCAGGTCCTCCGCAGATCCGTCGATCTCCACCAACAGGACCGGGCGGCCCGCCTGGTGCTCAAAGAAAACCGAGTCTGTGGCGCGCTCGGCGCAATGGACACTGCGGTGGTCGAGGAACTCGACAATGGATGGGAAAACACGCGTCGCCAGGAGGCTGCGAACACCCATCAGGGCAGCACGCTCATCGGTGAATACCGACAGCAGGGTCCAGCGGCTTTCCGGCTTGGGCAGGAGTTTCAGCACAGCTCCGGTCACCACCCCGAGGGTGCCTTCGCTTCCGATCCACAGGTCCCGGATATTATAGCCACAAGCGAATTTCCGGTAATGCCCCCCCCACTCCACGTAATCTCCAGTGGGCAGAAAACCTCTGAGTGCGAGGACGAAGTCACGGGTCACGCCGTACTTGGCCCCACGCATACCTCCCGCATTGCAGGCGATGTTTCCACCGATGGTGGAATACGCCTTTGAGGACGGGTCCGGAGGATAAAACCACCCCCCTGATTCCACCGAGCTCTGGATATCCGCGATCCGAGCCCCGGGCTGGACATCGACCAGGCCCTGCTCAGCGTCGAGGTCAATCGCAGTCCATCCTGAAAGATCAAGTACCCATCCGCCCTTCAGCGGAGAGGCAGATCCGGTCAGGCTGGAACCCCCGCCTCTGACCGTCACAGGGGTTCTCGTACGATTGGCAAGCAAAAGCATGCGCCTGATGTCGGCCTCGCAACGGGGCCTCACCACCGCGTCCGGAAGAAAAGAAAGCTTGCTGCCATCGTAGGACGCTTCGAAGCGGTTCTTGCGGTCGAAGAACGCCGCGTCGCCCACCGCCCGCCGCAGGCGCTTCTGCAATGCCGACGATTCGATACTGGTGTTCTTATTCATTCGAGTTTGACCTTTTTCTAAACCAACCGATCAGGAAGCCGCCAACAAGCAACTGGATCGGGTGGTAGAACATAACCGGAAGCAGAATCAAACCGATGGCTGGATTCGAGGCAAAGATCAGCTTGGCCATCGGCACTCCGGCCGCCAACGTCTTGTGCGAAGCGCAGAACATGACGGCGGACGCATCTCGTGGTGCGAGCCCGGCGCCCAGGAGCCCCAGCGTAACCAGTGCCAGCACCACCCCGAAATACACAACGACCAGGAGAAGCACGCCCAGTGAAACGGCCGGGCCCAGGTCGCTGAAGAATCCGGAGACGATCGAACTGCAGAAGGAGGTGTAGACGATGAAGAGCACGATACCACTGCTCAGGTTGCTGAATCTCTTCTTGTTGGAGTCCGCCCACCGGTGCAACCCGGGGCGCAGGATCTGGCCGATGATCAGGGGCAAAAGGACGAGCAGGGCGATTTTCAGGATCATGGAGCCCAGGGGCATGACCTCACCCTGAACCCGGACAAAAAAGGAAATCCAAAGCGGGGTGAGCGCGACGCCCGCCACGTTCGATAGGGTCGTATTGACCAGGGCGAGCGTCACATTGCCCCCGGCCAGAGCGGTAAAAACCAGAGCCGAGGAGATCGTGGTGGGGAGTGCACCGAGGAAGACGAAGCCGATGGCGAGGTCAGCGGTGAGGTATCGCGACGCAAGTGCGGCAAACCCGATCGCAAGCAGGGGTGTGATCAGGAATATATACGACTGGATCATGAGGTGGAGCCGCCACCGGACCAGCCCCTTCCAGACCTGCTCGGAGGCAAGGGTCAGGCCCTGGAGAAAGAAGATGGTCACCACCCCGGCCCGGATCATCCACTCCACCGGCAACCACCCGCCAGCCGCCCCACCCTGCGGGAAGACCCACGCCAGGATCACGGACAGGACCAAACCGACCAGGAACCAATTTCGTATGAACCAATTCGATGACATTCGCCGGGTACTGTGACGAATTCGGCGGAAAGTGCGATCCCTACCCTGCCTTGGATTTCCCGCGCCCCGAGATTCGGTTCCATACTGTCGCCATCACCTCGCGCTCCTCCGTCCCTATCAGCCAGAGAAATCCGAAGTAAACAATCGCACCCGCCGGTATCAGCACGACAACGGCCACAAGCGATGCAGAAAAGGGCTCCAGGACCCGCTCCAACCCCCGCCAACTGATCCACAGAACCAGGCCCATGACGAGAGCAGCCGTCACCTGCCGCAGGACCACGACGGCGATGGGGCGGAACTCGAAGCCTGACCGAGCCCGACTCATCACCAATTGCAACAGAACGGTCTGAACGACAATGGCGGTGTTGCTGGCCAGAGCCAGTCCGAGCGTTCCGTGGGTACGCATCAACAGGAGGCTCAATGAGAGATTGAGCGCAAACCCGACCGCCGCCATCCGAACCGGCGTCGCGGTATCCTTGAATGCATGGAAAGCGCGGGTCAGAAGGGTGACATACGAATAAAAAGGCAGACCCAGCCCGAACACGACCATGATCGGCATCATGGCTCGAGTGTCCGAAGTCAGGAAAGCACCCCGTTCGAAGAGGAGTCGGATGACCGGCTCCCGCAGTATGATCAGGCCGATGCTGGCTGGAATGGCCAGCACCATGGTGAGGATCATGGCGCGCCTGAAAGCGGCTCGCATCGCGCTGTGGTCGCCACGGGCCGCGAACCGCGACAGTTCGGGGAAAATCACCGTCGCGATCGCGATCGTGAATATGCCGAGCGGGACCTCGATCTGTCGATTCGCCAGGTAAAGCAGGGTCGCGGCGGAATCGTTGAGGGAGTAGGCCAGTGCCCGTGAGGTGAGGATGTTGACCTGAAAGATGGATGCCCCGATTACTCCGGGAGCCATCAGGCGCACGATCTCGTCGACCCGCGATGATCTCGAAATACTCCATCTGGGTCGCCAGCCTTCCCGCCAGAGGCAGAAAGCCGGAATCACGCATTGCAGGAGCCCTCCGATCAGAACGCCCCCGCACAACCAGTAGATGCGCTCAAATGGATCGTCGGTGACCAGGAGCCCCACGCCTCCGAGGCAGATGATGATCGAGAGGTTGAGCCAGACAGCAGTGAGAGCCGGAATGACGAACCGGTTGAGAGCATTGAGCGCCGCCGCGAACGCCGCGGCCAGGCAGATGAAAACAAGGTAGGGAAAGAGTATGGCACTCAACTCTGCCGCCACATACCAACGCTCGGAGAGCCCGGAGAGACGGCCGACCGCAAGGGCCCCGAGGACCGCCAGAAAGGTGAGCGATCCGGTTACTATGAGCAGTCGGGTGACCACCTTGCTGAGAAGCTCGAATGCCCCGGCTGTCCCCCTCTCTTCCAACTCCTCGGTGAAAATCGGGATGAAGGCAGCCGTCAAGGCCCCCTCTCCGAGCAGACGGCGGAAGAGATTGGGCAGGGTGAATGCGGTGATGAATGCTGAATTCAGGATTCCTGCTCCGAACACCGCTGTGGTCAGCATGTCCCGCATCAGGCCGAGAACGCGGGACAGGATGGTCGAAGCCGAAACGAGCCCGATTCGCTCGAGACTGCGGGACATTGCGACGTTGTCACCGCGACCGGGAAACGAAGCAAGCTCGAAGACCTTCAAGCCCGGCCCTCGATTCCCCACTCCAGACCATCAGGCCAGGAGGATCTCTCCGGATCAACCGACCGATCTCTGATCCCTATTGCCGTTCAGAGCCGCCGCAGCTTGACCACATCGCCCTCGACCTGCGCCGTGGTGATGGACGGCCAGGCGGCGCGCACGTCTTCAGGAACACTCATCACTCCGGCCAGACTGCGGACGACGAGAGAGGAAATACCACGGAAATTGGGAATGCGGCACGAACCCAGGTAGACCTTATCGGGTCGGAATTGAAAACCCCGGTTTTTCTCTTCCACAAACGTTCCGACGGCCTGCAGGATGATCTGTCGATTCTCGCCGACGCCGTTGATCTCGATCGGGATACCGACCTGGAGGGAATCATCCGCAATTCGAAAGAGGGGAATACCCGGCTCGATCTTGGCCTTTCCAAGTTCGACCATGAGTTCCTTGCGTCGTTCACCGAAGGACAGCGACGACCACTGATTGAACTCCTGTTCGTTCAGGGTGAATTCGAAAGGGGTTTCCGAAATGAGTTCATTTCGTTTCGCCACCCATCCGGCGCCGTCGATTCCACTTCGCTGACCCTCGACATAGTAAACCCCGGGTTTGATATCATCTTCGCCCGGCATCCGTTTGACTTCGTTGACCGGCTTCACGATGAGAAACACCGCGGCAATAAAAACTCCCACGGTACCCCAGAAGAGAATGCCAATCCCCCCGACTACAAACGTTCCAAACGATCCAGATCCTATCTTATTCCGTGCCATAGTCCGACACTATGTATCGGATTTACTGCCCGAACTTGAAGTCTCCGACGATGACTTAGTCCCGTCAGAAACGGAAGTCTTTGATGTATCGGATTTTGCGTTTTCGGCACCCCCGGAATCAGAAGCCTTCTTGGAGCCTTCGCGCTTATAGTCGGTCTCGTAGAACCCGCTCCCCTTGAAGATAATCCCGGCTCCAAGACCGATCAGGCGTTTTAGTCCGTCCTCCCCGCAGGACGGGCAAAGGGACATCGGGTCGTCCTTCATGGAATGGAACACCTCGAATTCGTGTTCACAAAGACGGCAGGCGTATTCGTATGTGGGCATATCTGGAGATTTCGGTTCAGAACTCGTTGACCCGCCGGGCCGCAAGTTCGACTTCACGAAAAGTAGCACCGTAGAAATACGAGACCACCACACCCGCAACGAAAAAAGCAAATGGAAGCAAAGGAAGAGCCACCCATCCCACGGCGACGGCCCCGATAAAGGCCAGAGTCGGAGCGATCAACCTCGTCCCCGCGGCCTTAAGCATACGGAAGAGGCCCCGGATCTGCAATGCCTCCCGCAGATCGTCGTTTCTCTGGAAGGCATAGATGCCAACGGAGGTCAAGGGAGCCGCCAGAAGGAGTCCCGGCACGATGGGTAAACGGGCCAGGGGGCCCAGAAATGGATAAAGCGGGATCGAAACAAGCCACCCGACAAGGATCGGGCAGAGTCCGAAAACGATCATGATCAACAGAAACTGAAGGCCCTCGACAAACAGACGTCCCCAATCGTCCCAGTCGGGCAGATGCACCACTTCGCCCCGGCGTCCCTGGTCCGCAAGGCGATAAAACACGCCGAGTGACCATACGTTCGCGACCGGGACAAGGCAGAGGAGCCCACCTATCAGGCACTTCACCGGCCAGGAGGAGTCAGAAAATACGCGCTTCGAAACTTGATCCAAGGTGGGCATTGAGAGACGAATAGTTATGAGCGAAAAGCCTAGTGCAGGCCGCCGCACATATTGTAACTTATGGGAAGGACTATTATGAGACAGATAGAGTCAAAAAGTGAAAAGAAGAGGAATAAATGAATAGACATGGCCTTTTTCCCGACTTCAGCGTTGCTCGTCAGTCACGAATCTACGGATTCGCTCCTTCCTCGCGCCTTGAACTCCGAAAAAACTCCACGTCCATAAGTGCCAATCTGTTTGGCGGGCTACACTACGGCCATGGATAGCGATTTCAAAACAAAATTTGAGACGCTCCAAAGCCGGGTGGAGTCCGCCATCGATGCGCACCTTCCATCGGCGACCACACGACCCCCGCTTCTCCACCAAGCCATGCGTTATTCCATGGAGGCCGGCGGCAAGCGCCTTCGCCCAGTTCTCCTGCTGGCCATCTGGGAAAACCTCGGGGGAACCCTCGATCCGGAGCCGGCCGCCGTCGCCATCGAATGCCTCCACACCTATTCGCTGATCCATGACGACCTTCCATCGATGGACGATGGAGATCTGCGTCGTGGTCGACCCTCCTGCCACCGGAAATTTGACGAGGCCACCGCCGTTCTCGCCGGTGATGCCCTCTTGACCCATGCCTTCGCGCTCCTCGGCCGTGCCTACTCATCCACCCCTCGGATCGGAATCGACCTGGTCTCAGAACTGGGCGCCGCGGCCGGCAGCACCCGCCTTATCGGCGGACAGATGGAGGATATCCTGGCCGAGTCGTCGCCTTGCTCGGCCGCCCGGCTGCGTTTCATCCATGAGAACAAGACCGCGGCCCTGATGAGCGCCGCCACGAGCATGGGGGCCATTGCGGCCGAAGCGTCCCCGGATCGGGTCAATACGGCCCGCTCCCTCGGCAAACACCTCGGACTCGCTTTTCAGATTATTGACGACATCCTGGACGCCACCGGCACGCCGGAGGAACTGGGCAAGAACGTCGGCTCCGATGTCGCCTCCCGGAAGAACACCTTTGTGTCCCTCTTCGGCATAAACGCGGCGCGCGAGGCCGCACGAGAGGAGACGAGTCGCGCACTGGGATGTTCCCGTCAACTACCCGACGAAAGCGGCTTTATCGCCGACCTGGCCCGGTGGATGCAGCACCGGATCAAATGACCGGTCAGCCCTGTTCCCGGGCCGCGGTAACCAGGTCGATGAAAGAATTCGCATCGAGCGCGGCACCACCAATCAGGCCACCGTCGATATCCGTCTGGGTCAGAAGTTCCTGCGCATTCGACGGTTTCATCGACCCGCCGTAAAGCAGGCGCATCTTCTGCGAAACCGACTCACTAAACCGGGTTTTGAGCCAGCCACGGATAAATGCATGCACTTCCTGGGCCTGCTCCGGCGACGCCACTTTTCCGGTACCGATCGCCCAGACCGGCTCGTAGGCAACGACCAGGCCGACGGTTGCCTCCCCGTCGACGTCCTTCAGTCCTCCCTCAAGCTGGCGTTCAATAACGCTCAAAGTCTCATTGGCTTCGCGCTCTTCCAGGGTCTCGCCAACGCAGAGGATGGGCTTGAGCTGATTCTTGATCGCGGCCCTGACCTTCTCATTGACCGACGCGTCCGTCTCGCCAAAAAGGCTGCGACGCTCGCTGTGACCAAGGATCACGTAGGAGGAAAAATGTGAACGCAGCATTTCCGCCGAAATCTCACCGGTGAAAGCACCGCTGGCGGACGGATGCATATTCTGGGCGCCGAGTTTGACCGTTGCTCCCTCAAGGAGGGGCGCCACGGCGGAAAGAGCCGTGAACGGAGGGCAGACAACCACCTCCACGTCCATCTGCTGACCCACGGTCTGAACGATCTCGCGGACGAGTTCCGCGGCCTCGTCCGACGTTTTATTCATCTTCCAGTTCCCGGCGATAAGGTATTTGCGGTTCATTGTTTTTCTATTGGTCGGATTGAAAATCAGCTGTCGAGGGCGGCCACTCCAGGCAGGACCTTGCCCTCGAGAAATTCGAGACTGGCGCCGCCTCCGGTGCTGACAAATGTCACCCGGTCGGATACGCCGGCCTTATTGATCGCAGTGACGGAATCACCTCCGCCGATGATGGACACGGCCGACTCGTTGGCGGCCACCGCATCGGCCATGGCAAAGGTCCCCCGATTACAGGCCTCTATTTCAAAAATGCCCATGGGGCCGTTCCACAAGATGGTTCCCGCGCCCGAAACCTCGTGGGTAAATGCTTCGATCGTTTTTGGACCGATGTCGACGCCCTGCCATCCATCCGGAATGGATTCATCAGCTGACAGGATCTTTGTTTCACCGACCTTACCTTCCCCGAAGTCGAGCCGGTCGGTCACCAGATCGTCGACCGGAACGAGAAAGCGGACGCCCCTTTCAAGAGCTTTGTCGAGAGCGGCCCGGGCCAGATCAACCTTGTTCGGCTCACTCAAACTCGAGCCGACTCCCCTGCCCTGAGCCAGGGCAAAAGTATAGGCCATGGCACCGCCAATCAGAATCGCGTCGGCCTTTTCAAGCAGGCGGTTGATAACGCTGATCTTGTCGCTCACCTTGGCGCCGCCGAGAATCACGACAAACGGCCGGGCGGGACTCGCAGTCTTTTCACCCAGAAATTCAAGTTCGCGCTGCATCAACAGACCGCCCACGGCGGGTTTCAAAAAGTCGGCAATGCCTGCGGTCGAGGCATGAGCGCGATGCGCCGTGCCGAACGCGTCATTCACATAGACATCACCCAGCCGGGCCATCGCCCGGGCCAGGTCGGGATCGTTTTTCTCTTCGCCCGGGTGAAACCGGACGTTCTCCATCAAGGCGATCTCACCCGCCTTCAGACCGGCAACCGCAGCTTCCGCTTCCGCACCCACGGTGGTCTCCACGAAAGTCACGGGACGGTCGAGCAGACGGGCCAGCTCAGCCGCCACCGGACGGAGCGTGAACTTCGGGTTCACTTCACCCTTGGGACGGCCCAGGTGACTCAGCAGCACAACCGAAGCGCCCTCACCCAACATAGCCTTCAGCGTTGGAAGAGCCCCGCGGATGCGGGTATTATCGGTGATCGCACCGTCGCTGAACGGGACATTAAAATCGACCCGGGCCACCACGCGCTTGCCGGCCAGGTCAATATCTTTGATGGTCTTGATTGCAGCCATTGGGGGGAGAGGGGACGGACGGTGTGGTGGCACGCCCGCCGTCCCCGGTCAATGAATGGGTTCTGTCTTCAGAGCATCCCGGCAACCTTGCGAATAAGGTCGACGCAACGATTGCTGTAACCCCATTCGTTGTCGTACCAGCTGACCAGTTTGAAGAAACGGTTGGTCAGGCCCATACCCGAACCGGCGTCGAAGATCGACGATGCCGGGCAATGAATGAAGTCAGACGAAACCACTTCGTCCTCAGTGTATTCTAGGATGCCCTTCATCGGGCCCTCGGCCGCCTCCTTCATCTTCTGGCAAATCTCCTCGTAAGTGGTCTCTTTCTCCGTCCGAACGGTGAGATCAACCACCGAGACGGTCGGGGTCGGGACGCGAAAAGCCATCCCGGTCAGTTTACCCTTCACGTCCGGAAGCACCAGACCAACCGCCTTGGCGGCTCCGGTCGTGGACGGAATGATGTTGATCGCCGCCGTCCGGCCGCCCTTCCAATCCTTGCGGGAAGGTCCGTCAACCACCTTCTGAGTTGAGGTATAGCTGTGGATGGTCGTCATCAGACCCTCCTCGATGCCGAAATTATCCAGGACCACCTTGGTCATCGGGGCGAGGCAATTGGTGGTGCAGGAAGCGTTTGAGATGATATCATCGTCCGCCGAGAGATCCTCGTCATTCACCCCGAGAACAACCGTCCTGAGCTCACCCTTGCCGGGCGCCGAGATGATGACCTTCTTCGCGCCGGCCTCGATGTGACCCCGAGCGGCGGTATCCTGAACGAAAAGCCCGGTCGACTCCACAACGATGTCAACACCGAGGTCCTTCCACGGAAGTGCGGCCGGGCCCTCTCGGACGGCCAGGCACCTGATTCTCTGCCCATTGACGACCAGAACATCGTCTTCGGCCAGGTCCGAGCTGGATTTCTCCGATTCAACTGTGCCGTTGAAGCGCCCCTGACTCGAGTCGTATTTCAAAAGATAGGCCAGATTGTCCGCCGGGACTAAGTCGTTGACGGCGACAACATTAACCTCTGTTCCAAGCAGTCCCTGATCCACGATGGCCCGAAATACGAGCCGACCGATGCGTCCGAAACCGTTGATTCCAACATTAACTGCCATGATACTAATACAAGGTTGATTGCTGAGGAAGGGCGCCGTCAACCGACGGATGAAGGTGTCCGGCGCCGAAAGGCCAGATGCAAAGAGATCGTTCCTTCTTTGGCAAGAGAGGAAGTCATTCGATCACAATATGGTGCAAAAAAAAAATCAGTCCACCTCCGCCACCCACAGACCACAGCCCAGAGGAGGCAGGAAAACATCCCCGTTGATCGGAAACGGGATATCGATGCCATGTGGGCTGAAACGATCCTGATCGGCGAGTTGCACCCAAGGATATTCGGAGCAGTAGCCCAGGGGAATTCGAATCTCGGCCTGTTCCGGATTGATCGCGAAAAGCAGGCGTTTCATGCCAAGGCTGCCGTCGACATTGTAGACCACCGCCAACCCGCTGTTCTGTTCCAGATGATGAATCGAGAAATACCCGTCATAGGTCGGCGAATAGAGCCGGATCAATGCTCCCCAGGATGATAACCTGAATCGAATCCATTCGCTGAAATAGCGATGGGTGCCCGGATACTGAAAGATTCTCGAGTAATCCAACGCGTTGCGCTCACCATCCTGGTAGGTATTGTGCTCACCTTCCTTCGAGCCCAGAAAATCCTGACCGGCGTGCAGCATCGGTATTCCCAGGGAGGCCATGAGAAAGGCGATCATCAGGTGGGTTCTCTGAATATCGATCCGGGTGGGGCTCGAGCCATCGCCCGAGGCGTTCTCTGTGATCGCATCGATCCAGGTCTGATCATCGTGCGATTCCACGTAATTGAGGGACTGCGCCGGCCAGCGGGCGAAATGCCAGGGAGACCCGCGCAAAAAATAGGCCGCGGTCTCAGCCTGCCCGACCCCGCGGACGTAATCACGGAGGAAATTCCTGTATCCATCGTTCCACGACGCAAAGCCGGTGTCCCTGAGTTCCCCGGCGATGTGCCCGCGAAAGCTCCAGGGCTCGGCGATCAGGATGACATCCGGCTTGGCCGTCTTCAGGGCGAATTCCAGTTCGCGAAGAACCTCCGTTCCGATCAACTCGGCAAGATCGAACCGGAATCCATCCACCCCGTAGAGCTCGATCAGATGGAGCAGGCTGTCGAGTATCATCCGGCGAACCATGGCCGCTGAACACCTCAAATCGTTCCCGCATCCACTCCAGTTCATGAGGGTGGCGTCGCGGGCCAGCTCGAAATAATAGAGCTTGTCTATATGGAGGAGATGGTTCGGCAGACCGACATGGTTGTAGACCACGTCAACCAGCACGGAAAAGCCGTTGCGATGGAAGGTTTCCACCAGATCGATCAGCTCGGTCACCTGGCGCCCCCGATCGGGATCCGACCCATAACTCGACTCCGGTGAGAAGTAATTCACCGGCATGTATCCCCAATGGTATTCCGTTGTCGTTTCACTGTCGAATTCCTGGACCGGCTGCAGTTCGACCGCGTTGACGCCCAGGCGCTTCAGATAGAAACCGGCGTGATCGACCCATTCCTTCAACCCGGAAAACCCCAGCCGGGCCGAGTCGTCGATGGGAATGGGGGCTTTTGCCACAAGATCCCGGACATGGGTTTCGACCATCACAAGATCCTGCCACTGCGGCGTTCGATACGACTGGGATGATCGCTCGATCTGATCCAGGTCCAGGATGATGCCGGGACCCTCCCGACTCACCGTCGCCATGGCATAGGGATCGAGGATGTTCCTGGTCGGATCGAAGTGACCGTACTCGTCCCGAGGCCCATCCAGGCGAAACCAGTAATACCAGCCGTGCAGGTTTCCAGACATCACCATTTCCCAGGCCCCGTCATCAAGCCGATCGAGCGGGTACCAGGCGATCTCTCCGGACCGCTCGATTTCTTCGAAGAGACCCACCCGAACCCATTTGGCTCTCGGCGCAAAGAGCCTGAAAACCGTCTGATCGTCGGTCGCAGACCGTTCGATCACAGCTCCCATCGGGAGATCGCTCCGAATCCGGTGGAAGAAAGATCCAGGTCGAAGCGTCCGGCGAATTGTTTCGTTCCCGGAGTCGAGTCCGACCTCATAGTGCACGCTCAGATCAAGCGGTGATTTCAGTTCAAAGGCAAAGCGATGACTCCCGGTCCGCTCGAGATCGACCCGCAGATTCCGGTTTCCGGCTCCGTCGAGAACCGCCCCTTCCGCATCATGGGGCACCGGCAACCATTGGTGGTCCGACGTCACAAACTTGAATTGCCGGGCTTCATCGGCCTCCAGGATCCTGGGATCGCATTCGCAAGCCAGATAACGCCGACCATCAAGCCTCAAGGGTGACAGGACCCAGGCTTCGTTTCCGACCGCTTCGGACCAGCCATTGAAGCTGCCGGCAACATGAATGACACTTTCAGCCAGCCCCCTGGCTTCCAGATTCTCCTCGGACAGGACGAAGAGCAACTGACCCTCGGCGGTCCGGCAGTAGCCACTCGTCCGGGCAAAATCCACCGGGGCAAGCGGAGCAAGCGACTCGAAATCCGGCGTGGGGCCATGCAGGGACAGGCAGGGGCACGAATCCCGGGACCAATCTCCTGAAAGCTCGATCACACCGGAGACCGGGGTGGTGAGAACGGCATCAAGAATCTGAACATTCGTCTTCACTCGTGGGTTTGGGATGCAGACGAGACTCAATAGGGGTAACGACGCCGCAAGCGAAATCATACCCTAGTGGATGTCAACAGGAAGGGGTCAGGCCGATTGTTGTTAGGAGAACCTAACAACAATCGGCCTGACCCCTTTTTCCCTGATGCTCAAAGTCTTGCCGCGCTGACAATCTCGAATTAATCAGATTGCCCTAGAATGAATCGGGTTCTCGTAGCGATGTCGGGCGGGGTCGACAGTGCGGTTGCCGCCCTGCTGCTGAAACGCGCCGGGGTCGAGGTGGCCGGGGCGTACATGAAGAACTGGATCAACGAAGAGAACGTCCTCGGTGACTGCCCCTGGCAGCAGGACATCGAGGACGCGCGTGCGGCGGCCGATCATATCGGCCTCGGTTTCGAGGTCGTCAACCTGATGCAGGCCTACCGGAGCCGGATTGTTGACTACCTGCTCGACGGCTACCGGAACGGTCTGACCCCAAACCCCGATGTCATGTGCAACCGGGAGATCAAGTTCGGTGTCTTCCTTGATTACGCACGCGATCGGGGGTATGTCGCGGTCGCGACGGGGCACTACGCCAGACGGATCAGGTTGAGTGAGGGTTCGCACGGCCTGTTCGAGGGAGCGGACAAAAATAAGGACCAATCCTACTTTCTGGCCATGATGAGGCCTGAACAACTCGAGCACGCGCGGTTTCCGCTCGGCCGAATGACGAAGCCCGAGGTGCGCCAGGTGGCCCGGGAAGCCGGTTTGCCCGTCGCGGAGAAGAAGGACAGCCAGGGTATCTGCTTCATCGGCAATGTCCGCATGCAGGATTTCCTGCGTCACCATGTTCCCGATCGACCGGGTCCGATCAGACGGGTCACCGATGACCGCGAGATCGGCCGGCATAAAGGGCTCCACCTGTTCACCATCGGCCAGCGCCGTGGCATCGCAATTCCATCGAACACCGACCATCGTGCTTACGTCGTGGTCGGCAAGGATCTCGAAGACAACGCCCTGATCGTCGCCTTCGAAGATCCGGCTGCGCCGGGCCTCTTCCAATCAGAAGTCCGGGTGCACGACATGAGTTGGCTGGCGACACCCATTCAGAGCCGACGTCGCCTCCTGGGTCGGGTCCGCTACCGCGATCCGGCCATCCAACTCGAATACATTCCCGAAGGAGACGGGGCCCGCATTCTCTTCGCTGAACCTCAGCGCGCGCTCGCCGCCGGCCAGATCCTGGCTTTTTACGAGGGCGAACGCCTGCTGGGCGGC
Organism: Verrucomicrobiota bacterium; assembly: GCA_003641745.1. Lineage (GTDB taxonomy): Bacteria > Verrucomicrobiota > Verrucomicrobiia > Opitutales > Opitutaceae > B12-G4. The sequence goes on along the minus strand of QNAI01000005.1, from coordinate 33,348 downwards.
GCGGTCTTCGGCTCAAACAAACCGTAGCAGCTACGGTTTGTTTGAGTGTACTTGGAAAAGGTAGGGCGTGGCCGGCCGCCGGACGCGCCGTCGAAAGCACGTTGGACAAACCTCAACCCATGGTAGGGCGCAGCCCTGGCTCGACCGGAACAAGATCCCACCCCGGGTTGCTCTTCGAGGCGCACACCCGTCTACGCGATGCTACGCCGTGGCACGCAAGGCACGCCCCTACAAAAACAAAAAGCACTGGTTCGGTGTATTCGGAAAAGGTAGGGCGTGGCCGCCGGACGCGCCGTCGAAAGCACGTTGGACAGACCTCTACCTATGGGACGGCGCGTCCGGCATGTCACGGCGTAGCCACACGAAGACGGACGGCCACGCCCTACCAGATCTGTCTGCTGTGTGCGCCCTTCGGCGAGCATGAATCTGTCGGCCCGTCCACCTGAGAAAACCTTAACCAAGGCGTGCTTCAGGACACAGTTGCGACGGTATGTCCGCTCCGAAGACCCGTCTGTCACGCAATTGACCGGAATTTCAAATAGGGGGTTGACAGAAGCGCGTTCTGGATAAAATATCCAGTTTATCAGGAAACTGGATATTTTATTCGGAACAACATCAATGACGGGAGAAGCTTACCCGCTCCTTCTCAGGAAAAATGGCTCAGCACACCCAGGCGGCAAGAAACGGAAAGCGTAAGGCACCGGATTCGGGACATCCGGAGTCTTCTCTGCAGGGATGTTCGTATCCCCTGCGCCTGAGTATCCTGAAGAACGCACTGACCGCGGCTGAGAAGAAGGCAGGTGAGTATTTTCTGGGAAATCCCGAAGCCGCCTACCTTTCTATTACCGAGGTCGCGCAGACCAGTTCCCTGGGCTACGGGACGATCATTCGGTTCTGTCAGAAAATGGGATGTGCGGGATTTCAGGACTTCAAGGTCCTTCTCGCCCAGGAACTCGGGGCGGCGGGCCGGGCGGGTAAGGCGGAGCAACCCGACTCGGTATCGGCTCATACCGAGAAAATGCGGTCCGACTTGCGCAACACGGTCAACCTGCTTGATCGAAAAGCCCTCAAGAAAATCGCCGCGTCCATGGTTCGCGCGCGATTCGTGCTGGTCGCGGGAATCGCCGGATCGGCCGCCCTGGCCCATGGTTTCAACTACCGCCTCAGCCGGGTGGGGATCTATTCGGCGGCCTGTACCGAAGGGTATCCGATGGCGATTCGCGCCGCCACCCTGAAGAAGGGCGATGTTTTTTTCGGCATGAGTTTTTCCGGAGCCACCAAGGATCTGGTCAACGCCGCTCAAATCGCGAAGAGGGAAAAGGCGACCGTGGTGGCGCTGACCGGTTTCATCAAGTCACCCCTGGGAGAGGTTGCGAACGAAACGCTGGTCGGCGTTTCGGACCGTGACCCTTTCTCCTGCGAGATTTTTTCCAATGTGCCTCGGGACTTTGTACTGGATCTGTTATTTGCCGAAATCTGCGGGATATGCCCGAAAGCGGATGAGCTTATACAAAAAACTTTTGAAGCAATCTCGGACCGGCGAATCTGACCCGGGATCGAAACGAAAACGTAACGGAACACGAATGAAATGAACGAAAAAAGAGAGCAACAAACCAGGACGGGCAGGGAACCGCTGTTGAAGCGGAAGACCGCGGTTTCCTACAAGACGGACGAAAAAACGGTTCTCCGCGGCTACAACATGAGTGATTTGGCGGAGGAAGGGTATTCACTCTGTGATGCCATGTATGTGCTGTTTCAGGGACGCATCCCGACCGAAGCCGAGGAGAAGATGCTGAAATATGAGATGGGGGAGTTCATGGAGCATTCGATGTCGCCCTCGGCGGCATCGGCCATATCCGTGACGGCCGGTCGACCGAACCTGCCGGCCGCGGTGGCGGCGGCGGTCATGACGTTTGGGAGCGCTCACGGGCCCGGGGCGGCGCACGGGTACATGATGAACAAGTATCTGGAGCGAGCGCGCAAGGAGGGCAAAACGATCGACGAAATCGCCAAGATTCTGGTTGACGAGTACATGGACAACGGTGTCCCGGTCATGGGTATGGGCCAACCGCAGCACCGTGACGGCGACCCCAGAGCGGAACCCACGCATCTGAAACAGGAAACGTTGGAAATCAGCGGGGTCTATCTCGAACTCCAGCGGGCGATTGAGAAGCATTTTCACGCGCGCCGGAAGAAGGAGAAGCGCTCCTACGTGCCGGTGAACTGCGTCGGCGCCGGCAACACGGCGCTCTGCGACATTGGTTTTTCACCCAACGCCGCCTGGTGTATCGGCAGCGTGGTACGAGGGTACAGTTGTGCCGCGCACGCAGTCTACACGATGAAGAAAGGGAGAGCCTGGGCGGCTTCACGAAACGAACCGATGACTCAGATGCTGGACCTTTCCATGATCAAATATATCGGCCCGGATGACAGGCCGGTTCCGACTCAGGAAGAGCGGCAGGAATATGCCAGGAAACAGAAGGAAACAGGAGAATTCAAGAAATGGGTGATATAAAACGCAAGGAGATCGGCAATCTTTCCGACCCACGATTGCCGTATGACTATATGAATCGCGAGCACGGAACGGTGCCGCTCAACCCCGACCGCCCTCACTTTCAGTGGGTTTCCGAGGTCGCCTACAAGAACATCCATCGAATCGTGACCCGGGGCTACGACACAACCGAACTCGTGGAGCAGGGATACGGTGTGGTGGACATTCTTTTCATCGATTTTCAGGCACGGATACCGACTCAGGAAGAAGAAAAGATGTTGAATTACATTCTGATTCTCTCCCTCGAAGATGGCCTGTCCATGCCCGCCGTGATGTCACGTCTGGTCGGTCGTTCGAAGACCTTTCTGACCCAGGCCTGCGGCAGTGCGATCCTCGCATTCGGGCATGCCTACGGCGCCTATGCCGCATTTGGAACCATGCTCACGGATTACCTGGCCCGGGCAGAGGCGGAAGGAAAATCAAAAGCAGAGATGGCAGAGGTTCTGGTCAAGGAACAGAAAACCGGGGAGGCTCTTGGTTACTCGGACCTGATGTTGAAGGATCCGGCCGCCAAACGCCTCTTCGCACGAGCGGAAAAGTTGGGTATTGCCGGAGAGAATATCGCTTTCATGAAGGAAATCGTCAAGGCCGCCCAGGCTCTCGACGAGGGACCGGTCGATCTTGACCTGCTTGGAGCAACCGGAGCGGCCATGATGGATCTCGGGTTCACTCCGGAAGCGATGTGGACCATAATCGCAGTCACGCGATCATACGGAGCAGGCGCTCATTTCATCGAAGAAATCGAACGGGAAGAATTCACTCGACTGGGAGAGACGCTTACGCCGAAGGAGTTTTATGATGGGCCCGAAGATCGACCGGTGCCCCCTTTGGCGGATCGCAGGAAAACGGCCGCTCCGGCCCAGGTTCACTCTTTCGAGGAGTGGCGGACAACCCTTGAGAAACGGAAGGAACTCCTCGGCAGCGGGTTCTCGATCGTTGAAGAAATTGAAGACCCAACCAGGAAAACCGGGAGCAAACATTGATGAAAGACAATATTGAAGAAATGTATCAAAGAGCCCGACAGGCGTTTCGTGAAGTCGAGTTCTGGCCACAGGAGAAAGTTGACGAAATGGTGCTGGCGGCAGGCTGGCAGTGGCAGAAAGAGGAAACCCGTAAAGAGCTGGCACGATTGGCGGTCGATGAATCGGGTGGTATCGGGGTCTATGAGGATAAGGTGGCCAAGATCTGGACCAAGACCCTCGGCACCCTGCGTGACCAGCAAGGGGCCAGGACCTGCGGTCTGGTGAGAGAGGACAAGGAAAAGGGACTCAAGGTTTACGCCAAACCGATGGGCGTTATCGCCGACGTTGTTCCCTGCACAAATCCCGAGTCGACGATCTGTTGTCTCGGATTGAGCACCCTGAAGACTCGAAACGCGATGATTGTATCTCCTCATCCGCGAACGCCGGGTAGTTCGTGGCTGGCCGTGGAGCATGGGCGAAGGGCGCTGCGAAAGATAGGAGCCCCCGAGGACCTCCTGCAATGCATCCGGGAAACCAGCCATGAAAAGACGCGCGAGTTGATGTCTCGCTGCGACTTCGCCGTGGCCACCGGGGGCGCCGCCTTGGTCCGCGTTGTCTACGAAGCGGGCAAGCCTGCCCATACAGTGGGCGCCGGTAACGTCGTCTCGATCGTCGATTCGACCGTCGTCGACCTCGCCTCGACGGCGGCGAAGATCGTGAAGTCAAAAACAGCCAATAACGCAGCTTCCTGCTCTTCTGAAAATGCCATCGCAATTGAGGAGTGTATCTACGACGACATGCTCGAAGCTCTTAAGGCGGAGGGTTGCTATCTGTGCACGGAAGAAGAGAGAGAAACATTGCGCAAGTATTATTGGCCGGACGGGAAACACTTGAATCGTGACGTGGTGGCAAAACCGGCGACCACGATCGCGAAAAACGCAAAGATCACAGTTCCGGACGGAACTCGGGTCATCATGGTGCTGGGAATTAAACCGGGGCCCGAAGACCGGTTTTCAGGTGAGAAAATCTCGCCGGTGATGACCGTGTGGAAGTGGACCGATTTCAGCGAGATGATCGAACGGACGAAAGAAATGCACCGCTTCTCCGGTGAAGGTCATTCGGTATCGCTTCACAGCATGATGGAAGACCGGCAGGAGGAGTTGGCCATCAAGGCAAACGTCGGCCGCGTCGTCTGCAATATGGGACATACCGCGGCCAACAGCGGAGGTTGGGGCAGCGGCCTTCCGACCACGGACAGTCTGGGTTGCGGCACCTGGGCGGGAAACATGACCTCTGACAATATCGATTGGAGACATTTCCTGAACTACACTTGGGCATCGACACCGATTCCGGAACAGGTGCCAACGACGGAAACCTTCTTTGCCGATTACCTGAAGAAGTGGGGTCCCGACTGAGCGATCCGTGGTCCCACTTGCAATGAAGGTTCAGCGCCAGTGGAGGTAGTGTTGTCTCAACCAGAGAGCCCAGAGAATCCAGGAAACCTACCCCTTCCTTTCTCTGTGCTCTCTGTGCTCTCTGTGGTCTCTGTGGTCTTTTTCTGAAACGTTTGGGTCAACTGGAAAAAACATGAAAAAAAACTCATTCTATACCTTAATCCTTGCCCTGTTGTTTACAACCGGATCTCAAACAAGCGCCGGAAGTCCGTCTCCTGAGAGGCCCAATATCGTAATCATCCTGGCTGACGATTTGGGATCGGCCGATCTGAGTACCTACGGTGCTCCGCGAATCAAAACGCCCGAGCTGGATCGTCTGGCAAACCAGGGGATGAAGTTTACCCAATTTTACGCCGAGAACTTCTGCTCACCATCGCGGGCGGCACTCTTGACCGGCAGTTACGCACACCGGGTGGGGATCAGGAAAGTATTCTGGCCCGATTCAACCGATGGCCTGAATCCGGACGAAATAACCATCGCTGAATTATTGAAGGGCAAGGGCTATACGACCGCGGTCATCGGGAAGTGGCACTTGGGCCACCGCAAGCCGTTCCTGCCCACGAACCAGGGGTTTGACTATTATTTCGGGCTTCCCTTCAGCAATGATATGGGGCCGAACGCCCGACCGGCCAAAGGCCCCTATGGGCCCATGCCGATCATGCGCAATGAGGAGGTCATTGAACGGGGACCGGATCAGACACAGCTGACCAGGCGTTATACCGAGGAAACCGTCCGATTCATCAAGGGAAACAGGGACAAACCGTTCTTCGTCTATCTGGCTCACACCATGCCTCACGTCCCGCTTTATGCGAGTGACGATTTCCTGGGCAAGTCGAACTTCGGATTGTACGGCGACGTGGTCGAGGAAATCGACTGGAGCACCGGCCGGATACTTGAAACCCTGGATGAACTGGGGCTGGCTGACGACACCCTGGTCGTATTTCTTTCCGACAATGGACCGTGGCTTCAAAAGGGAGCGCATGGCGGACTGGCAACACCCCTTCGCGAAGGCAAAGGAACGACCTGGGAAGGCGGACACCGGGTCCCCGCGATCATGAGGTGGCCGGGGAAAATTCCCGCCAATGTTACCAATGACGCGATGACAACGATCATGGACTTGTATCCAACCATTGCCGGCTTGGTTGGCGCTGACCTGCCGGAAGACCGCGTGATCGACGGGAAGAACATCTGGCCACTACTTACGGGGCAGACCGAAAATTCGCCTCACGAAGCGTACTACTATTATCGACTCGGACGCTTCGAAGCCGTCAGGATCGGTGAATGGAAGCTACACCTCGAAGGTAATCGAAGGGACTATAACAATGTTCACTTTGATTATACCGATGACTTTCTTTTCCATCAAAGGGAGCAGTTATTCAACCTGGCGGATGATATCGGTGAGCAGCGAAATCTGGTTCTTGATTACCCGGATATAGTTAAGAAGCTCCGGGAGGCAGTCGCTGAGCACAAGAAGGATATCAAAGCGAACTCACGTCCCTTGGGCGTAGTCGATTAATTCCAGACAAGCAGGGTTCATCCAGTCTACTGGGCAATTCCAACCGGAGCATCCGTTCAGAACCTTGTTCTGACGATGCACAATCAATTTACCACCCGAATCTGTGGCCGAAGACACAGAGCACCGTGGTTTCACTTTTGTAGGGGTTGGCCAGGCGGTGTTCCACCTCTGCGTCAAAATATAGAGAGTCCCCTGTATTCAGGGTATGAACCTCTCCGCCGTATTCGAACTTTACGCGACCGCGAATGACCAATAGAAATTCCTCGCCCTCATGGGTGAGCGGTTTCTCCCGGCCCCCACCGGGCGACAATGTAAGAATAAACGGATCCATCGCGCGATCGGGACGCTTAAAACCGACGCTTCTATAAGTAATATCTGAAATCTGCCTGTCACGTTCAACAATCACACCCTCCTCCTTGCGTATGATGGACAGCTTGGGTCTTTCGTCGAGACCTTCCAGGAGCTGAGATACCGTGGTGCCCAGTGCCTCGGCGATCCGGGACAGAGCCGTCAGGGACGGAGTAAGGCGGAAATTCTCCACTTTCGAAAGCCAGCTTTCCGTCTGATCAGCCATTTTCGACAGTTGGGCCAGGGTCAACCTCTTCTGAAGACGCTTGGATCTTATGCGCTGAGCAAGTTCCAGTAGGTTCATATGGGCACTTTGACTAATTCGAGACTGTCAGCGCGGCAAGTCTTTGTCGCCGGCATCCACCCCTGGCCCGTTCTTTCCGGCAGGACCGGGCGAAAACGCTTTTCCGCTTTCGTTCAGTGAAGTCGGTTGGTTGGGCAATCTGGAAATTTCGATCAGCTCTTCCGCAGAAAGCCCACGATTGCCAGGCCGGCCAACATCAACAGTCCTGCGGCGTAGAAGATTGCCGGCAATCCCCACCCGTCGCCGATGAGCCCGAAGAAATAGGGCGAGATCGCCGCAAAGAGAAAATTCAGGGTGAAAAAGACAGCATACCCTCGACTGCGTAACTTCTCATCCAAGGTGGGAATCAGTCCAATGTAGAGTATGGATGAAGTTCCATTCAGGAAAAATCCGAAGACAGGGAGAAAAAGCAGCATGCTCCAACCCGGCGGAATCGACGGCAACGCGAAGCACCCCGCCAGCATCAGAAACTCGGTAAGGAATATCAGCCGCTTCACACCTAACCGTGCGACCGGCATCCCACAGAGCAGCTTCCCGAGAGCTCCCCCGAGAAAAGTCAAAGACAGGAGCCAACCCACTGAATCTTCCCGAACGCCGGATTGAATGAGGTGGAAACCGAGAAAGGCCATGACCGCACTGCGAATCGAGATGTCAACCATTCCGATCAGCGAAAAGAGCGTGAATTGCTTCCGGTCTCGGATTCCCCAGCCCCGCGGGTTCCCTGCCCCCGGCTCCGAAATCCGATCTGGCTCACTCCCATGGGTGGGCGCATCTCGCCGTTTCGGAAACCTCTGATGGATCTCTCTCCTGAAGGTCAGGAGAAAAATAATCGAAACGATCAGTCCAATACCCCCCAGCGCCGCAAAGGTCCCCCGCCAGCCCACCTGGATGACCAGGATACCCGCCAGGGCGGGGAAAAGAACCTTTCCGATATCGCCGAAAAAGTTGAGTATCCCGACTGCCGAACCTGCTTTTTCCGGGGTCGAAACACTGGACACAAAGGCGGTGCCAACCGGATGGTAAACACCGCCTCCGATTCCCGATACCAGAATCCATGCGAGTGTGGCTGGAAAACCAAATGCGAACAGGAGGCCGATATAGCCCGCACTGAACCAGGCGGTGCCAAGCCCCAGCAGAAAAATCTCCCCTGTTTTTTCCGCCAGAAACCCGGCCGGTATCTGGGCCGTGCTGATCGCGAGATGACTGGCGGTTTTCAGGAGCCCGGACTGCGTGTAGGAAAGCCCAAGATCCACCGCTATAAACGGAATCAAAAGGGAAAGACTCGCGATATAGCCGTCAGTAACAACATGGAGAACACTGCACCAGCCCAGATGGGCGCGAGCGGAACTCACTTTCCTTTCCAAGAGACCACCCCGTTGACCAACTCATCGGCCCGAATGACAAACGGATCCCATGCTTCCCTGCCGCTCTTCCCGATCAAGGTAAAGCGAAGCACCGGATCGCCGGTCATATCAAACTCCAGAAAGCCGAAATTCTCCTCTCTGGTAAAGACCTTGCGTATCCGGACTTCCGGTTTTCGTTTCGGATTCACTTCCAGAGGAGTCTGCCCGAGAGGCGAGCTGACCAGATCATAAAAGTCGTAGCCACCTTTCTGCGACCACGGGATGGCATTGAGCTCGCCTTTGTGGGTATCCCCCGAAAGCAGGATGACCCCGCTTACGTTATTGTCCCGAATGAAATCGAAGAGTGAGTCTCGCTCCTGCAGGTAGGAAGCCCATGAATCCGCACCCGGGCCTTTCCCCTTCGACCAACCGCTACCCGAAATGATAACCTTGAAAGGAGCATCACTGTCTTTAAGCGATTGCTCAAGCCACGCGCGCTGTCCTTTTCCCAGCAACGTCTTTTCCGGATGATCCGGTTCCTTATTGGGATCCCGGTGGTAGCGGCAATCGATGAAAAAGAAGTCCACCCCACCGTAGCGGTATTGGAAGAAAACCCCTGGCGTCTCCGGCAATCCATAGGCAGGGTTCGCCGAGTAGCGTCTGAAAACGGCAAGCGCCTCGGCCTTGCGCGGGTGCCGCCGATCATAGTCATTCAGGCCGAAATCATGGTCATCCCACACCGCCAGTTGGGGGATGGAATGAAGCACGGGTTGAAGCGAAGCAACATCACGTTGCCGACGCCACTCTTCAGCCAGGATCTCGGGGTCGAGGGTATCGCCATAAATATTGTCGCCCAGCCAGAAAAATAGATCGGGTTGCGATTGAAGAATCGTCGACCAGATTTCCTGCTTGCGGTCGAGCTGGTAGCGGGGACACGAACCAAACGCGACGCTGAAACGTCCGTTTTCCCCTTCGGCCGGAGCGGTCTTTGTATGAAAAGGCGGCAGGTCACGCTGATATCTCGGAACCTTGCCCTCCACCTTGAATCGATAATAATAGCGTGTATCGGGCTGCAGGCCCTTCAGTGTCCACTTCAGGACGTAATCGTCCTCCTTCTTCGCGGAAAGGGCCAAGGTGGACGATTGGGTGAAGTCTCTGGAAACAGCGTATTCGATTTCCCCGGTGTGGGCGCCACTCAGCCGTCCCCAGATCGTGATCTCATCCGATGTGACAAAGCCAACCATCGGTCCCTGCATGAAACGTTGGTAGCCGGTCGGGGACGCGGAATAAAGACCGTTGCCACTCAATATAGCGAGCATGATGATCGTAAATAGACGGTATATTTTCATTTTCACTCCTTCCTGATTATGGATGTACTGGTTCATGCCGGTTATGTCACTCTGCCTCCGACAACCCGGAAATTTTTCAATCGGACAAACTCACCGGTCAACGATAAACTCGGGTCGTTCTCCCCGTAGAACGCGAACGGCGTTGAGTGCTATCTGGGAATACCTCCGTTTCAACGCGTCTTCAGTTTCACCGGCAACATGAGGGCTCAGGATCACATTCGGCAAGGCTCGCAGACGGTGGTCAGGAGGCAGAGGCTCGGTCGCGAACACGTCGAGAGCCGCCTTGCGGAGGGTCCCGTTTTCCAGCGCCTCAACCAAGGCTCCTTCATTGATGACGGCTCCACGCGAAGTGTTGATGATCCAACCCAGACCCTTCTTACCGAATTTCAATAATTCCTCATCTCCGATCAATGCTTCCGTCCTGTTGAGACCGCACCTGACCAAAGGAAGGTGCAGGGAAACGACATCCGCCTCCGTCAACAGCGTATCCAGATCGACCATGGTAACAAAGCCCCCTCCTTCGTTGCCTTTTTCAAGGTTCCTCCGTGAGGCCAACACCTTCATGCCCATGGAATGGGCAATCCTGGCCGTAATCTTGCCGATATGACCGTAACCGAGGATCCCGATAGCCTTGCCCGCCAACTCGGTCCCCACCCTGCGATGCCAATTGCCCGCCTTCATCTCCTCGAGGTATTGAAGCCCGTTTTTTGCCAATGCCAGAAGGAGAAAAACGGTGTGTTCGGCCGTCGACTGAGCCATGATGTGAGCGGTGCTGCAGACGTGGATTCCCTGTTCTCCGGCAGATTCCAGGTCGACCGTATCGCACCCTGTTCCGCAGTGAATCAATTGCAGGCGCGAAGCGCTCTGAATCAACTCCCTGGTCAGCGAGGCTTTGTTGGGATAGACAATATCGGCATCGACGATTTCGCGTCCGATTGCCTGGACATCATCCTTATCGGCCACAATCACCAGATTCGGAACGTACCCGTTCGCCGTGAGCACGGCATCAATGGTATCGACCATGATGCCGTCATCCGCGGCGCATAACAACACTTTGGCAGATCTGTCCATCGATCGTCAGAGGCTCCCCGTTCCGAAAAAGACCGAACCGGGAATAACCATCAGGAGAATTGAGATTCAATCAATGCGGGAAGATCCTTGACGCTGGGAATAACGTGGGTGTGCCGGTAGCCGCCCCATGCTTCAACCGGACGAGGACCGCTCAGGACGCCGACAATTCCGCGGCATCCGGCATTGTATCCTTCCAGCATGTCGGCGGGAGTGTCGCCGATTTTCAGCACTTCGTGTACGCACTGTACGTCAAGCTGTGTCATGGCGTGGTAAATCATGAAGGGCGCCGGTCGGCCGCGGTCGCCGGGAACGTGCTCCACATCGACGGAAAGATCAACCAATCCGTCCCGCACCCATCCCAAACCATCCATGATCGCCTCGGTGACATTCCGGTGAAACCCGGTGTCGGTGGCCACCTTGATGTCGTTTTCGTGACACCACCGGAAGGTGTCTGCAGCTCCCTCGATCTCGCGCACTTCCTTGCGATAGTGTTCGATCATAATCTCCGAATACCGGTCGAAGATCCTGATTGCTTCCGCCTCCGTTTCCGAATCGATGTTTTTTTCGAAATCTTCGATCGTGATGTCCTGTCCATGCGAACGGGCGATGAGGAACTGATAGAGATGGATCTTGTTCGTCCCCATGTGCAGGAGTATTTCATCCGGCGTGGTCTTCAGATCGAATTCCACGGCCGCTTTGTAGAGACAATCCCGGACCCCGGTATCGTCGTAGACTGTTGTTCCGGAGAGATCAAACATGACCATGCGGATCTTGCTCATTTCTATAGGTTTCCTTTCTTGTTGGTTAATGGTTTGGCAATCTGTTGTTCGGGTTGTTATCAATTCGCCTTCCCTGCGCTGCCTTGGGGCACGGCATTCCATTTGGGCAGAAGGATCAAAGCGGCCAGCGCGACAAAGCATCCCATTCCCATAAAGAGAGCATCCCAGCCATAAAGCTCTGAGATCAGACCAGGTAAGGAGAGGCCGAGAATCTGGCCGGTCGAGCCCATCCCATTGATGAATCCCGCCGCCGATCCGGCTCCTTTCTGCGTTCCAAAATCAACCGCGGCGGTGGAGCTGATCAGCGCATCAGGGCCAAAGAGAAAAAAGCCGATGGCCGCCAGGATAACCACCATGGAGACAACGCCACCCCCCGCGGTGACCGTGCTGAATGAAAACAGGATCAGAGATAAAATGAGCAGGTTGATCACAATCACCGGAATCCTCCGCGCCCGAAACCATCTGTCCGATGCATATCCGGCGAATATCACGCCGAGCGGTCCCGCCGCCTCAAAGACGGCACTGATCAGGGCGCTCTCCCCGATATTGCTTCCAAGCCGTTCGTATACAATGACTGGTCCCCAGAAGAGAATGGCGTAACGAGCGGGCTTCAGCAGAAAATAGATCGCGCCGAGGCGCAGGATCATGGGGTTGCGAAAGACCTTGCGGATTGTCTCCCACGAGCCCTCCGGCTCATCTTCAGGTCCGTCCTCCGTGGCGATGGTATCCTTGGACTCCCCATGATAGGTTTCGATGTCGGGAAGGCCCACGTCCTGCGGACGGTTCCTCTGCAAAAGCAGGAAAAGCAACCAGATGAGACCCAAAACAACGGCCGACGCGAAAAAGGCATAACGCCAGTTCCCGAAGACCAGCGCCATATAGCCGGCAAAAGCACTGGCCAGCATTCCGCCAATCGCATAATTGGTCGCCCAGAATCCGTAAACCCGCCCTCTTTCCCGCCGTGAGAACCACTGGCTGACATTCTTGGTCAAGGGCGCCCATCCCGTCGCCTGGCAAAAGCCCTGCAAGAACATCAGTGTCCCGAAAAGGATCACGGTGGAGGACATCCCCATGGCAACCGCTATGACCACAGAACCGAACATGCCCGACATTACCACGACTCGGGATCCGAATCTGTCGCCACACATGCCCCAGATAAATTGCCCGATGCAATAAGCAATTCCGTAGGCCCCATCCAGCAGCCCCATGGAAGCCTTGCTGATTTCTATGCTGGGATCCTCAAGGATGCCTATTTTCGCAACCGGAAAGGCCTTCCTGGTAAAATACAAGCCCACATACGCCAACCAGGTGATCCCGAAAATTGTAATGCGCCAGCGCTTGTAGCGGCTGTCTATGTTCGTTGTGTTATTTGCCATACCAGATTTATTGATTGTTTCCCGTGCCATTCGCCTTTCGACCCGAGCATGGCGGGGACAAGCAAACAATTTCGGAAAGGGTTAGCATTGCGTCCGGTGGATCACCCAATTCGGCCACCACGTGGTCCGCCTCGGAAAAATCTTCCTCCGCGCTATAGGCGCTGGTGGTCACCAGACAGGTCATCCCCGCCGCTTTGGCGGCCAACAAGCCGTTTCGATTATCCTCGACCACCACACAATCCTGCGCTGAAACACCGAGTCGCTCCCGCGCCAGATTGTAGATTTCCGGGTCAGGCTTCTTGTGTTGAACAATATCGCCGGCCAGGATTTCGCTGAAGTTCGCTGTTCTATGCGGGCCGAGTAATTTTTCCACAATAAGGTTTACCGACCTCTCGTTGGAGGTGGAACAGACGGCCAACTGAACACCGGCTCCGATGGCTTCATCGACTATTCGAGCCACTCCGGAGCGCAATGGCAGTTCTCCTGAATCAATGATGCGCATGAAAAGATCGGTTTTCCGTGCATGCAATTCCCTTATGAATGCATCGCGACCCTCTTCCACCACCCCGGACGGCCATCCCCGGCGTTCGAAATAATGCCGCATGCGTTCCTTGCCCCCGGATATGGCCAGAAGGTCACCATAGAGCTCAACGCTCCATTCCACCTTCAATCCCTGTTGGGAGAACGCGCGATTGAAGGCGACCCGATGCCCATCGCGTTCAGTGTCGACCAACACCCCGTCACAATCAAAAATTAACGCTTTCACATCGCTGATGCCAGAGCCCTCCCCGTTCCTGACCCACCGAACTGACGGATCTTTTCACTGACCAACCGCTTAATGCCCGCAAACTGGGCTTCCAATACCCGCAGCGGTTCGTAGTCGTCGGGACTGGCCCGATGGTAATCGGCAAACCCATCGATGAAGACATGCTTCAGGTTGGTTGAGATATTCACTTTGGCGCAGCCCAGCTTTATGCAGCGCTGAATGATCTCGTCGGAGAGCCCGGTCCCGCCGTGAAGCGCCAGGGGGGTGCCCGTGCGACGATAGATCTCGTCAATCAAGTCAAAGGCAACCTTGGGCGTGCCCTTGTAAAACCCGTGAGCGGTGCCGATAGCCGGCGCAAAGACGCCCAGATCGAGTTCCCGGCAGAAAATCTCCGCTTTGTCCGGATCCGCCAGGTGGGCGTCCTCTTCCTCAACGACAATCTCTTCTTCGACCCCGACGATTTCTCCCAACTCCGCCTCAACACCGACTCCGGCCGCAGTGGCCATCTCCAGGACCTGGCGGGAAACTTTGAGATTCTCCTCAAAAGGAAGGTGCGAGGCATCGATCATGACCGAAGTCCACCCCGTTTCAATGCAACGACGGATCATCTCTATTTCTTTCCCGTGATCGAGATGGAGAACGACCGGAACAGGTGAATTTTCCGCCAGGTCACGCATCCAACCCGCCAAGTTTTCGTGCCCGTAGTAGCGAACTGTCTTGGCCGAAAGCTGAACGATCACCGGGGCGTCCTCCTCTTCCGCCGCCCGCACAATCGCTTTCATGGAAGCGAAATCCACCGGGTTGAATGCACCCACCGCATATCCTGCCTTCGATGCAGTCTGCAAGATCGGGTTCATGCTGACTAGAGACATTTCGTTCCCTTCTGTTGATTTCTCTGATCCGGATTTCCTGACTAAGGACGCGGCTCCACGATCGGCCGGATACCCTCTTTGCGCTCCAAGGCAATCATCGCCTCGGTCACTCCCTTCGCGGATAACGGAAAACGCGGCCCCGCCAATTCGAAGAATGGAAACTTACCCTGGTTCTGATGAACCAGGTCGATCGCCATCCCGAGATCCATCGGGGCGTAATTGTGCCGCCCAAGCAAGGTCAAACACTTGATGATGACATCGTGCGACTGGAGGGTGAAAGTATCATCCGGATAAACCGCGCCCTGGAGCAAGTAGCGGCCGCCTATGCGCAGCATCCTGATGCCTGTTTCCACCACCTTGGCGAAGCCGGTGACCTCGACCAGCAGGTCCGCGCCCATACCACCGGTCAGTTCTCGAATGGCTTCGACCTGTTGGTCGCAATCCAGCTTCTCTGCGTTGATGGTATGATCGACTCCAAAGCGTTTTGCCAGTTCCAACCGTGCATCAAGAATATCCACCATGATCACCTGCTCGGCTCCCAGAGCTTTGGCAAACGCAGCCCCATACATGCCAAGCATACCGGCACCCTGAATCACCACGGTATCTCCGGAATTTACTCCGATCCGGTCAAATCCACCAGCAATGGTGGCCGCGGCGCACATCAGTGGAGAGGCGGTTTCATCGGGCATGTCGTCAGGAAGCTTGAAGATCCCCGTCCCCGGCTTCAGGTAGACATACTCACCGAACGTACCGAGAAAATAGGGAGGAACATCACTGACCGAGTGCCCATACTTGAAAAGACTCAGGCATTTCTGCGGCAGCCCGTAATCCTTGCAGAAAACACATTCGCCGCACGCCGCCATTATCGTCCAGGTAATCCGGTCACCGACAGAAAGTTTCTTACCCGTTGCATCCGTGGCGTTCACGTCTCCCATTCGCTCCACCAGGCCCACACCTTCATGTCCCAGGATCGAAGGCGTGGGAAAAGGCCGACGCCCTCTCCAACTGTGCATATCCGATCCACACACCGTTGCGATTTTAGTTTTTACCAGGATCGCACCGGGCTCCAAGTCTTCCGGAAGCGGGTATTCCCGTTCCTCCAACGGCTCGCCCACACCCAGAAAAAAGACTGCCTTTCCTTTCTTTTCCATACCTCAAAAGTTCTTGTTGTGTTGGAAATCGTCCCTGCCACAAAGACGGGATTGATTTGGCTCCAGGGGTTTCCTTAGAATCAAGTTTATTCCCTGGGTGGCAAGTGTATTCTGGCCGGCATTCCCTTTTTCGCAGCGACTTGGGTTTTTTGCCATTCGAGTTTGCCTTCCGAATACTCTCCAGGCAGAATATCGGGATGATTCGACCGACTCACTTGCTTCGACCACTGAGCATTCTTTCCGCCGGCGTATTGCCATGGACAGTCCTGATTGCCACTTCCTCCGGGCAGGAATATCAGGCGGTCATCTTTGATCCGCCGACTCAGATCTGCATAGACGCGCCTCCTTTTGAACTCAACGCGGAAAGTTTCGATTTTGAAGGAGGCGATCTGCGCGTCATGTCCTTCAATATTCACACCGGTATTGGTGGGTATGCAGCAACCACTTCCGGCGGAATTTCCACCCAGTACACACAACCGGACCTATGGCCGCTGATCATCGAGGAAATTGCCGACCGAATCCATAAGCAGGATCTTGATATATTCGGGCTTCAGGAGGTTATCGGAGGCAAAAAAACCGTAAACGACGGCCTGATCGGCCGGAGGGATTCCGAGCAGTCGGAGATCATCAAGCAAACCCTGAACGAACTCGAAGGCGCCGAGGTTTGGGACTATCAATTCTGGACCCATAATATCGGTCAATCGGGTTCCTCGACCGGCGGGGACTGGTGGGGGGTGGCGACCTTCTACCGTTCGCCGTGGACACTGGTCGGCGATCCCGAAGCGTTCCCGACAAGCAACGGAAGCGACACCAAGGCGATGATCAAGACAACCCTGACCAACGGGACGCGCACGATCGATGTCTTTACCGCTCATTTCGATGTGGATCTCCCAAAACCTGCCAGCGGCTCCACCCAATACAGCGAGCGCAATGCGGCTCCTTTTCTCGCCGCGGCGGAAAACCCGGTCATCCTGATCGGTGACCTCAACGTCGAACCCCAGCACACCATGCCGGACGGAACGCTTCAGCTCAAGCCTCTGTGGGATATAGGTCTGGTTGATTCCGCAGTCAGCAGCGGCCTGGTGTCCGCTCACGGTGAAGGGCCCGATCCAAGCTCTCTCCATACCCGGCACAACGCCTTCGGTCTCTTTTCGAAGCGGATTGACTGGGTGGTGCTTCAGGGCGATGAATTTCGAGCCACCGGGGTGGAGGTATACCAGGCAATGGATGACCCATCAACAACCATGCCTTCGCCTCATCCCAGTATTGCGGCCGGCGTGAACACCTACCCCGAACAGCAGGAAACCTCCTATATTTCGGATCACCATGCGTTTATCGCCGACATTAGCATGCGTGGCGCTGCCACGGGGTTATCTGTCACCTATTCAAGTTCGGATCCGGACGTTATTTCCATCTCCGGTTCGACCGCGACCATTCAAGGATCCGGAACGGTCGAACTCACTGCTTTTCAGGCGGGCAACGAGAGTTTTCAACCGTCGACCATCGTCCGTCGGAAAGTCCAGGTGAACGGTCCTTCGACCTTGGTCATTGACGAGTCGTTTGAAACTGACGGGAACGGCATTCGCTATGATGTGTTCGGTTCTGCCGAGGCACTTTCGCGTGCCTACTTTCACCGCCGGATGGGTGACCATATATTCACCGCACCCAACGGACAATGGTACTTCGGCGGGGAAAATATCGACGGGCAACCGGGCCATGTGGGCTACGACGACGGCGATTCCACCCTGGACAACCCCGGCAAGGGTGCGGTCCTTTTTGAACCGGTATCCATAAGCGGACTTGGCAATCTTGAAGTCGTCCTGAGTCTGGCCGCTTCCGATCGGGGCGGATTCGACACATCCAAGGCAGACGGTGACAAGGTAAGTGTCGACGTGCGCATTGATGACGGATCCTTCGAAGAAATCGCCCGTTTCTCCGGTTCGGGCAAATTGATCGCTCCTGACGGCACCGCCGTATCAGCCGATTTTGCGGACTGGACCTTACCGTTTGAAATGACCGGCGAGACGCTGCAGCTGCGCATCGTGCTCAGGTCGACATCGGGAATCGGCAATGAAGTCCTCGCCTTTGATCATGTCCGGCTGATTGGCCGTGAGAATGTCCGACCGGAGGATCTCCTTCCGTTGGGAGGGGCATGTCATCCGATTTCCGATCAGGAAGACTGGTTCGAATCTCCGTGGTTTGGTGCCTATAACACAACCTTTGCCCCCTGGATTTTTCATGGCAGCCATCATTATATCTACGTCGACCCAAGTTCGATCATCACCGATATCTATTTCTTTGATCAGGTTATCGATTCCTGGATCTATACGGACCCAGCAATATACCCGAATCTCTACTCCTTCGATGGACAGGGGTGGCTGTACTTTTTCGCTGATACGGCGGCCCCGCGCGTGTTTTACCGCTACCAGGATGAGTCCTACGTTTATTACGACTGACCCGAATGGCACTCTGACAAGGCGGGGTCAGGAGGAAACGCAGTGTAAACGACCTGGCTTGGGGGCACGTCGGCGCAGCGACGTGGCTACATCTTCATTTCGATTGAATCGGTGTAGTCACGTCGCTGTGCCGACGTGCAGTTTCGCGGAGGAGATCTCCATTCTGCTTCGAAGTTAAGGCCCCAAAGCAAACGGATTCCCCTCGCAAAGACCCTTAACATTGCCATTCACGACTGACCAAAAAGACTCCCGATTGGTGGGAATCGTTCTTCAGTCCCCGATCGGAGCTCCGCCGGTGGAAGGCACCGGTTCGAGGCGACCATCGGTGAAGACGGGTTGAGCCCAGGCAAAGAACTGCTCGTAACCGGCGCCAGCCCGCCGGGTGAAAGTCACGCGGCAGCGCACGTAGGCATCATCCGCCTGGATCGCGTACGAACCCCTCCTGGCGTGGACATGCTTGAGAACGCGTCCCCCAGGGCCGACGAACTCGATGAGGGTGCCTCCGGAGGCCTCCGAACGCCGGTAGCCAATGACATAGGGAGATTCCAGCGCTTCCAGGGTCGCCTTTTCGTCCACCTCCACCTGGAAGACCTCTTCAGTCCGATTAATCCTGGACAGGACAACCCCGTTGGTCGCATAGAATTCACCCGATCGCAGGGCCTCTGTGATGCTGTCGGCGGTCAATTCCGGCGATCGAACCATAACCCATCCCCGCCCCGGATTACTTGCTTCGCAGTTCCACTCTTTGAGGGTGTGGGTATCGTCGGAAGAGACCCCGTAGACTGCCACTCCCGATGTGAGCATATCGTCCCACATATCCTCCGTGGTGACAAAGCCGGAATCCACCTCATGGGCATGCTGAACAGTATTGGGATGCCCGTTGTGCAACTCAAACAGTCGCAACCCGCTCACCTGTTTCATATCCTCGGACGTAACCGCATAGCGATAAGTGGGATGATTGAGAATGTGTTCACCTCCCGCATCCCTCGTTCGGTCCAGATGGTCCTGGATAATCTCGGAAACAACCTCGCTCTCAAACGTCCAGTCGATCAAGCGATGGACGTTCACCGCCGTACTGTGGACGTGCTTGTGACCGGTGATCTCTTCGCCCGGAATGAGGATGAAATCCTCCCGCCGGTCTTCAGGAAGCTCAACCGACTCCGGGTCAATAAAGATATTGTGCTCACTGAGAATGAGGAACTGGTAGCCGTGGTCATGGTACCACTTGGCCACCGCCTCCGGGCTTGAATCGGCGTGCCCGCAGAGCACGGTATGAGCATGGGTATTCCCCTTATACCACTGGGTGTCGGCGGATGCCGTTGCCATTGAAAACAGGAGGGCACAAGCGCCGGCCAAAGACACGAACTTGCACCGCATTTCACGATTTGCTTTCATTTTCATATGCATTTTCTCGTTCCAGTGTTCAAATAAATCGCCAATAAAGGCCGAGTCACCCTCGAGGCTTTATCTTCACCGTAAAACAGAGCAGGAAAATGGCCATCAGTGCGGAAATCGAAATCAGGTTGAGCGACATATCCCAACCATGCGTATCGGCCACCGTGCCCAATACCTTCCCCTGCACGGTACGTCCCAGATAGCCCCATAGCCCGATAAATCCCGCCGCCGTCCCCACCGCCTTTTTTGAGGTCAGATCCAATCCGGAGACAGCCAGCAGCATAACGGGAGGATAAACAAAAAAACCGATCACGGCGAGAAGCGACATATCCATCCAGAGCATGCCGGGAGGAGTCAGCCTTATCCCCACAAAAGCCAAGAGAACGGGAACCATGCACAGCAGGCTGACCAGCCCGCGCCGACCACCCAATCGATCAGAAACCCAGCCCATCAGAAGGGTGCTTGGAATCCCCGCCCACTCCAGGATCAGAATACTCCACCCGCCCTGCTCCAAAACGGCGCCCTTGACCTCCTTCAGGTAGGTCGGCCCCCAATCGAGCATACTGTAACGGGTGATATAGACGAAGAAATTGGCGAACGCGACGATCCACAGGTACTTGTTCTTGAGAATATAGTTAACAAAGAGATCCCTGGTCGTAAGTTCTTTCTCGTGTTCGACACTGTGCCCCTTGGGGTAATCATTTCGATGCTCCTCAATCGGTGGAAGACCCACCGACTGCGGAGTGTCCCGCAGTCTCAACAGCAGGTAAATGGCACACACCACGGCCATTACCCCCGGGATGTAAAAAGCGAATTGCCAACCAAACAAACTGGCACTGTAGGCAGCAATGACCCCTGCCAGTCCTCCGCCCACATTGGTGGCTACATTCCATATGGCGAACTTCATTCCCCGCTCATTCTCGCTGTACCAATGCCCGATTGACCGCCCGCAGGGGGCCCACCCCATTCCCTGAAAGAATCCGTTCATTCCCCAGAGAAGAAGGTGGAGGTGATAATTCTGGACGCTGCCGAAAGCGAAATTGCACAGGGCGGTCAAGAGCAGGCCGGTGGCCATGAAAAGACGCGGATTACTCCGGTCCGAGACGGATCCCATGACAAACTTCGCCACGCCATAGGCGATTGCCGTAACCGCAAGAAAATCCCCGATCTCAGACTTGGAGTACCCGACGGCTTCTCCGAATTCCTTTGAAATCGGCGCCAGGTTGTTTCGCACCAGATAAAAGAAAGCATATCCGATGAAGGTAGATTCCATGATCCTCCATCGAAAACGGCGGTAAGCCCCGGGGATCTTCTCTTCGGGAAGACGTTCGATCTCCGGTGCGGGCTTATATAAGCGGGAAAAGAATTTCAGCATAGCAACATACCCATCCGTAAATGTCTCCAAGGCACTTTGACTGATTCGAAACGGTCAGCCATTATTCAAAGTGCCCTCCAGTTGAACATACGATTTTCGTCAGCAGAAACGTTCCTCAATCAATGGCTGTCTGGTCCACCTTCCCATGCCTCTTTGCCATAATCAGGAGTCGGCTCAATTCGCCGGCATCGGCGACGATGAGGTCCGGAGCGGGTCGAACCGATTCCCCTTCTTCGCGGGTGGATTCGCCGCAGAGTACAAGAATTGCCGGAACCTCGGCGGCATGCGCCATCGCCATGTCGGTATAGAGCCGATCTCCGACCATTGCGACCTGGTTGCACTTCAATCCATGTCGGTTACGAACCGTGTGAAGCATCTGGGGACTCGGTTTGCCGAGAATGGCGTCCGGTTCCCGGCCCGTAGCCGACTTCAGGCAACTGATGATCGAACCGCAATCGACGAGGACCGTGGGGCGATCGGTTGGGCAGACAAGATCGGGGTGGGTTGCGAAGTATTTCTTCCCTTGCTTGATCCAGTAGGCAGCCCGGCACAGGCGATCATAGGTAAGCGAAGTATCAAATCCAACCACCACCGCATCCGGTTCGTCCTCCGGATCGTCGGCGCACAATTCGAATCCGCACTCGGAAAATTCATTTTGAAAAGCAGGCGGGCCAAGTAGAAAAAGCCGCTTCACTCCCGGAAACGAAGCCGTCAGGTAGTCAAGCGTCGCCTCGGTTGAGACGATCACTGCATCCGTCTCGATATTCATCCCCATCCGCCGCAACCGCGCACCATGCTCGGCCTTGCTCCGTGATGAATTATTCGTAACCACCGTAAAGGTGATGCCGAGGTCTTCCAGGGTCGCGAGAAACCCCGCCGTGGATGGAAGGAGGGTCTCATCCAGAGCGAGCGTTCCATCCACATCAAGCACGAGATGGACAAGCGGCTCCAACAGTTTTCGCTCTCGTGCGGGAAGGGCGGGTTCGGACGACCCTGTCCCGGCGTAACCTGGCTCATTGATACTCACTGTGGTTTTCCTCGGGGCTGCTGAATTCAAGGTGTCATCGCCTGCTGCAAAGACAGGAGGGCCGCCGGAAAATTCGTGTAGATCCGATCCACCCCCATGCCTTTCAGACGCTTCATCTCCTCCTCTTCGTTGACCGTCCAGGCACCTGCTTCGAGATCCGCGCGGTGAATGATCTCAATATCTTCCACTGTGATATTATCGCGTCTCATAACGATGCCCTCAAACCCGTGCTTCATTGCTCGCTCAACATGAAGTTCGGTGTCTTTCCCGTTCGTGTCGTAGAAGACAGTAACCTCCGGCGCCAACTCCTTGACCCTGCGAACCCGGTCGAAGGAACCTTCATTGAACCCCACCCAGGATTCCGCCTTCATCTCGCGAATCAGTTCAATCGCCTCGTCAACGATGTCCATCTTCGGCTGGATGGAGAGTCGCGTGCGCCGCTGGGTCATGGTCAGGCGAATCACATCCTCAAGCAAGGGTGCTGCAGCTATCGGACATTCCGCCAAGGTCCTGCCAGTGCGCCGGCGAAAGTCAAATGCAACGTCGACCTGACGAAGCTCGTCATAGGTGGATTCGGCGATCCGCAGATTCCTGTCCCCCACCCGCCCGGTGTCCTTATCGTGAATCACGACGATTTTCCCGTCCCGGGTCTTGAGTATATCGCACTCCATCCAATCGACCCCGACCTCTATCGCCGACCGGAATGCCCGCAGGGTGTTTTCCGGGTAGAGGCTGGAATTGCCACGATGAGCGGTTACTCCGTTGACATGAAAGCAGGATTCATCGCCAGGATCCACACCCTCACCCGCAACGACCTGGGTCACGAAAATACAACCTATGATTGTATATAGTTTCACTCCTGCGGCCCGGGGGCGTATCTCCCGATTTATCTGAAGGTGGGGGTCAATAGTCATTCAGGTTTGAGCGGGTTCGGAGGAGTCGATTTTCTTTCCGTGGCGGGACCCTCCACCCCTCTGACACTCCTCAGGATGTTCCAAAGATATATCCCACACCATTTTCCAAATGGATTTCATCAAGGTGGTCAGGCCGGGGCTTTCAATAATCAGCCCATAGGCCTCTCCAACCACGGAAGTGATGAATATCTTGTCGTCCGTGAAATTCATGCAAGCCACATACTTGTCAATGGGCTTTGGGAAATAACGTACGCGGCGAAGACTTTTTTCATCCGTCCGCATAAAATCCGGATCCGTGAAATCTTCATCATATACGCGAATTCCGTTCGCCCAGATTCCCAATCTTTTCCGTTCGGCAAGGAAGTCCCTCAGGAACGAATCCCCCATTACGGCTGCGAAAGGAGGGATGGAGGCATAGTAGAAATATTCGCGTTCTTTGCTTTTCAACAATTGGCTGAACGAAAACCTGGCGCCCTTGACCCCGTCATGATATTGAATCACGGGCTTTTGGCCTGAGATCTCCTGGAGGGCGTTCAGTTCCGGTAGAATCCTTCTGGCCAGGCGTTCCCGTTTCTGGGTTTCCTCCAGAATCATCTTGGGATCGTTCGCGGTATAGACGATCCAACGACCACGGCGACTTTCCGAGATGAGTTTTTCCTCAACCAGTTGGCGTAGAATATGCAGGCAGGTGGTCCGCTTTATCTCTGAAAGCGCGGACAATTCCGTCACCGTACAACCCTTTGTCTGGAGCAAAGTCAGGTAGACCGACACCTTCTTTGGACTCATGCCCAGGCGTTCAAGTTCTTCTTGAATATCCATCTATCGGTTCATTCAGTAACGTTGTTCTTTTTTCGCGAGCAACGAGAAAACACAAGACCTAAAAACCGCGAAGCGATGAGACGGGCGTCGGACCCCGCCGACAGATGAAGTGACGAACAAAGTGGTCACTACATCTGTCTCCTTGTCGATTTTGCCATTGACTGGATTCGCCGGCAGGAATTCGATTTATGTATTGGAATAAGGACAGAGAACCGTTCCCGATTCAACCCTGCCGAGTATTCGCGGCTGTGGCCCGGGTTCTTCGTGCCGGAGAGAAACACCTCGATCGGAATCGAGTGCGGACTTCCCGGGGTCCCAAATCAAGTTCAGTCAAACAAGATCCAATGAAAAGCACCAAGGCCCTTCTCATCCTGTTGTCAGTTGCCCTTTCCCCTACCTTTATGTACGCTCAAGAGTGCCTGATCATCGGCCATCGCGGCGCCTCCCATGACGCGCCTGAAAACACCCTGGCATCCGTCAATCTGGCCTGGGAGAAAGGGGCCAAGGCGGCTGAAATCGACGTCCATCTCTCGTCCGACGACCAGGTCGTGGTTGTTCATGATTTCAATACGAAGAAGCTCTTCGGACGCGACCGGGAGGTAAAAGACCAGACCCTTGCGGAACTGCGCGAACTCGACGCGGGGCTTCACAAAGGCAGGCAATGGGAGGGAGAACGAATTCCACTCCTTGACGAGGTGCTTGCAACCGTTCCGACCGGAAGAATTCTTGTCGTCGAAATCAAGGTGGGGCCCGAGATCATCCCCGAACTGGAAAAGTCGTTCGCACGGTCCGGGCTGGGACCGGATCAGATCATATTGATCAGTTTCAACTGGGAGTCCACTGCCGCGGCCAGACAGGCCTTTCCCGACCATCGTGTTTACGCGCTTTCGAGCTTCAAGAAGAACAAGGAGACTCAGATTTGGGAGCCGTCCGTTGAAGAACTCATCGCGAGGGCGAAGGAAGTCGGAGCGGACGGATTGAGCGTCAAAGCGATCGACACGGTCGATGCGGCCTTCATCGCGAAGGTCAAAACGGCCGGCCTGGAGGCGTATGTGTGGACGGTGGACGATCCGGCCCTGGCAAGGAATCTGAAAAGTTGGGGTATCAATGGCATCACCACCAATCGTCCGCAATGGCTGGCGAACCAGCTCACCCAATAAGAACCGGAAAAAAAAGACCCGGATTCACCTGTGAAAACGGAACTAAGAGAGAGGAACATCGATGCCCTGGAGGAGAGGGTCTTTGACTCTCTCATTATCGGGGCCGGGATCAACGGCGCGGTTTCGGGCGCCGCCCTGAGCGCTCAGGGTGCCAAGGTCTGCCTCATCGATCAAGGCGACTTCGGGTCGCTGACCAGCCAGGAGAGTTCAAACCTGGTCTGGGGCGGCATCAAGTACATGGAGAATTCCGAGTTTGGTCTGGTGCGGAAACTCTGCCGGGCACGAAACCAATTGCTCAGGGCCTACCCCACCAATGTTCGCGAGATTCGATTTCTGACCACAATCGAAAAGGGATTTCGTCATCGTCCTCTGATCCTTTGGATTGGCACCTGGCTCTACTGGGCGATCGGCCGTGGGTTCACAAGGAAGCCGCGATTGCTCTCCAAGCGCGCGATCGCGCAGGACGAGCCCAATATCCGGCTGAGCAACTCCACCGGGGGGTTTGAATACTCCGATGCCTATCTCCCCGGCAATGACGCCCGGTTTGTGTTCGATTTCGTGCAGAAAACGAATGCCAACGGGTGCGTCACGATCAATTATCTCGAATCTCTCGGTTCGCACCGGGAGGGAGATCAATGGATCACGCAGGTTCGGGACAGGGTCAGCGGGCACGAATCAATCATCCGCTCCAAGACCCTTATCAACGCGTGCGGGCCGTTTGTCGACGAGCACAATCGGCTTTCGCACATCACCACGCGTCATCGCCACCTGTTTTCCAAGGGCATTCACCTGATCGTCAAACGCGTTACAGGCGGGAATCGGATTCTGGCGTTCTTCGCCAGCGACGGCCGCCTCTTTTTCGTCATTCCGATGGGCCCGGTGTCCTGCCTGGGGACGACCGATACCCGGGTGGAAGAGGTAACCGACACCGCAACCCCGGAAGATCGTCACTTCGTGCTCGATAATATCAATCGTTGCCTTGATTTGGACCCTCCCCTGACCGAAGCGGACATCATCAGCGAACGATGCGGCGTGCGCCCGCTTGTGGTCGATACCGAGGGGAAGAACCGTGACAAGGGCGACTGGTCATCACTCTCCCGAAAGCATGCCATCGAAATCGACCGTGATAAGAGGCATCTGTGCATTTTCGGAGGCAAATTGACGGATTGTCTGAATGTCGGCGATGAAGTGGTCAAGGCTATCGGGGAAATGCAGATCGGGCTCCGGCCTCAGGACAGCGATTGGTTCGGGGAACCACCGAGGTCCGATTTCGAGTCCTTTCAGCAGCGGGCAACCGAACTGCGGATCGACGATCGCACGCCCGCACACTTCTCGGAGCCGATCAGCCTTCGTCTGTGGCGCCGATACGGTCGCGACGCTGGTCCTTTGCTCGATGCAATTGCAGGCGATGAGACGATGGGGCAAGTGCTGATCGAGGGGACCGCGTTCCTTCGCTGCGAGATTCATCGAGCGGCCCGTGATGAGATGATTGTCAATCTGGACGATTTTCTGCGGCGACGCACCAAGATCGCCCTTACTGTTCCGAGGGATTCCCTTCGGGAGGACCCCGGCATGCGCGAAGCCTGCGACGTGCTCTTCGGAAATGATGCGAACGCGCGCTTCAAGGAGTATTTTTCGTCTGACTCCGCTGATCTCGAGAAAGGACCCGGACGGTGACACCCTCACAGGAGTATTCCGTGAAAGACTGCCTTACCAACTTGACTTTCAGTCAGTTTTTTTCTCTACTGACATCGCAACCGCAGAGATGTGGAAGTTCCCCTAGTGTCCCCTAACCCTCAGCTGATCCTTACCGGATGAAAGCATCTTCGAAGTACTTTAGAAAGTACTCTCCCCTCGGTGAGTACGGAATCGTAACCACCGCATTTCTAGCGATTCTTTCATTCGGCCTCACGCCGGATCTGTCGGGGGCGGTGATCCGGGGCCAGGTGATCGATTCGGATCTTGTGATCAACTTGGAGGGCGTGCGAATCGAAGTGGAGGGGACGGACATTTCCGTTTTCAGCGAACGCGGGGGGAAATTCGTCCTCCGGGGTGTTTCCGCCGGCAAACACGTTCTGAAAGCAACCTATGTGGGCTATCCGGAGACCACGGAGACAGTGACCTTGGGGGAGGAATCCAAATCATTCTATGTGGTTATCGACCTGAATACTGAGGAAACGGTTGAACTGGAAGCTTTTGTAGTCGAAGGGTCCCAGATCGGACGAGCCAAGGCGATCAATCTTCAACGGTCGGCCGACAATGTCACGAATGTGATCTCGTCGGATGCGATCGGCCAGTTCGTGGATCGCAACGCGGCCGAGGCGCTCCAGCGTCTTCCGGGAATAGCGGTGGAGGACAGCCAGGGAGAGGGAAAGTATATCGTGATTCGCGGCGCGGATCCGTCCCTCAACGCCGTGACGATCGACGGGGTGACTCTGGCCACGCCCGATGAGGACGGTCGTTCGACAGGTCTGAACATCATTTCCACCGATCAGCTTGAACGAATCGAAGTTGTGAAGTCGTGGTTGCCGGACAAGAGTGCCAACAACGTCGGAGGGACGGTCAACATGGTGACCCGCAGCGCGTTGGACCGGGGAGAGCGCTTTGCCTCAGTTGAAGCGGCCTACACCCAGCACACGATCGCAGACGACCCCAGCTATCGCGTCAACGCCACCTACGGCGATGTTTTCGGCAAGGAAAAGAATATCGGGTTTCAGATTTCGTACAATCAATCGGAAGACAGCCGTGGATCCGACACCCTCAGAGCGGATGACTGGCAGACCTTGGGTGAGGCCCCCCTCAGGGGTCTCCCGACCGGGTTCTTCATGGGTGGGATCCAGATGGAGGACTACAATATCACGCGGGAGCGCAGCGCAATCGGCGGAAAACTCGAATTCCGGCTGGCCGATCGCCACCAATTTCATGTCTCGGCGTCCTTCAATCAGTTCGACGACGACGAGGTCCTCCAAGAGACCCGATTTAACGTCAACAGAGGTGGGACCTTTTATCCAAGAAATGTGATCTTCACAGAAGCGGTCGCACTCGCTCTGGGATACAATCCCGAGGATCCTGAAGTGGCAGCGCGAATCAATGGCACTGCCCCCTCCAGGAAGGATATTTTCTTCGACGAAGCGGTGCAGCTCGGAGACATCGCCTGGGACCCCGTGACACATAATTTTACCCTCATTGGGGGAAACAGTCGAGGCTACAAGACCTGGCAAAATACGGTTACCGCGGATGAGATACTGACCTACAATATTGGCGGGGAGCACCGCCTCAGCGATTGGATCGATCTCGACTACAAGTATTTCGTCTCGGAAGCGGAGAAGATCTGGACCGAGAGGCGCGTAACGCTCGATTCCAATACTTTGGCCGGGGAAGTCGCCCTTGGAAACGAGGACTATTTCCCCCAGGCGGTCGAGGACACCGACCGGGACATTTTATTGGAACCCGAGAGTTACCTCCTCAACCGCAACCGGGGTCGAGCGGCAGACAATGCGTTCTTCAGCACCGACAAACGCAACGGTTTCGAGGTCAATCTCGAGGGCAATTACAATATAGGTGATTTTTCGGCCTCGACCAAGATCGGGGGACATTTTGATTTTCGGGAAAAAGAATTTTTTCGCGATTTCAACCGGTTCAGCAGCATCGACACCGCACCCCTGCCCCAGCTCACGCTGGCCGATTCGGTTTTTGGTGGCGGCACCATGGAGGCTGACTTCCTGTCCAACCGGTCCGACTACAAATTCGGCCCGATTTTCGATACGGGGGCCACCAATGCGTTTCTCGATGATCCCGGTGACGTCGAACTCATCCAGACACCCGACGACATTACCTTCAACGTCACCGACGCCATTCTGAAGAACTACCTGGCGGATGAGGACGTGCTGGCCGGTTACCTGATGCAGACCTTTGAAAAAGGGAGCTTTAAGATAATTGCCGGGGTTCGCTTTGAGGAGACGCGTAATACCTTTACCAACACCGAGATCCTGACCCGTCCCGAGGAGGGGCCGCCTTTTGTCTCGCCCGCTTTCTGGAAACGGTTGCCGCTGGAAGTTTTTTCGCAGCAGGTAGCCTCGGAAAAGAGCTATTCGCACGTCCTGCCCGCCTTTCATCTTCGCAAGGAATTCGGCGAGAAAACCCTGGTGCGCGCTTCCTACACCGAGACAATCGCCCGACCCAAATTCACCGACCTCGTTCCCCGCGAGATCGTGGCCGTCAGTGGCGCCGCATTCGGAAGTTCGGTCCAATTGCCCAACTTCGAACTGGCGCCGATGGAGTCGACCAATATCGATCTGGCCTTTGAGCACTATCTTGAAAGCCTCGGCCTGTTTTCGGTGTCCGGCTTCTACAAGAAGTTGGAGGGGCCGATCTATACCGAGAGCCGGGTGGTGGAACCGGGAACCGGAGTGGCGCCGCAGTTGGCGGCCAAATACGACAGCCGGGGAAGAGACTCGACCCCATGGGAGACGACCCAGAAAATGAACGCAGGCGATGGCGAACTCTACGGAGTTGAGATCGCCTTCGATCGCAAGCTCACCTTCCTGCCCGAACCATTCGATGGATTCGGCTTTGCATTCAATGCCGCTTTTATCCAATCGAACGTCCAACTTTTGCTCGAAGAGCGCTTTGAGGAAGAGGTGCCATTGTTCAAGCAATCGTCCAATATGGGAAATTTGTCCGTGTTTTACGAGAAGTTCGGGCTGCTGGTGCGCCTGGCGATGAATTGGCGGGGCGGCTATCTGGACGGGATTCGCGCCGGCCAGACGGACATCGATGATATGACGTTGGAAACCCGACACAATCTGACCGCTGATTCCCTCGACGTATACGTGGACGACTTCAGGAAACTCGACCTGACCATCCAATATCGGTTCATGAATCATTTCATGGTCTTCTTTGAAGCAACCAACCTGACCGACGAACCA
The DNA here is from genome assembly GCA_003641745.1 of Verrucomicrobiota bacterium. GTDB lineage: Bacteria > Verrucomicrobiota > Verrucomicrobiia > Opitutales > Opitutaceae > B12-G4. Next base: position 3,432 of record QNAI01000005.1, on the reverse strand, counting down.
TTGCGCCGCTATCGGGGCGATACGAGCCGACTCCATTCAATTCAATATACGGGCACGATCTATTCCCTGGGCGCCAAGTGGACCCTGTAACAGCCGTAAATGCGGAACCGTATAGTCAAATTTGAACTGACCACAAAACGCCGCCAAAGGGCGCAAACCCGAAAAATGCGATACGAGTTACCTAACTGAAAACGAGATATGCTATGAATATGCCAGAAAACCTAGAGATGAAAAAAACGATCAAATGGATAAGAGGAGTTGCGCTCGCCGGCGTGGGCATGTGTGGCGCGCTCTTGAATGGGGCGACCGTGACTCCGTTCTCGGAGAGTTTCGAGACGGACGGGTTGGATACCCGCTACACGGTGGAAAACCCCAGCGATGACCTTTCAGGGAACTACTTTGCCCGAAGGCAGGAATTCTCCGCCGGAACCGAAACCTCGGGAGGCACCATCGACGGAGAATGGTTCTGGACCGGCCAGGACATTGACGCCGGCGGTGTGGCGGTGGACGACATGGCGAAAGATGAGGGGCGGATCACCTTCAACTCCTTCAGCATAGCCGGATTGGGCCAGCTCACAATCTCGATGGCGGCCGCTCAAGGCGTCGATCAGACCGAGTTCGACAACGGCCTTTTCATCGAGGTCAAGTTCGATGACGGCGGATGGGAAACAATCGGTGGCTTTCGCGGAACGTTTACCAACTCTCCGGCCCGGTATTTCCAAGGCAATGAGAACACCTTGCCGGACCATAACGTAGAACCCCGGCTGACCCAGACATTCAAGACCCTGAGTTGGGATGTTCCCGGCTCCGGCGAGACGATGCAGATACGGATCAAGATGAATCTGAATGGCGGCTCCGAAGAGCTGGCCTTCGACGATCTGCAGGTGACGGCAGACGATGCCGTCGCGGGATTTGCCCTTTCGATTGACAACGCGGTGGTTTCGGAAACCGCCGGAGCGGGTGCCGCCACGGTGACGGTAACCCTCGACAGTGCGGCCCCGAGCGGAGGCGCGACCCTCGACATCAGTCTGGTTTCCTCTCTCGCAGTGGGCGGTCCGGAGTCTGAGATCTCCGTTCCCGCAACGGTGGTGATTGCGCCCGGCGCGACGGTGGGCACGTTTGCAGTTGACGCGGTCTCGGACGACAGATTCGACGGAGACGTGGAGACCCGTATTTTCGTTTCGGGCAGTGGATTCAACAACGACTTCATCGCGATAACGACGACCAATGTCGATGCGGCCCCGAGCATTGTGCTCAACGAGTTTCTCGCCGGCGTTCCGGGAAGTATTCCGGAAGACCTTATTGGTGACGCCAACGGGGACGGAACCCGGAGCAACACCGAGGATGAGTTCGTTGAAATCGTGAACGTAAGTGGAGATGGCACGGCAGTGGATCTGTCCGGCTGGGTGATCTCCGACGATATCGGTCCACGACATACTTTCCCCCCGGGTTCGGTGATCCAGGACGGTCGTGCCATCGTGGTCTTTGGAGGGGGCGTGCCGACGGGTCTTTTCGGCGGGGCCACCATCCAAACGGCCTCACAGGGCAACCTGGGGTGGTCCAATACCGGCGACACGGTTAATCTCGATGCGGGTGGCGCGTCTGTCTTCGCGGTTACCTACGAAGGCGATCTCGGCACCCTGTTGATCGCCGCGGTCCTCGAGCCGGAACTCACCGGTACTGAATATATCCTTCATGATGTGGCCACCGGTTCGGGCGGTGCGATCTTCTCGCCCGGGACCAAGAATGACGGGGTTACGCCGTTTGGTGACTTTGCTTACGCGGCCACCTTGGCCTTGAGCGCGGACACCGTTGCCGAGAATGCCGGGGCGGCCGCTGTAACCGGAACCGTTACCCTTGACAGTGCGGCTCCCTCAGGCGGGTTGGTGATAAGCATCGAGTCGTTGGGCGCTCCCGATCGGATCGATTTTTCCGGGGACGATGTTGAGATATTTTGGGTCATTGACGAGGCATTGGGGAAAGCCGTTCGACTCGTCCTCCTGACCATCGCCGAAGGGGCGACGCAGGGCACATTCGATGTCGATGTCTTCGATGACGGCGTGCTCAGCGGTGATCGCCTGTGGCCAATCATCGTCAGGGAAAGGGATACCATTCCCGGCCTGGCTGATCTTTTGGTGACGGAGACTCAACCGAATCCGTTCAAGGTTGTGATCAACGAGTTACTCCAAGGGGTAGCGGAAACCGCTTCTGATCCCAACGGCAACGGAATTGATGAGGAAGGGGTCGAGGACCAGTTTATCGAAATCGTAAACAACAGTGGTTTTGCGGTCGATATCTCGGGCTGGGCCATACGCAACGTTGCTCAGGGAGTTTTCGGTGTGAATACCCTCAGTATTGTGCACGAATTCCCGGATGGAACGGTCATCGGCGATCAGGGTTCAGTCGTGGTCTTCGGAGGCGGAGATGAAGAAGACATGAACGATCCCGAAAATGACCTCTTCGGAGGGGCGATCGTGCAGGTCTCAAACGAGGGGTCCAACGGTGTTAATCTTGCCTCGGACAAGGACAGCATCGTGCGTCTGGTCAATGAGCACGGCTTCGTGATGGATGAGGTGGAATATCTGGTCGAACATGCCAACCAGGCACAGTCGCTTACGCGCGATCCCGACATCACCGGTGATTTCCCCGCCCTGCACTTCGAGGTTTCAGAGAACTTTCTCCTCTTCTCGCCCGGTGCCATGAGTGACGGCACGGCCTTCTCAGGCAACGGAAACGTGGCTGATCCACTCCTCGGTGGAGTTCCCGTAGCCGGTCTGGAAGACTGGTTCCTGTCGAGCTGGTTCGGATACTATAATACGACGTTCGCGCCGTGGCTCTTCCACGCCGAGCATGCCTGGATGTTCCGTTTCCCGGAATCAACAAGCGAAAGTACGTATTTTTACGACAATGCCATGGTTTCCTGGTGGTGGACGAACCCTGCAGATTATCCCTCGCTCTACGCCTTTGATCCGCCGGCGGACACTGGCGGAACCGATATCGGAGCCGAATGGTTGTGGTACTTCGAAGGGACCAAGGGGCCCCGTTCGTTCTCTGTCCTGACGGGCGACAGTGCAGGGACATTCCTGTTCTTCAATCCCTGAGCCAATCGGCATCAGAACGAAATCATCTGATTGACAGACAGACGGGGCGGTCGGGTTGAAACCCGGCCGCCCTTTTTTTTGTTCGCCACGGGGTCATTCCTTGCATTCGTGCATGCCAATGCACGAATCAAGGTTTGACCCCTTCGAACGGCACCAAGTTAAGGCGGGGTTACGAGGGGTGCGGTCAACTTGGCTTCGAGGGGGTCAAAGCACATATCTCGCATTGGCATGCAAGATAATGAGCAATGACCCCGTCGGCTGTTCTTCGTCGAATAAGTTCGGATCAGCGCTTAAAATTACCATTCCCCAAATGTTTCAGAAATTCACCATT
>QNAI01000004.1 GCA_003641745.1 Verrucomicrobiota bacterium | reverse complement strand
GTGTTTCACACTCACGCTTCGCGTGCCCCATCTCCGCTCGCTGGCTCGCTCCGTCGAACCCCGGGGTCCTCATCCCACAGCCCAAGAATCCGCCTTCGCGGATTGGTGGGCCCTGAGGGATTGGCTACCCATTCTGGTCAGGTGTTTCACACTCACGCTTCGCGCGCCCCATCTCCGCTCGCTGGCTCGCTCCATCGAACCCCGGGGTCCTCATCCCTCAGCCCAAAAATCCGCCTTCGCGGATTGGTGGGCCCTGAGGGATTCGAACCCCCGACCAAGGGATTATGAGTCCCCTGCTCTAACCGCTGAGCTAAGGGCCCGCGAAAATCTGATTCACTTTTGGAACACCTGAGTCAGAGGTCGAGCCCCAATACCGAGCAGGAGACGTCCCCTGTGCAGTTGCCTTACGGCAACGGGTTGTCGGTCGCTGCGCTTCCTCGGAACTAACCGCTGAGCTAAGGGCCCGCGCAAATCACATCTACTTTCGAACCTCTTGTTCCAGAGGTCGAGCCACTTCTTAATTCTTAATTCTACCTTCTTACTTCTCTTCAAGTCCACAGTCGCGCCAGCGACTCTTCCCCGTCTTCTCACTTCTCTTCGAGCCGCTCCAGAAATTCATCCAGCCACTTTTCCTTACCTCCGTGGCAGGTGAGCAATTCCTCTATGTCTTCGTCGCTATGGCAATCCGTGCCCGCGACCGAGAACAATCCCTTTTCCTCGCAATAGGCACGGTAGATCGGGGAGCATTCAACAGGCACCTTGAGATGGGCACACTCGATGCCGTCCAATCGGCATTCTTCCGTCAATGCGTCCATCCGATCCCGATCTGTTCCTCCGAAGTAACCAAAGGGATGCGCAATGGCCACCAGGACGCCGGCTGCCTGAACCGCCGGTACCACTTCATCAACGGCCGGATACGGAGGTGGCGGCACCTCCCGGGCTGCACGTTCCAGAAGCGGCCGGTATTCGGTCTCATCCCGAATATATCCCTCAGCGAGGAAGAAATCGAGCTGCCGCTGGTTCTTCACGTGGGTCACACCCTGGAGATCGATCGCCTCCGCCGGGCGGTAGGACTTGAGCAGATCGCACCTCCGTTGATCGGTATAATCAAACCCGATTGCCTGCATCCCCTCAGAAACCGCTGAGCCACAGGCCCTTTGCCACGTGTGGTAGTGCTCGAGTACCTCCTGCACGGCCTCGGTTGTTTTCGAGGGAAACCCGTAGCAGAGCAGGTCTATCGCCCCGAAAGAAGTCGTCACCGAGAGTTCGGCCGCCGGGATGACCCGGATCTCCGGAAAACGCTTTGCCACCTCCCGCACCTGTGGAAGGGAATCCAGCACATGGTGCTCAGTAATCGCCAGGCAGCGGATACCCAGCTCCCCTGCCCGCTTGAAATACCGCTCCGGCGAAGCCGTGGCGTCATAGCTCCAGGAAGTGTGAAGGTGAAGATCGTAGGTTGATGGGGGTCTATCGATATTCATGAAACGTTCTGCGGGAAGAGGATTGGGTAATCTACCGGGAAGATCGACATTTCATGCCGAAGTGGCCGGACTGCCGGTCGTATTTCATGGGTGAAATGATGGGAAACGCAGGAGAAAGATTTTCCCTCGGTGGTCAGTTCGATCGAGGCATGAAGCCTACAAGAAAAAATAGAAACTACCCCGACCCACCTTCTCACTCCCCATCATCTTTTGGCTCGCTCTGCTTCTTCAAGAACCCCCCCAGCAAGCTCTTGGCCGTGTCTTCCAGATTCTCTCCGCCCTCGCCTGCATCGACTCCGAGTTGCTTGGCGGCTTCGCTCTGCAATCGGTTGACCGCCTCCTGCTTGCCGGCAGCGAGAAGCGCATTCTGGAGAGCGGCTGAATCGACCCGGATCATGGGATTGTCCATCGGTCCCCGCACGGCAACGGGTATGGTCAACGCGGAAACCGGGGTCGCCGTGCCTCCGATAATAACGTTGGTATTGTTGAAGGTGACCGACAGGGGCAGGTTCGAATCGGTCGCACTGAGTGTGCCCGAGGTCGTTACGTCCATGGTTCCACCCGAAATTGGAGTCGTTCCCCCAACCGTCAGGTGCTCGGCGAACGAATCGACCGGCAACCCACGATAGGCAAACGTGATCTGGTTGTCGGTCCCACCGGCGGCCGAACCCAAGGTCAGGTCGACTTTCAGGGTGCCTCCTGATGAAGATACATCAATGGTCGGCGGTTCCGCAACCAAGTTGGGATTCGTCGACAGGTTCGATCCTTCAATCATCAGCAATTCATCTGGAAACTGCTTCGCCTTCAAACGGGGCACTTCAAGCTTCTTCACCAGGAGACTCGGCGAACCCTCGATCAAGTGGAGGGCACGAACATTGGCGTAACCGAGAGAGCGGATCCGCGCCTCGAGTTGCTCCCGGTACCCCGGCGCACCGGGTTCCGATGATTCCTTTTCACCGCTCCCTCCCAGGGAATCCAACCACTTTTTCACCTGTGAGAGCCTTTCTTTCCAGACCTTGGCGTTGTCCAGCACCTGATCGATACTCTTCATGTCGGGAAGGTCTGTTTTCTCCTTCGCCGGCTTCGGTCGCGGACCCACCAGGCGCCCGGGCACTTTGCGCAATTCGCCGTTTGTGGCATTGTCGACGACCACCCGGTCCAGAACCACCCGTTTTCTCAAAACGTCGGACAAGCTGATGTCGGCCTCCACCATTTCGGCTCGGAAAATATCCTCTTCGAGCAGATTCGGGTTGGCCATGGCGAGCCCGATCACGGTGAGCTTGCCTGCGGTCGGATCAAGATCGGCCTCCGCTACATCGACGGTGGCGCCGTTTGCTTTTTCGAGGCCGCTTCGGAGTGCCGCTGTGATGATCGGTCCCTGGAAGAACTGCAACGTCACGAAAATGACGACGATGGTGAGCACAACCAGGACGACACCAATCGGGCGGATTGGATTACCTATCCGCTTGGTCATCAACTCTTCGTAAGTCTTCTTCTTCGCCCCGCCAACGAAGATAAAGGTCATTATCCTGACCGACTTCTTCGACGACCATTTCTTGAAACGCTCCGATCCGGTTTCCATCTGCGACAGTTTGGTCCGAAACCCGGTCAACAGCCTGGCGACGGCAAAACCGGCAAGGACGCCGACGATAACACCGATCAACTGTCCGCCCGCGACCAGATAATAGTCGAATCCGAAGAACGCCAGGACCGGCGCGTTCACGACCGTCCTGAAAAGTCCTTCGGTCGGGCCTTCGAGCAGGACTCGCCCCACCGCGAACGAAGCCGGTGTCAGGAGCAGGGCGAGGAGGGCTGAACCAGCGCCAACGATGGCGGCCACGAACAGGTTCGCGTTCAAGACCGCGAGGAGGAAAAACCAGAGGAGCATCAAGCCCGGTGCTTGGGAAAACCCCGGCGTGAATGCGATCAAAGCGCCGAGGACACCGGCGGAAAAAACCTGGAAAGGTGTGGCTTTGCCACGGAGCAGTTTGCCAATACGTCGTGTAATCATGGGGCTGCCTGAAGTGTTGGTTATTGAAAGGACTCGCAGATCCGTCCCTGCAGAATCTATTGACGCCGCAGACCGAGTCCAGCCCCCTCGCCTATCGGACGTCTGTCCGGGAACTCCGAGCAACGCCTGCTTTTTGACGGATTGTTTGAATTCTGCGGAGAATAAGGGGCAAGGCAGGATAGCAGCACGACAAGGGGCAGTTCACGATGCAAACGGGCGCGTACAGTTCGAAGGGGTCAAACCTTGAATCTCGCATTGGCATGCAAGATTCAAGGAGTGACCCCCTATTTCTTACGGCGCCCCTTGGTGGCGAGCTGGGCCAAGGCGTAGCGCATGGCCCCTTCGAGTTGATCCACCTCGGCTACATTGAGCCGGGTCTTGTCACTCAACGCTTCCTTTGCCCGCTGCAGAGCGGCCTCCACCGCCGATTCATCGATATTGGCTTCTTCGATCGCCGATTCCGCCAGCACCGAGACCCGATCGCCCTCAATCCGGGCAAATCCGCGACCAACAACCAGCAGCTCGGTCTTGTTCTGAACCGTGACCAGCAACTCTCCGGGATTCAGTTTCGTCACCAAGGGAATGTGGCCCGGAAGGACGCTGATCTCACCAGACGTGGTCGGAAGCACCACCGTATCGATAGTCTCCTCATACACTTTTTCTTCGGGAGTGACTATTTCCAGGACAAGCGACATGGTGATAAGGCGGGTTGATCAGGGGAGCTGAATACCAGGTCAGACCGCGGCCGCTTTTGAGGATTCGATCGCTTCCTCGATGCTGCCCTTCATGTAGAAATCGTTTTCCGGGACATGGTCGAGTTCGCCATCCAGGATCATCTTGAAGCCCTTGATGGTATCGGCCACCGGCACGATCTTGCCCGGGAAACCAGTGAAAACCTCGGCCACATTGAAAGGCTGGGACAGGTACTTCTGGATTTTGCGGGCGCGGTAAACCGACAACTTGTCTTCCGGTGAAAGTTCATCGAGACCGAGAATGGCGATAATGTCCTGAAGGTCCTTGTAGCGCTGCAGCACATTCTGGACGCCACGGGCGACATCGTAATGCTCCTGGCCGACGACAGCCGGTTCCAGCGCCTTGGACGAGGACGAAAGGGGATCGACGGCCGGGTAGATGCCGAGTTCAGCGATGGACCGCTCGAGCACAATGGTCGAATCGAGGTGGGCAAAAGTATTGGCGGGCGCCGGATCCGTAAGGTCGTCAGCCGGAACATAGACCGCCTGGAAGGAAGTGATGGAGCCCTTCTTGGTCGAGGTGATCCGTTCCTGGAGAATACCCATCTCCTGGGCCAGCGTCGGCTGGTAACCAACGGCGGACGGAGACCGACCGAGCAGGGCGGACACCTCCGAGCCGGCCTGCGAAAAACGGAAGATGTTGTCGATGAAGAGAAGGACGTCCTGATTCTTTTCGTCGCGGAAGTATTCGGCGATGGCCAAGCCGGACAAGCCCACCCGCATGCGGGCACCCGGCGGTTCGTTCATCTGGCCGTAAACCAGGGCAACTTTGGACTTTTCGATGTTTTCAAGGTCGATGACCCCGGAATCCGACATCTCGTGGTAGAGGTCGTTGCCCTCGCGTGAGCGTTCCCCCACTCCGGCGAAGACTGAAAAACCACCGTGCGTCTTGGCGATATTGTTGATCAGCTCCATGATGACGACGGTCTTGCCGACACCGGCACCACCGAAGGCGCCCACCTTGCCCCCCTTGATGAAGGGGCAGATCAGGTCAATGACCTTGATGCCGGTCTCCAGGATGTCCGAGCTGGTATCCTGATCGACCAGGGGTGGCGCCGGACGGTGAATCGGATAGCGCTTGTCGAAGGGGATTTCGCCGCGTTCGTCCACCGGATCACCGGTCACGTTCATGATTCGCCCGAGGACGCCCTCGCCCACCGGCACCGAAATCGGACCACCGGTATCCAAGGCGTCCATCCCACGGACCAGACCCTCAGTCGACGACATGGCGATCGCCCGAACCAAGCCGTCACCCAAGTGTTGTTGCACCTCGAGGGTCAACATCGTTTCGACGCCGCTTGGTTTGAAATTCACGGTCAACGCCTGGTAGATGGCGGGCATATTCGACTGGTCGAACTGCACGTCGACTACCGGGCCGATGATCTCAATGATCTTTCCTGAGTTGCTCATGTGCTTTGCTCTTGAAGAGGGAGTTGGGGTGAAGGTCAGCCGGACGCGGTGGCGGCGGCGATTTCAAGGATTTCCTGAGTGATGGCCGCCTGGCGGGCCTTGTTGAATTCGAGATTCAGATCATCCAGCAGGTTGCCCGCGTTGTCGGTGGCGGACTTCATCGCGACCATCCGGGCGCTGTGCTCGGCGGCTTTCGTGCTGAGCATGAACTGGTAGATCTCACGATTGACGTAAAGGGGAAGAATGGACTTGAGCAGCTCCTTCAGGTCAGGCTCGAAAAGCATCTGGCGATCGTCCACGACGTGCTCCGTCTCTTCGTGATGCAAGCCGGCCCGGAGCTTTCGAACCATCTCCTCGAGATCAGGAAGCGGAAGCAGTGACACCATGGTCGGCTCCTGGATCAAGGTATTGATGAAACGCGGAAAGAGGACCTCGACCGTGTCGATCTCGCCCTTGAGAAACTGTTCCACCATGAATTCAGCCACCACCAGGACATCCTGGAAGGGGACGGAATCGTCGACCGAAAAGTCTGCGATCAGGGGCCGTTGAGAACGACCGAGGAACTGGGTTCCCTTGCGGCCGACACTGACGAACCTGGCGGGGTCCGTGATCTCAGTGACCAGACGGAAAATATTCGAATTGAGGGGTCCGCAAAGCCCTCGGTCTGTCGTCAGCAGGAGAATACCACGAGTCCTGATCTCCCGGCTTTCCAGCAGGGGATGGTTCACTTCGGTGAGACGGGTGGAAATCGAGGACAGGATATCGGCCAGAAGGTAGGTGTATTCCCGTCCTGCGATCGCCATGTCCTGTGCCTTCTTCATTCTCGACGCAGCCACAAGCTCCATCGCCCGGGTGATCTGGCGGGTGTTCTTGACGGACTTGATCCGGCGTCGGATGTCGCGGGTTGAGGGCATGGGGGGAAGTTAGAAGTGAGAAGTAAGAAGGCAGAAGTAAGAAGTAAGGCAGAAGTCAGACACTTCGACCGGTCTTGATGAGCGTGACGAAAATCGAGATGAGCTGGTCGGTTTCGTCCAGGATTTCTTTGAGCTGATCAGGCGGCATGAGGTCCTCAGCTTGGATGAGCTCGATCCAGTAGAGAGATTCGTCGAGCTCACGCAGACATTCACCTGCCTTCGAGAGAAACTCCGCTTTGGACCTGCCTCGCCTGGCTTCCCGATAATTGGCTCCGACGGAAGTACCGGAACGGAGAAGTTGATTCCTGATGACAGACGTGACAGATGAACCATGCAGAGACGAGCAGACACGGATGATCCGTCGCGCGAACTCGAAAGTTCGCTCGCGGAGGTCATCTTGCTCTCGCGCCATGTGGTTTTCACTTCTGCCTTCTTACTTCACACTTCTTACTTCCGACATTTTCGGCTAGGCCGAAAATGTCGTCTTCCATTCGTCGAGGGCCTTCTTCAGATCGGGTTCCAGATCGTCGGTGATCTGGCCGGCCTTGCGAAGCTTGCCCAGGAGGTCCTGTTTCCGAGCGGAGAAGAATTCCTTCATGCTGGCAGCCGCCTCGGAAATATGGTCGACCTCAACCGCATCAAGGTAGCTGTTCTGCATGCCCCAGAGCACCGCGGCCTGCGTCTCGATCGGGACCGGATCGAAGGCCGGCTGCTTGAAGAGCTCCACGATGCGCTGGCCACGATCGAGCTGGGCCTTGGTGCGGGCATCGAGGTCTGAGCCGAACTGGGCGAAGGCCGCCAGTTCACGGAACTGGGCCAACTCTCCCTTCAGCTTCCCCGCGACCTGCTTGGTCATTTTCATCTGGGCCGCCGAACCCACCCGGGAAACGGAAAGACCCACTGAAATGGCCGGGCGGATACCTTGGTTGAAGAGATCCGTTTCGAGGAAGATCTGACCATCGGTGATGGAAATCACGTTGGTCGGGATATAGGCGGAAACATCACCGGACTGGGTCTCAATGATCGGCAGGGCCGTCAGGGACCCGTTTCCGTTGTCCGCGTTCAGACGAGCAGAGCGCTCGAGCAGCCGCGAGTGCAGGTAAAAGACATCGCCGGGATAAGCCTCGCGTCCGGATGGTCGCTTCAGAATGAGCGAGATCTGGCGGTAGGCGACCGCATGCTTGGAGAGATCGTCATAGACGATAAGCGCATCCATGCCGTTCTGCATGAACCACTCGCCCATGGCCGCGCCCGAGTAAGGTGCCAGGTACTGGTTGGCCGGATTGTCCGCCGCCGCCGCCGCCACGATGGTGGTGTATTCCATGGCCCCTTCCTTCTCGAGGACGTCGATGGTTCGCGCGATGTTCGAGTTCTTCTGACCCAACGCGACGTATATCGAGTAGACGGGACGGAAGTCCTTGTCCCCGGAGGCCAGACCTACCTTGTTGATCCGGCCCTGGTTGATGATGGTATCGATGGCGATGGTCGTCTTCCCGGTCCCCCGGTCGCCGATGATCAACTCCCGCTGGCCGCGGCCGATGGGGATCATCGAGTCGATCGGCATGATGCCGGTCAACAGGGGTTGGCTGACCGACTTGCGAACGATGATACCGGGGGCGATTTTCTCAACCGGGTAGAACTCGTCCGAGTCGATCGGCCCCTTGCCGTCGAGTGGATTACCAAGGACGTCGACCACGCGGCCAAGCAGACCACGGCCGACGGGAACGGAGAGAAGGCGCCCGGTCGTCTTGGCTTCGTCACCCTCCTTGAGTTCGGAAACGTCTCCCAGTAAGATACACCCGACCTGGTCCTCATCCAGGTTGAGCGCGATGCCAATGGTGCCGTTGAAGAACTCGATCATCTCGTTGTACATCGCATCCGAGAGGCCGTTCACCCGGGCGACCCCGTCGGCGACGGCCACGATATTGCCGGTGTTCTTCTTAACCGTACCGGTCTGCAGTTTCGCGATCTGCTGTTCAATCTGTTCAATAATGGTGCTCATTGGCCTGGAAATTCGGTCGTGTCAGGGCGATTTCTTTGAAAGGTTCTAGTGTAGTCCGCCAAACAGATTGGCACTTATGGACGTGGGGTTTTTTCGGAGTTCAAGGCGCGAGGAAGGAGCGAATCCGTAGATTCGTGACTGACGAGCAACGCTGAAGTCGGGAAAAAGACCATGTCTGTTCATTTATCCTGTTTCCTTCCAATTCTTAGCTCCCTCTGTCTCATATTTGTCTTTCCCATAAGTTACAATATGTGCGGCGGCCTACACTAAAAGCTCGCGCTTTCGAGCGCGGCCAACTGAGAGGCGATGGAGTTTTCGTAGACATCGCACCCGATGCGGATCTTCAGCCCCGCGATCAGGTCCGGATTTGGCACGGAGGTGGCCTCAATCGATCGGCCATAGCGTTGGGAAAAGGTCTCTGAGATCTGACGGAGTGTATCTGGTGCGAGATCACCGGCATGTTCGACGCGGGCGATGTTCTGATTGATCTCGGTCGTGATCAGGCGGAGATACTCACGCAGCAGGGCCGTCGCCTGGCGCGGTTTCTCCTGGTCCACCCATCCCAGAATCTCGGAGACGCGTGACTCGGAAACGCGACCGTCCTCAAGACTCAGCTTGAAGAGGCTGCGGGCAAACCGGCGGTTTTTTTTGTCGAAATTCATGACGAGCGGTCAGGGAGTGCTCCCTCAGTTCCGGTCGAGCTCCTCGGTGGCGGATGATACGTAGCGACTGCGTTCGTCGTCGCTGAGGTCGCGGGACAATACCCGTGAAGTCGTGAGTACGACCAGGCGGGCAATCTCCTCGCGAACATCGGCGAGCATCTTCTTGCGCTCCAACTCGATGGCCTGCCCCGCTTTGGCGATCGTCTGCTCCGCCCGATCGGTAGCCTCCTGGATCTGCTGCTCGATCATCTCCTTCCCGGTCTCCCGGGCTTCGTGGATGATCTGCTGGGCTTCCAATGAAGCTTCCTTGATCCTGGCCGTGTGCTGCGTCTCGGCATCGGCCAGCTTGACTTTCATCTCCTCGGTGTAATTGAGGCCGGCTTCGATCTTTGTCTGCCGTTCGTCGATCGTGGCCAGGACCGGCTTGAACGCGAACTTGTACAGAAGAAACGCGACGACCGAGAAGCTGATGATCTGGGCGATGAGGAAGGGCCATTCAATGCCGAATTCATGCACGACGCCGGCTATACCTCCTTCCGCGGAGGGCGTAGCCGCCGCAAGAATATTGAATGCATCAATCATGGCGAAACCTTTAAGAGAACGCCGATGGCCTTACGCGATCGGCGCATTGATATTTACGGGTCAGAGGAAGAGGGCGTAGAAGGCGACCGCCTCGGCCAACGCCATACCGATAATGCCTTGAACAAGGATCTTGCCGGAAGCACCGGGATTCCGCCCGACCGCCTCGACCGCCTTCATGCCTACCAGGCCAACGCCAATCGCTGCTCCCATGCAACCGAGAGCTCCCTGAATACTTCCGTCCATTGCCGCAATAAGTTCTATCATATTAATCGTGATTTGATGTTTGCTTTAGTGTTTCACGCCACCGTCCACACATTGTGGCATGGTCCCGACGGCGAAATTCGTTTTGTGATCATCCTTGAGCAGGGCCGGGGGCGGTCGAGGGCTCGTCCCCGGGTTCGTGATCATCTCCGTGATTGCAGATCAACCCGATGTAGACCGCAACCAGGAGGGTGAAAACCAATGCCTGGACGAAACCGATGAGTATTTCCAGGAAGTAGAACGGAATCGGCAGCCCCCATTTGAAAATGCCCGTCATCTGGATGAGCAGGTTCTCGCCACCGAAGACATTGCCGAAAAGACGGAATGGGAGGGAGACATTCCGGAATAAGATGGAAACGACCTCGATCACCCCGACGAGGAGAAAGATGACAGTAAGAAAATAGTAGACGATCTTCGGCACTTCATCCTTGTCCGCCTTGTTCCCAAAGAGATCGTAGGCGATGGCCTTCGGTCCGGCGTACTTGAAGATGAGGAAAAGCCAGGCCACAAAGTGGACCAGGGCCAGGGCCAGGGTGCCGTTGAGATCCGCGTTCCCGGGTCGGATCAACGCGGTATGCAGGTGAAACCCATGTTCGGTCTGCTCACCCCACCCGATTGTTCCGACGCCCGGTATCAGGCCGCTCCAGTTCTGGATCAGGATAAAGACAAAGAAACCCGCCAGCAGCGGAAAAGCGGCCTTGACCACTTTCTTGCCGACGATCGGCTCGATCAGATCAAGGACTCCCTCAGCCAGGCTCTCAACCACGACCTGGCCGCGGGTCGGCACCAGAGTGGCACGGCCAACCGCCATGCGGATCACCACGATCAGGATGATCGAGACGATCCAGCTGGTCACCATGCTGTTCGTCACCGGGAGAGGACCAATATTGAAGATCACCTCGGCCGCAGCGCTTCCGGACGCGTGCGCAGGAGTTGTCAACCACCCGCTCACCGCCAGAAACGGCAAAATGCGTGTGAAATTCCGACCCCTAATCATGTGTATTAACAACTCAGCACCTCTCGATAAGTTAATCTTCCTTGTTGGAGCATCGCATTGTGCCCGTCAACCATGTAAATGTGCCGTTGGCTCATCTTCCTTAATCATTAGATCGACGATGACGGCATTCAAGCTGCCCTTATAGCGATGGCCGCCTATGTGAACCTCCAGAATGGACATTCACCCGCGGGTGCCCAATCTTGAAAGTCCATGAGTAAGGAAACGCAAAAGGAGGCGCACAGCGACGATCGACCCCGCCCTCCCGAAGGGGAACGTCCCATGCAGGTCGATTATTTCGCCGTGCTCAGTACTGTGATGGCAATCCTGCTCATGCTCTCACAGGGCTTCATCCTTTTCTGGCTGGATCTCCTGTAACAGCGGACAACGATCGGTAACTCCGGGCTTTTCGCTGAAACACCGTTTCCCGTTCGAAGGGCCAGACCCGACCGGTGTGCATCCGCCATTCAACACTATCGCTGAGATTCGCCTCCACCCATTCGAGGTAGTCAAAGTCGTCCGTCCTCAGGAACAGCTCCGCCTCCGGGATGGCATGTTGCGCCAGGATCGCCAGCATGGAGGGACCCAGCATCCGGTTTTTGATGTGCCGTCGCTTGGGCCAGGGATCCGGAAAGAGAACAAAGATGCGGGCGAGTCGCATACCCTCCGGAAGGCAATCCAGAAATTGCCTCACTTCGGCCCGGACAAACCGGAGATTCGGCAGGCCCGCGTGGCCCTGCTTTCTGAGAGACCGGGTGATCCGGTTCCCCTGCCGGTCAATTCCGAGACAGAACTCGCCGCTATGGGCACTCGCGTAGGCGGTCAGAAAGTGCCCGTGTCCACACCCAAGCTCGAGGGTGATCATCGGATGAGCCTCCACCAGCGCCCCAAGAGTCGCGGTCACTTCCCGGCGGCGGTTTTCCAAAATCTCCGCGGCTTCCGAGCTGATGGGGTGGCGAGTGTCATGATTCATCGGGTTCTGATCTTTTTATCGGAGGGTCGCGACCGCAAATTCTCGAGAAAGGCTATGGACACGTTACTATTTGTCTAACAACGCCTTATGAACCTCTTCGCTTTCTAAGATAGACCATGAGGATACCAATATCGGCCGGACCGACCCCACTGACTCGACTGGCCTGACCGAGGGTCACCGGTCGAAGATCGGCCAGTTTCTGCACACATTCGGTCCTCAGGCCACGTATTTCTGAGTAGTCAATATCGGTGGGAATTTGCACCTCCTCGATCTCGGCAAGGCGGGCTATCTGCCGCTGTTCCCGCGCCAGATAGCCGCGATACCGGCACCTGTAGAGAACCTCGGCTCGGACGCCTTTCTCCTCCTGCGCGAACGCTTCGGGCAGGGTGGATTCCGCCCCGCCCCTCCGAAGGTACTCGCCCCAGGTTCGCCCCTCTGATCGCTCCGTTTCAAGCCGTTCCTGCCACGACTGGATCCGCTCTTCCTTGGAACGCATCCGAACCTGTCTGTCGGGCGGAACCAGGCCCAGATCCTCCGTGTGCGAAAGCATCCGGCTCTCAGCACTTGTATGATTAAAGAGCAGACGATGCTCGGCCCGGGACGTGAACATTCGGTAGGGTTCCCGGGTTCCCTTGGTGACCAGATCATCGATCATGACTCCTATATAACCCTCGTGCCGTTGAAGAACGAGCGGGTCCCCTGCCCTCACCTTCTGGGCCGCATTGACCCCGGCAACCAGCCCCTGCCCGGCAGCTTCCTCATACCCGGATGTGCCGTTAATCTGACCGGCGAAGAACAGATTCTCCACCACTTTTGACTCCAAAGTTGGGAAAAGCTGGGTCGGAGGCGCGAAATCATACTCCACGGCATAGGCCGGTCGAAGAATAACGGCGGATTCCAGGCCCGGCACCGAGTGAACCAGATCCAACTGCACGTCAAACGGCAGGCTGGTGGAAAGGCCATTGACGTAATACTCATTGGTGTTCCTTCCCTCCGGTTCGAGAAAAAGGAGGTGTCGATCCTTATCTGCAAACCGTATGAGCTTATCCTCGATGCTCGGACAATATCGCGGCCCCACCCCGTCGATGGCTCCGCTGTAGAGGGCGGAACGATCCAGATTGGCTCTTACGATCCGGTCGCTCTCCGCCGTGGTATAGGTCATCCAACAGGAAACCTGGTTGGTTCCCGGCACCCAACCAAGCTTCTGTTCTCCGGAATGTTCCACGTGGAACAATTCTTCCGACCCACGGGTATCATGGAACGCAAACAGGGTTGGTTCAGGGTCTCCTTTCTGCTCCTCCATTACTGAAAAATCAAGGCTCCGACCCAGAAGTCGCGGCGGCGTTCCGGTTTTCAACCGCTCCAACTCGATTCCTGCCTCCATCAGGCTCTCCGACATGGATTGAGCCGTGTGATCACCCAACCGTCCGCCCTCGTTCTGAATCTCGCCAATATGCATCAGCGCACGCAAAAAGGTTCCGGTCGTAATGACCACCGTATCAGCGCGGAACTCCAGACCCAGATTCGTCCGGCAGCCAACCACCCGGTCACCGTCGAAAATCAACCCCGTTACCACCGCCTGAAAAAGCGTCAGATTCTTCTGCAACTCCAGAACATGTTTCATCCGGAATTGGTAGGCCTTCTTGTCGCACTGCACCCTGGGAGACTGAACAGCCGGCCCCCTGGAGGCATTCAAGAGCCGGTATTGTATCCCGGTCACATCCGCAGTGATCGCCATTTCACCCCCAAGAGCATCTATTTCGCGAACCATATGGCCCTTGGCGATCCCTCCGATGGCCGGATTACAGCTCATCTGGCCGATCGTGTCGATATTGCCCGTCACCATCAGGGTTCGCACGCCCATTCGGGCCGCCGCCAGCGCCGCCTCGATGCCCGCATGACCACCACCACAGACAATCACATCATACTGAAATTCTCGGACCACCATAAGAAGAGGCAGGAAAGATAATCACCTAAATAACTCAGGACAAGGGACTAAACTGAAAATCTCCACCAGTGGTGCATCTGTCGTTGAATGATGGTTTAGGGTGGAAAGGGTTTGTTCTTCGATGACCCGGTTGATCGAGGCGTAAAGCCTCTCCTACAGTCAATGCAACCAACAGGACACCCCCGACCGTGATCCAGAATGTTGAATATCGCATCCAAGATCTTTTCTGACGCTCTCCCTATTTCCCTATACAGAAAGAGGCGAAGAGCCGGTCCAGCATGGCTTCGTTGTCAATCCGTCCCGTGATTTGACCCAGGTGATCGACCGCTCCTCGTAAATCACTGGCTATCAACTCCAGAACCTCATTTCCTCGCAACTTCTCGACCGCATTTTCCAAGCAGCCATTCATCCCCCGGAGGGCATGCTCATGCCGGGCACTGATCGCAATCACCTCATCACCGATCTCGATCCGGTTTGCTTCAATCAGGGCGAGGAGGTTCTCTCGGAGAACATCAAGGCCAACGCCGTTCAAAGCCGAAACAGCAAGATCAGAGACATGATCCAGATCCGTCGGGGTTGAACCCGCCGGTTGGAGATCGGTCTTGTTCCAGACCACAAGCGCCGGATGCTCGGAAACCCGGGCCAGGACCGAGTCCGGAAGGGTGGGGAAGGGCCGCTCCGCATCCAGGACCAGCAGAAGGATGTCCGCGTCCGCCACCTGCTCCATAGTCTTGACCATGCCCGCCCGCTCGATCTCGGCTCCGCCCTTCCGGAGACCGGCGGTATCCAAATACCGGATACTATGAGGTCCCAGCAGCACTCGCTCCTCGATGAAATCCCGGGTCGTCCCGGGTCCCGCCGCGACCAGCGCCCTGTCGTATCCAATAAGTTGATTCAACAGACTGCTCTTCCCGGCATTGGGTTCCCCGGCCAGAACCACCCGGACGCCGTCCCTGATCAGGCTCCCGTAGCGGCCGGTGGCCAGCAGCCTCCCGGCTTCCTTCGCCACCCGCTCTACCGCTTCCAGACTGCGATTGCGGTCATCGGGTGGAAGATCGTCTTCCGGAAAATCAATGGTGGCCTCGATGCCCGCCACCACATCGAGGAGGTCGTTCAACAGCCGGGCGGTCTCCCGGCCCAGGGCGCCGCGCAACTGCCGATGTGCGGCTTCAACCGCCCGGTCGCTGCGGGCGCGGATCAGGTCCATGACCGCCTCCGCCTGGCTGAGATCGAGTCGACCGTTGAGGAAGGCTCGACGGGTGAATTCTCCGGGTTCAGCGCCACGGCACCCCCGATCCATCAGATCCTCCAGCACCCGTTCGACCACGAAAGGGCTGCCATGGCAGCTTATCTCGAGCGAATCCTCGCCCGAATAGGAAGCCGGACCCTTGAAGAATGTGTAGACGACATCATCGAGGAGACGTCCCGCCCGGTCATGATAGTCTCCGTGGATTGCATGGCGGGGCAGGGCAGGGCGCCCCACAAAAAGCTCGGCCAACCGTCCGCTTTCGGACCCACTGATTCGGATCAGCGAGAGCGCCGACTCACCGTGCGGCGTCGCCAGGGCCGCGATGGTGTCACTCATGATTTTGCCTGTCAGTCGTCGGTACCATCCCCGCCAGACCGGCCACTATTGATGATCATGCCGCCGGACACATTGATTTTTTCGATAATCTCGGTGCGGATCTTTTCCGCAACATCCTGATTCTCAGCGAGATGCGCCTTGGCCGCTTCGCGGCCCTGGCCGACCAGGTTTCCTTCATAGGCGATCCAGGCGCCTTTCTTTTCGAGAATCTTGTGCTCAATACCGAGATCGATCAGCGATCCGTTCTTCGAGATACCCTCGTTGTACATGATGTCGAATTCACATTCGGTGAAAGGTGCGGCCACCTTGTTCTTCACCACCTTCACCCTGGTTCGACTGCCGACGACCTTGCCGCTGGTGTCCTTTATCTGACCAATACGGCGGATATCGAGACGCACCGAGGAGAAGAATTTCAGGGCCCGACCCCCAGGTGTTGTCTCGGGACTTCCAAACATGACGCCGATCTTCTCGCGGATCTGGTTGGTGAAGACGCAGACGCATTTGGTTTTGCTCACAATACCGGTCAATCGCCGCATGGCCTGACTCATCAGGCGAGCCTGCGAGCCTACGGTGGCATCACCCATCTGGCCGTCGAGTTCGGCCCGTGAAACGAGCGCGGCAACCGAATCGATGACGATGACAGCGATGGAATTTGACCGGATCAGGGTCTCTACAATATTGAGGGCATCCTCCCCGGAATCGGGTTGGGACACCAGGAGGTCGTCGATCTGGACTCCGACCCGGCGTGCATACTGGGGATCAAGGGCATGTTCGACGTCGATGAAGGCCGCCAGGCCGCCATTTTTCTGCGCCTCGGCAATCACGCCCAGACAGAGCGTGGTCTTGCCCGATGCTTCGGGGCCGTAGACCTCTGCCATGCGACCCTGGGGCAACCCTCCGACCCCCAAGGCCAGGTCAAGGGCGAGCGAGCCGGTTGAAACTACGGAAACATCCAACTTTGACGAACTTCCCAGGCGCATGATCGAGCCTTCGCCGAATTGCTTGATGATGGCCGAGATGGCCAGATCGATATTCTTGGTCTTGTTGTCGCCCTTGGCGATGGTCTTCGGAGTAGTGTTTCTGGCCATGAGAGGAGAAGAAGCGTTGGTGAAATGACAGAAAAGGAAAAACCTGCATGCCCCGGTTGGAAAGACAAGCTTTTTGCGTGAACAGACGTTCACTTGCGGGCGCTTTGAGATATCTGAGGTCGTCATCGTCAGGCAGAAAGTCACGCTCGGCAAGATTCCTTCGACCGATTCCTCAGGTTAACCCAAGCGGGCCAAGACCCGGCGGTCCGGGTGAACCGCGATCGGCAACGGGGCGAAAAATTCGAATCTATGCGTTGCGCCCTTTCGAAAACCACACAACTTAACCCGCAATGATGATAAAAGCTTACCTTAAACCGCAATGTGGATGGAGCAAGGGCGTGCGCGCCATCATGACAAAACACGATCTCGAGTACGAGGACATCGACATCGTCAACAGTCGCGAGAACTACGCAGAGATGGCGGCCAAGTCGGGTCAGCCCCTTTCACCCTGTGTCGAGATTGACGGCGTGATGCTGGCCGACGTAAGTGGTGAGGAAGTTGAAAATTACCTCTTGAGTAATGATCTGGTGAAGCCGTCCAGCACCGATACCGGCGTGCCAACCAACCAGGCCTGTTCCAATGAGGAAAACGAGCAGGTGCAGTCCCAGCCCATCCGCTTCTTCTGACCTCCGAGTCGTTTTTCCCGGTAGGCAGAAAGGGTCGGAATTGAATCGGGCCCTTTCTGTCTACCGCAAAGAGGGAGCCACGCTGTCGCGGCGGAGCTACAGGTAGACGGAAGCGACCCTCCATCCCAATTTACCAACGGAGGGCTGTCCTTCCGTCATCACGATGTTGCGCCGGGACATGCCCGGGCAGCTGCTCAGCCCATACCTCCGACGGTCGCGCAGAAGCACGACCCTCCATTTCTATTTACCAACGGAGGGCTGTCCTCCCGTCTTCACAATGTTACGCCGGGACACGTCCCGGGCCGCCGCGGTTCCCTTGAACGGGCACCATTGCTGATCGGCCTTGAATGCCCCCCATTGCACTGCCAGATTATTACGCCCCCGCAGAAACCAATGGATCCGCTCCCAAAATGAACCGCCAATGGCATCTCTCCCATCTCCGAGGCTATCTCGAATTGGGCATGGACCGTGACGCCCGCCGGGAACTGCGCCAATTGCCTGAAACCGTGCGGGAGGAGCCCGCGTTTCTCGCCATGGCCATGCAGATCCACCAAAACGCGCAGCGTTGGCCCTCGGTCGAGCGCATCGCCCGCAAGCTGGTCAAGCAGGAACCCGGTCAAGCCGGATGGTGGATCATTCTCGCCTTTGCCACCCGCCGCATACGCTCCATCGAAGCCGCTCGACGCATTCTTCTCAAGGCCGAGGACCTCCATGGGAAAGAACCGACCATCCAGTTCAACCTCGCCTGCTACGCCGCCCAACTGGGTGACATCGGCGAAGCACGCATCCGCCTGGCCCGCGCCATCGCCCGGGAATCTCACTTCGCAGAACTCGCCAAGTCCGATCCCGATCTCGAACCCATGCGACGCTCGAAAGAATGAACCTTCTGCCATTCCGAAACCTTTATAAGGCCCTGCGCGGATTCAGCCTGACCTTTGCCTGCGTTTTTGCCTTCGCCGTCCTCGGATTCTCAATCCACGCCCTTCTTCGATCAATTGTCGGTGTCCTGCCCATCAAGGGCATCTTCCTCTGGCTGATTCCGATCATTATCATCATGATCCTGGCCAAATTGGAGCCCAGGTTGATCCCGGACACCCAGTTGCGGCGCAAATGGTCCGGGATCATTGTGATCGGCGCCCTGATCCTCGTCGTCACCATCAACGGGATCCGCCTCCGCTTCTTCGGACCTCCCCCGGAGCCAGTCACGACCGAACAGGTCGAAGAGAGCCCACCGGCCAGGGGCCCGCGCTCAAAATAACCACGGGGTCATTCCTTGCATTCGTGCATGCCAATGCAGGAATCAAGGTGTGACCCGAATGGCACCAAGTTAAGGGGTATCCAGGAGGAAATACGGTCAACTTGGCTTCGAGGGGTCGAGGGGTCGAGGGGTCGAGGGGTCGAGGGGTCGAGGGGGTCAAAGCACATATCTCGCATTGGCATGCAAGATAATGAGCAATGACCCCGTCGGCTGTTCCTCGTCGAAAATTCCCAGACCGGTGCTTAACTTATTAACTTAGTGCCATTCACGTCTGACCCCTTCGAATGGGAAATCATCGCGTCGACCACGCCCCCTGAACGATGCGCCATTGCGCTCCGGCTTCTTCGCAGGCGAGAGAACTTGGCCTCCATCTTCGTTTATTCTTCCTGTCAGGCCGAACCCGATCCATCCTGACCGACTCCGCATTTTTCTATGGAAACACAATCATCCGCCTACGAGCTCGAAGGCAAAGTCAAGGTCATCGAGGATCTACGCTCCTTTCCCAGCGGCTTCACCAAGCGCGAATTCGTCGTCACAACCGAGGAACGATACCCGCAGGACATCAAGCTCGAGTGCGTCAAGGAAAGGTGCGATCTGCTCAACGAATACCAGGTCGGAGATGAAGTGAAAGTCAGCTTCAACCTCCGGGGAAACGAGTACAACGGTCGCTACTTCGTCAATCTCCATGCCTGGCGGATCGAAAAGAAGGCACCCGGACCATCGTCGGATGCTCCCGAAAACGTGCCCGAAGAATCACTGCCTGGAGACGCCGAAGACTCACCATTCTGATTTCGAGCGATCACCAGTCGTCCGAACGGCCAGCCTTGGAGGTCGTCTGTGCCCTGATCGAGGATAGGGGCCGGGTTCTGGTTGCCCGGCGGTCGGCTCAACAGTCGCTTCCACTGAAATGGGAGTTTCCGGGCGGCAAGATCGAACCCGGTGAAACCGAGGCCGAAGCCCTGGTCCGAGAGATCAGGGAGGAACTCGGCGTCGATATCACAGTGGGTCAGGCCCTGAGGTCGGTCATCCAGGCCTACCCGGATTTCAGCCTCACGCTTCACCCCCGGCTCTGCCGCATCACATCCGGAATCCCGGCAACCCACGAACACGCGAAAATCGAGTGGCGCGATCCGAGCGATCTCAAAGACCTCGACTGGGCCGAGGCGGATATTCCAATCCTTGAAGAGTACCTGACCAGATGCGGGCTAACCCTTGGTAAACAGGGTAGGGGAACCCGCAACCTGATCAGGTAGGGCGTGGCCGCCGGACGCGCCTCCCCATAGGCTGAATAATGTCCGATGGTCCTGCCTTCGACGGCGCTGATCCAAAACCCATAAAAAAACAGCCCGTAGTCGCTTGCTACGTAGCAACTATGTAGCAACTACGTAGTTGCTACGGTTTGTTTGCCTTCCCTTATCAGGTCCAGGTCCAGAGTCGGGCCACGGTGCCGGCAGGGAAATCGTCCCGGCCCGAGTCCAGCTCGATGAAACCGTCGGTGCCGACCAGAGACGCGAAATCTCCGGATGTGTTGGTTTGACGGGGCTCAACCCTGAAAACTCCGTCGCCGTCCTCCACAGATGAAACCGGCAGGAACCGGGTGAGGGGAGGGGAGAAGGAGACCTCGCGGTCGAGGGCGCCGTGTTTCACCGGCTGCGGACGGGAACCGGACATTCTGCGCAAAGCCGGGAGCACATAGCGGTGCAGGCAGATGAAACAGGAGACCGGGTTTCCGGGCAGGGCGAAGACCGGGACAGAACTTTCATCGTCCGGATGCAGGAAATCACCCGGCCGCTTGTGTATGCCATACCACATCGGCTTGCCCGGCTTTTGGCTCACACCGTGAAAGAGGCAGGGCACACCCAATTCCTCGAGCAGGGCCGGAAGGTGATCGAATTGCCCCTTCGAGACCCCGCCGGTAAAGACCAGTGCGTCAGCGTCACCGAGGAAGCGCTCCAGCTGCCAACGCATCATCTGAGGTTCGTCCGGCACGTGAACCCGCTCGACCCGGTCGAATCCCGCCGACATCAGGGCCGCGGCCAGGGCGCGGTCGTTTGTGCGCCGTATCTGGTGCGGTAGCGGCTCGTCGTCGATCTCGACCAGTTCGTCGCCCGTCGTGACCACGAACACTTTCGGTTGCGAACTCACTTCCATCTCTTCCTTTCCACACGATGCGGCCACCGCGATCTCCCGGCCGGACAAGCGCACCCCCGATTCGACCAGGACTGCCCCGGCGGCGAAATCGGATCCCTGCGGGTGGATGGCGAGTCCCGCCTCCAACTCTATTTCTTCACGGATCGTGGCGTTGCCGGACTCGACCGTCACGTCCTCGCAGCGGACCACGCAATCAAGCCCCTCCGGGACCGGTGCGCCGGTCATGATCTCGATGCAACTTCCAGGTTCCGGAGCGTCCATCACAGGTTGGCCGGCCGCCTGGGTTCCTGTCACCCCAAACGTCCGCTTCCCTTCATTCCAGTCGCTGAACCGGATCGCAATCCCATCCATGGTCGCCCGGTTGAAAGGCGGTGATTCACGATCAGCCACGATCGGTTCCCTCAGAAATCTTCCGTGAGCTCGATCGATCTTGCAAGATTCGGAGGGCAGGGGAGCCAACGAGTCGAGTATCAGGTGTTCGGCCTCGGCAACGGAAATCATGCCCGCAGTGTGCAGATGACAGCGGAAAATCCAACCCTCCTCGCTCCATCCGGACTCAGGCTCTCACCAGGTGGAGTTCGAAGGGGTCAAACCTTGATTCCTGCATTGGCATGCACGAATGCAAGGAATGACCCCGTGGCCACATGGTAGGGCGCGTCGTCTTCGACCTGAAAAAACTTCCTGGGACATCCATTGGTGTCCTCTTTGGAGTTCTCTGAACTTCCCATCATGTGTCACCCTTCGGTAGAGTCAGTCATGGGCTGTCCCGTCTGTAACGCAGCATGCCGATGATCCAAAGGAACAAGGAACGCAAATGGCCCGTGATTCTCTTCCTGAGCCTCTGGATTCTGGCGGGCATGGTTCACCTGACCCAGGGAATCTGGACCTCGGGGTGGCGGAATGTGCCCGGCGACGCCGGAGACGGGCGATTCAACAATCTTGTGCTCGAACACGGATACCAGGCTTTCCTTGGTGCCACCCCCTTTTCCTCCCCCGGCCAATTCCACCCGGTCGAAAAAACCATTACCTACAGCGACACTCATTGGGGAACCCTGCCGTTCTTCATTTCGCTTCGCCTGACCGGCCTTTCAACCACCTCGGCCTTCCAAGGCTGGGCCTGTCTGGTAAGCCTGTTCAATCTCCTGGCAGTCCTCTCCCTCCTGCGGGTCTGCCGGGTGCCTTGGCTACTCACCGGGCCGCTCACCTTTCTGGCGGCGTCCCCGGCCAGTCTGGTCTGGTTTGCCGGCGGCCATATCCAATTGCTTCCTTTCTTTCCGCTGCCCCTGGCGCTCGGGCAGATGATTCGATTCAGGGACTCAGGTCGATCCGTCCATCTGGTCCGGGCATTCGGATTTCTGTGCTGGTTGCACCTCTGCTCACCCTATCTGGGGTTCTTCGGAACATTCGCCGCCGTCCTTTTCTTTGCGGCAATCTGGAAACTGGTTCCGCCGACAACAGAGCCTCGCCCCGCCTCCGACCAAGTCCGAAAACTCACCTGGATCGGGTCGGCCGCTTTCGCCACCGTTACCGGACTGGTGACCTGTCTCATGTACGGCCTGTACCTGAGCGAATCCCGGCAGAGTGGCACCCGCTCATGGTTCGAACTCGCCGCGCTCGCCCCGGACTGGAGAACCTGGCTGACCGCGCCTCCCGGCCATTGGCTCTATGGCGGAGGGTGGCCGCATCCGACAACACTCAATCTGTCCGAGCACGCCTTGTTTTCCGGCTGGATTCCATGGGCCGGTCTTCCTCTTGCCATGGTGGTACTGATCCGTTTTCGCGATGATCCCGAGTCTGGTCGGGCTGCCAGTTTCGGTTTCGTCGCCATCGTCTGCACACTTTTCTTCCTCAAGTACACCGAAGATGGAACGGGGCTTTTTCTCTGGCTGGCCCAGAAGTTCGATGGGCTGCGCGCATTCCGCGCCACCGGTCGGGTCGTCGTAGTGGTTCACCTTTTCCAAGCTTTGACCCTCGCCATGCTCATGACCCAGGTCTACCGGAAATCGTCATCCAGGCTGGTTCGCGGGCTTCTGGCGGGCGCGGCCTGCCTGTCGGCCGTCGAAGTAATCTCGCTCGGGCAGACGGCCACGCCAAAAGAGCGGATCGAGGCGCGGCGCGAGGCGGTCCTGGACGAGTGGAAAAAGGCGGGCGATCGCCCGATCCTGCTCTTCGCTCCGGGGCCATCCAACCAATCCTCGGCCACGGTTCACCTCGACGCCTGGAGTGCAGCCCTGGCTACCCGACGGAAAACCATCAACGGATACAGCGGCAATTGGCCGGGCAGCCACGGACATTTCCTGGTCGATCCATCGGAAGGCAAAGGTCGGGCCGTTCTCGGTTTTCTACGTCTGCCCGAAAGTGAGGTTTCCATTGTGACCTCATGGGGAACGAGAGAAGCCTCCCTGGATATTGAACGATTCGATACACAACCCGTCCGGCCGCTCGCTGGTTTCGAGGTGCAACCCGCCCGATGGGAGCTCTCATTTCCCGTCGAATCATTCGTCATCGACGGTATTTCGGTCCATCAATTCGTCCCCCGGGCCACGATCGCTTTCGAAATACCTCGCGGGAGCCGGACCGTCGAATTCCTGCTCGGCATGCGAAAGGGCGCCTACACTCATTCGGGGAATTCCGATGGCGTCCGTGTGACCTGGTCGATCGATTCCAATGGCACGCAGGGTGTGCTCTATTCCATCCACTGGAACCCCCGGGACCGAGAGGACCACCGGGGTCTGGTAGCCCAGTCCTTTGAATTACCCCCCGGCCAGGACGGAGAACTGGTTCTGTCCGTTGACTATGGGCCCGACGGAGACGGCGCCTGGGACTGGCCGGTCTTCGGGCGCCTCATGATTCGTTGACCGGACCCAGGCGGGGTCCACCGTCGACGGATTCACCAAACGGCAGAATTGACCTCATAGTCTCAATAAATCAGGCTGAATTGCCCATAAGGACCGGATCTTCAATTAGTTAAATCAGAGTATAGCTGAGATCATAAGGTCACAAAAAGTGAAGATGCAGAGGGTAGTCACTCATTAACCACAGAGGATACAGAGAGCACAGAGAATCCAGCCAATCTCACTCTTCCTGCCTCTGTGCTCTCTGTGTCCTCTGTGGGGTTTTTGAAACGTTAGGGTTGACTACCCGAAGAGATGGGATCCATGGGCCCCTGCGACTGCGCCAAGAAGCGTGATCAGACTGAGTACCAGGAGCACGATGTGCAGGCGATGTAGGATGATGAAAGCCCGTCGAGAGTCCTTGACCGCCATCTCATGAAACCACCGGTGGAGGAAGAGCGGTTCGAGCAGGAAGAGCACCACGGTGAAGACCAGCCAGATCAACGTCATCAGGTGCATCCACCAGTACTGGACCTGGAGAAATCTGTTCCAGGCATCCATGACCTCGACCATATAAAAGCCCGACAGACCGGTCAGGAAGGTTGTGATTCTGGCTTGAAAGGCGAACCGACCCTCCAGGCGTTCAAAGAGTTCGAGTTTGTCGTCGCTCGATTCGAGTCTCTTCAAGGATGGAATCAGGACGGTCGTGACAAACGCGACGCCCCCGATCCACAACACCACACCGAAAACGTGCAGCGCGCGGGCAATTGGAAAAAGATCCGCCGTGTCCATCAGTCACCGATACATCATTGAGCGGGCGATGCACTCATAGAGGTGTTTGGTCAGCCCGCAGAGTCTTCTCCGAGGGATCCAGGTTGGCGCTCCACGGATCCCCGATCGTCTCGAGCCAGGGTGCCAGTTCCTCGGCTGACAACCGCTGCACGATCTCGGGATGGGACTCGGCCCGGTTCGTCATTTCACAGGGATCCGCAACCAGGTCGTAGAGCTGAACCGTTCTTTCATTTCGATGAACGGCGTAAACCAATTTGTGAGTATGGGTTCGGACGCCACGCAAACCCCGAAGCGGGTCGGTCGTAGTGGAACGTAGATAGAGCTGCGAACCGGGACGGTCACCGATGCCCGTAGTGAAAAGCCCAGCGTGGCTGGAGCCCTGCACCTGACCGGGAATATTCTCCCCAAAACCCATCAGTTCGAGCAGAGTGGGGTAGATATCGGGCGTTGATATCAACAGATTATCCTGCCGGGCCGCAATCCGTCCGGGCCAACGAATCATGAACGGCACCCGCATCGACTCTTCAAACGGATTGTTCTTGGTGATCTCACCGTGGGTCCCGATGCAATCACCATGGTCGGAGGTAAAGACGACAATCGTGTCCTCCTTCAGCCCCGTGTCGTCGATCGCCTTGAGTATCCGCCCGAATTGATCGTCCACCCCGGTGACACAGGCGAAATAATCCTTCGTGTGTTTCAGCGCGTGCTTCGACATCCTGGATTTGCCCGACGTGTCCACATTGGGTCGCACCATCAGGTCGCGAGAGTCCTTCCCTTCGTAGGCAGCGGCATATCGCCCGGGATGCTGGTCATAGGGGGTGTGGGGCGGGTTCATCGAGACGACCATGGCGAACGGTCTGTCCGAATCGCGGTATTGCCCATCGCGGTTCTCGAGATAGCGGATCGCCATGTCAGCCTCGTGTTCCGGTCCCCACTGATCGACGAAATGAAAGCCGTCCCGGTCCGCATCGGTCGGCCAATACATGGGCTTGAGATGAAAATCGTAGGTCCCATACGAATACCAGAAATCGAACCCGTGCCGGCGGTGAGGCGGGCACCATTCGTTCCACTTCGTTTTCCCGTGATTGTTCCTGCAATCAACATAGGGTTCGCGTGGTGAATCCAGGTGCCATTTGCCTATGTAGCTCAGATCATAGCCCGCTGTGCGGAGGACATCCGACCAGCATTCATCCGATTCCTGAAGCTCGCAACCAAATGGCGTGGTCTGACTGTTGCAGTTGCCCACCACTCGATTGCGATGAGGATACATACCGGTCATCAACATGGCCCGGTAGGGACTGCAGACCGGATAATTGGCAACCGCCTGAGTCAGGATGAGACTCTCTTTGGCGAATCGGTCCAGGTGGGGCGTGATAACCGGGTCTTCGCCCATGAACCCGAGAGCCTGACCACGCATCTGGTCGGGAAAGACGAAGACCAGATTCGGGGGCTTCTTCATGTTTTCCGGTCCCTTTCGGGACCTATCTTCCCAATCGACGCTCGAGTTGGGCGGCGTGAAGATCGGCCGGTTGAAGCTCTTCGGGGGGAATCGCTTCGAACCATCGCCCATCCGGGTCGATCTGCGTCGATTCACCGGTCTGAACGCCGACCAGGTTCATGGAATCCGGGCCAAAATTCGCACGCGGCCAAGTTTGGTCCATGTCCGAGCGTATGCACCAGAAGGTTCCTCGGGCGGCGCAGTGCTTTCCCAACGAAGCGCCTCCGCCGCACCGCCACATATCGGTGCCCAACCCGACATCCAGATTGCAGAACAGGTTTTCGTAAGGTGCCTTTTTGTGGTGATCGAACGAAAGGTTGGTGCCGCGACCATTCTTGATCACATTACCCATGTCCAGGTAGCTCACCGTGATGTCATGAATCAGATGGGTCCTGAAGTCGAAGTTTTCCAGGAGGCAGTCCCTTCCGAGGGACACCCCATGGTGTCCGCTCGTTCCCTCAAATTCGGAGCGCCGGGAATCGATGACGATTTCATCCAGGGTGCAAAACACTCCGGCCACAAAGATCCCGCTGTCACAGTTTGATATCCTCACGTTGCGCACCCAACAGTCGGACACGGTACCGAAGGCGATGGCGTTGTGGCCGAGTTCCGTGAAATGTCCCTCATAGGGTTGGTTTGGAAATTCGAAGGCCAGGTTCTCGATGCCGACTTCACTGACGGTCGGGGCAAATGGTCGCAGGGTGGGCGACCAGGATTGGCGAAGATCAAAACGAATGGGTCGTTCGAGGGTGATCGCCTTTCCCTCAATGGCCGCAACCCGACTGATGAACCCGGTCCTTACCGGCTTTGTCACCTTGTCCGTGTCGCCGGGATCTCCGGAATAGAGATAGTTCAAGAGGGTCTTCCCGGTATCGTCCTGAATCTCGATCCAGATCCGGTCACCCACCCGGATATCGTCTGTCTTGTCGACCGTCAGGGAGCGGTCTCCACGCCTGGTCTCCGAAGTGATACGAGTCCGGACACCCGATCCGTAGCTCCCTTTGACCCAGATGAAACCACCCGACCATGAATAATTGGAAGTCGGACGCCCCGATGTGGTCTTCCCCATATTCGGGCGCACATCCTCAAGCGTCTTGGAGATGACGAGAACGGTCTGGTCCGGGCCGGACCCGCGAAGAACAATATCCGGCTTCTCGATCCAGATGATGTCGCTGATCAGATATCGGCCCGGAGGAATCTCAATGGCGCCTGCCTCGGTTTCCGCGATGGCCCGAATAAACGCCGAGGTGTCGTCGTGCTCACCATCCCCGACCGCCCCAAAATCACGCACGTTGGAAGCCGCCTCAACCACCGGTATCGGGTCCTCGCCAAAGTGGTAACCGACATAGGAAAAATCAGGCAACCGGCTCTGCGGCGTCCATTTCTCCCCGTTCTTTCCCCAGAGTTCAGAATGGATCTGAGCTGTAGCGAAGGCGTGGGCCAAAGCCGCACTCAGCAGGGTCATCAACCAAGTTTTCTTCTTCATAATAAGCTTCAGGGCACCGGCATTCAATTTGACGATTCGATCGCCTGCACATGACACCAGGTGCGATTTCCCACCTTGACTCCGGTCAGAAGGTGGGTTGGCGGTCCGTCTCCCTTCCGCACCGCATTCGCGTTGAAGAGCTCCGGTCGCTCCCTCCGGTCAGCCTCCGTCGCTGACCCGTCATCCCATTCCAAGGTGTGGTCATAGACCCGGATTGGCTCTTGAGCCGACCAATCAATGCCGTCGCTGGAAACAAAGTGCGCACCATGTCGGACGTGCCCGGTCATACCCCCTTTATTGTCCTCCACCACCATATGATATTGCCCGTCGAGAAAATGGATATCGGGATCCTCAATCTTGATTCCGGGAAAAAGATCACGCGAGAGAATCTCATACGGTCCATCAAGGGAATTGGCCACCGCCATGAACATATGAAGATCACGATCGCGATACGCGATCAGGATGCGCCCATCGTCATGAATGTAAGGGGCCGGGTTGTTGTGATCTTCGCCAAAGGGCAGCGGGTCCGCCCGGCGGTTCCATGGACCGGTCACCAACGGGGCCGTGGCAAACCCGCATTTGCGCAAGTCGCTCCCGGCCGCCGAGCCTATATAGAAAAGGACAAAGGTATGGCCCGACTTCACGATCTTCGGGTTGTGGCACATCTTGCCGTCCCAACAGTCGCCACCTCGGCCCGAGACCACGATCTCTTCGAACTGGAAAGGCCCCAGCGGATCCCTGGAAGTGGCCCGGACAATCTCCGAGTGAGACCGGTATCCATCCGGGAATCCCGTTTCAACCGGCCATCTGGAAGCAAAAAGATGATAGGTCTGGCCGACCTTGATCATTGATCCGCCCCAAACGAAGAATTCCTCCATCCGGAAGCCGGCATTTCGCGGCGACGGCTGGAGTCGTTCAATGATCGGTCGTTCGCTGCCGCTCAACTCCTTGTTCTCAATCATGGGTGCCGCAGTGGTTAAAGTTGAACTCACAAGGCGCGCACCAATCCAGAGTGCCTGCACGATACCTGCCAATCCTATTCTGTTTGAGAGGGAGGAAATCATCGACTGGGCTGTATCTGAAATTGGAGACTGGCATCGTCGGACAGAAAGCCAAGTAGAAGCTGCTTTTCGGTCCATCTTTACCCTCCGGCGCGACTCTTGTCTGGAGTCAGGGTGGATCTCGGAAGTCGCACGGCCAGTGCACCCTCACACGTGAAATGATGGGGTCCTGGGGGAAATTACCTCCGATTGGGTAATGCGACCAGGTGTATCCTGCCTGCAGGAGAGGCTTTATGCCTCGATCAAACTGGCCATCGAGGCATAAACTCTCTCCACCCTTGCCCATCAATTCATGGGTGCCGGCCCACTGGTGTTACTCCGCACTCAGGTTGGAATTGGTTCGCGGGATCGCTTCGCAGTGCTTTGCTACCATCTTTTCCGAAAACGAATGAACGACCTTCGTGATCATTTCCGCCGTCCATTGCACGATCTCCGTGTCTCGGTGATCGATCAGTGCAATTTTCGCTGTCCTTATTGCATGCCGGGCGAGATCTTCGGAGCGGACTACGCTTTCATGCCCCGAAGCGAGATGCTCACGGATGATGAGGTGGTTCGGCTGGTGAAGCTGTTCCTTCGGGCCGGGGTCCGCAAACTGCGTCTCACCGGCGGTGAACCCCTCCTTCGCAACGGACTGCCCGCGCTCATCAAACGCCTTTCGCCACTCCCCGGGGCCGAAGACCTTGCGCTGACCACCAATGGCTGGCTGCTCGACAGGATGAGCCAGAACCTCGCAGATGCCGGGCTGCAACGGATCAACGTGAGTCTGGACAGCCTGAACCCGAAGATCTTCGGCCGGATGAACGGTCGGGCCCACGGTCCCGATCGGGTTCTCGCGGGGATCGATGCCGCCGTCTCAGCCGGACTCGAGGTCAAAGTCAATATGGTTGTCCAGAAAGGCGTGAACGACCAGGACATCATCCCCATGGCCCGCACCTTTCGGGATCGCGGCCTGACTCTTCGCTTCATCGAGTTCATGGATGTCGGGAACTGCAACCACTGGAGTCTCAAACAGGTCCTTCCTGCCCTCGAGATCGTCGAGAGGGTCAGCGCCGACCATCCGTTGGAACCCTTGGATCCAAATTACCGGGGCGAGGTCGCTTCCCGCTACCGGTACCAGGGAACGGATATCGAAATCGGACTGATCGCATCAGTCACCGAGCCATTCTGTCGGGACTGTCACCGGGCCCGCCTCTCTGCGGACGGCAAGCTCTTCACCTGTCTGTTCGCCAACGAAGGTACCGACCTGCGGGGTCCGATCCGTGACAACGCCACCGACGATGATCTCTGGGCGTTGCTCAGCAAGACCTGGCAAGGACGTCACGACCGTTACTCGGAGGAGCGTTTCGAGCAGGGTGCCAAAGCACGCAGGAAGGTCGAGATGTCCTATATCGGAGGGTAGGGGGGAAGTTAGAAGGCAGAAGTTAGAAGGCAGAAGGATGAAGTTTGAAGGCAGTGGGCTGAATTGAGTCTCCTTTCCTTCAGGGCTAATGTCTCGACCTAAAGCCTAAAGCCTAGTTCCTAGAGTCTGAACAATGAACAAACCCACATTTTCAGACCTCAATCTCTCGCCTGAGATTATCAAGGCCGTCGCCTCCCTTGGATATGAAGAGGCGTCGCCCATCCAGGCCGCGACCATACCCATCCTGCTTGAAGGCCGGGACCTGGTCGGCCAATCACAGACCGGGTCCGGAAAGACGGCCGCCTTCGCCATACCGGCGATCGAAAAGGTCGATCCCAAGAACCGGGAAATCCAGGTTCTCGTGCTCTGCCCGACCCGGGAACTGGCAACCCAGGTGGCCAATGAGGTTCACAAGCTCTCCGCTTTCAAGAAAGGCATCCACGAACTGCCCATTTATGGCGGTGCCTCCTACGACCGTCAGTTCTTCGAGTTGAAAAAAGGCGTACAGATAGTCATCGCGACCCCGGGCAGGCTGATGGATCACATGGAGCGGGGAACGGCCAGACTCGACCGCATCAAAATGGTCATCCTGGACGAGGCCGATCGCATGCTCGACATGGGCTTCCGCGAAGACATCACCACCATCCTCGATGCGACCCCCGCCGAACGCCAGACCGTCTTCTTCTCCGCCACGGTCTCGTCGCAGATCCAACAATTGATCAAGCGCTACGCGCGGAATCCGAAGACGGTGAGGATCGAGCAGAAGGCGGTCACCGTTCCCACGGTTGAACAATTCTATTATGAAGTGCGCCCCCGGTTGAAGGTCGAGGCCCTGATCCGGTTGCTCGATTTCAACACGGTCAAACTCGGTATTGTATTTTGCAATACACAAAGGAAGGTGGACGAACTGGCCGACCAGCTCCTGGCTCAGGGATTCGCCGCAGATCGACTGCATGGCGGGATCCCCCAGGCACAACGAACCCGGGTGATGAACAAGTTCAAGAACGCCGAGTTCGAAATTCTGGTCGCAACCGACGTGGCGGCACGCGGAATCGATGTGGACGATCTCGAGCTGGTGGTCAATTTCGACCTGCCCTACGATGCCGAAGACTACGTGCACCGAATCGGGCGCACCGGCAGAGCCGGCCGGGAGGGAAAGGCGGCCACCTTCGTATCCGGACGTGAAATCTACAAATTGCAGTTCATCGAGCGCTTCACTCGAACCCGCCTCAAACGAGGCACCATCCCGACCATGGATCAGGTCGAAGAACGTCGAACCGATATTCTTTTCGACCAGATCCAGACAACGCTCGAGGCCGGACGTTTTCGTGCACAGACGGCTTTTGTCGACCGTTTACTGGAACGCGGATTCAATCCCACCGAAATCACATCGGCCCTCGTCCACCACCTGCTCGGCGCGCCGTCCGATGGACCGAGCGGTCCATCTTCAGCTCCGCCCGGGAAACGGGATCGTGAAGAATCGAAGGGACCGGAAAAAAAGAGGTCTGTAGCGGAAAAACCAATCCAGAAGCGTCAACCCGCATCGACAGGCGACGCCACGGATCGTTCACCACCTCCCCGATCCCTGCCGCCGAGTTCCAAACCAGAGAGCGCAACCCGTTGGATTTCTCTGAGCATCGGGCGCGATGACGGCTTTGGACCCCGCGACATGCTTGACCTGATCGCCGGAGCTTCCGGTGTGCCTGGAGAAACGATTGGCACCATCGAGCTGAGTCCAAGGAGCTGCATTATCGAAATCGAACGCCAGCATTCGACCCGGGTCATCCGTTCTCTCGACGGAGCTCCTTTCAAGGGACGTCCACTGAAACTGCGCCTGTTGAAAAACCATTCAAAAACGAACGCACAGCCAGGTTCGGTCAATCCGGAACGTTCTGCGCGAAAACCGAAAACGAAGAAGCACAAGAAACGTAAATCCGAAAAGAAGTAGCCCGGAAGCCTCCCCGGGGTGGCGATCAGTACCTTCGCGGTACGCCCAGATAATTGAGCATCCAGACTTCCTTCCAGACGCGATAACGACCTTCAAAGGTCATCTTGCCGTACTCCTCGCGCAGATTGTGGGGAAAGAGGAATCCCAACTCGGTATTGACCCTCTCCAACTCACTCTGTTGCAGATTGAGGTCGTTCAGTGGTTCGTCCTCCCAGGGTTCGGCCGTCTTCCCATCCCGTTCGAGTCTTTGACGGTGATTCGTGATCAGCCGGGATAATGATCGCACAAGAGGACGACGTTGTATCGACCAGTCCTCAGGATAGAACCCGCCAAACGGCAGAAAGAGATTATCCGTCGTGTAACGCAGAGAATCGGTGGTATTCGAACTGACGCTGAAACAGGTCGTCACCATTCCTCCCCGCACCGGAAGGAAGAGGATCTGAACACGAAACAGATTTTCTTCATCCTGATAGATCGAAACCCGGAGGCTCACATCATTTCCGATCTCCGCCACCAGGGCCTGCACTTGTCGAAATCGGTGTTTTCGCAACCAATCCCTCAATGCCATTATCCGTTTCCGGGCCGGCCATTCCTCGCCGGTAATATTGGGCGAAAACCGCGGAAAAAGAGGGATCGGACTCAAGCTCAAAGCGGTGATCGCAAACCAGGTGTAGAGCGTCTCCAGGAGTACCCAAATCAGGATCGCACTCAGTACCAGAACCCAATAAGGACGGTCGCTCCAGCCAAACGACTGCACCAGATAAGCGGCTCCAAATGAGAATGCCGTCCAGCGACCCCACCTGAGCAGGATGGCCAGAGCAGGCGAAGCCAGGTACCGATTGGCATAGGCCAGGCCCAGAAGCACCAACAGGCTTCCGAGGATCGGCAGGGAATAATCAAGATCCTGCGAGAACACGATGAAAGCAGGTTGGAGCGAGGCGCTGATCAACTCAAGCGCACCGGCATGATCACGCATAGAAAGCTGTCGCTTGTCTTGAATACGCCCGGGCTGACTTCGTCCTTCACTTCGAACGCAACCTCATCCCGGGTCAATGCCCGGAGGGGATCCATCACGAATTGGGGATTGAAGGCCACCTGCAGGTCGGGGCCTTCATAGGTCACCGCCAACTTTTCATGCGCTTCGCCAAAATCCGAACTCGATGCCAGGATCTCGAGCAGGTTGTTGCTCAGCTTGATCTTGACCGAATTCGATTTCTCACTCGTGACCAATGCGGCGCGATGCACCGACTGGAGGAAGAGCTCGCGCTCCACCTTGATTCGCTGGTGTGTCTCCTTGGGGATAACCTGCTGGTAATTCGGGTAATTGCCCTCAACCACCTTCGAGACAAGGAGGATATCGCCGAGGAATCCGTTCTCCTCATCCGATGTTTCCACCTGAAACGCCACGCGACGTTCGTTGAATGCGACCTTGATCCGCTCACCCTTGCCGAGGAGACGGACCAGCTCGGACACGGTCTTGGCGGGAAGGATCAGACTGCCACCCTGATCCGCTGCGATCTCCAGATCCCGCGACACCAGGGCCAGACGACGACCATCTGTCGCAACCAGAATCAGTTTGCCCTCCTCGAAACGAAAATAAACACCGTTCAGGATGTACCGCGTTTCGTCGCTCGACTGAGCGTAGGAAACGCTCTTCAGCATCCCAGTGAGTTCTTCCTGACCGAGATCGAACTGCCGTTCGTCGCTGAATTCCGGCAGTGGGGGAAATTCGTCCTTTTCCATTCCCACGATACGGAAGCTGGAGGCCCCACTTGTGATCTTCACATGGTTTACCTTGGTTGTTGCCACGTCGACATCCAAGGCGGGCAGTTCCCGGACAATGGTGGCCAGTCGCCTGACCGGAAGCGTGATGGCTCCGGTTTCTGTCACCGTGGCCTTGATCCGACAGCGAATGCCGAGATCAAGGTTTGTCGTCGTCAGGGACAAATACTCTTCGTCGGCTTCGATCAGGACATTGCTCAGGATCGGCATTGTCGCCTTCGAACCGACGACATTGAGGACTTGGGCCAACCCGTTGCTGAAGTGGTCCCGGTTGATTTTGAATTTCATGCTCTGGCAAGTTAGGAGGATTTTGCCGTTACTGACAAATCCTATGAAGGATTAGTTCTTAACAGATAAATCCATAGTATTCATATGGTCTGTCAAGAACACCCGGTACGCACCTAACTGCTTACTTAACAGGATGTAGACGCGTCTTTTTTCTGTGAACAAGGAGAACTCTTTTTCACTGTAATTCACAGACCGGACAAAAATCATGAAGTTATCCGGA
The DNA here is from genome assembly GCA_003641745.1 of Verrucomicrobiota bacterium. Lineage (GTDB taxonomy): Bacteria > Verrucomicrobiota > Verrucomicrobiia > Opitutales > Opitutaceae > B12-G4. The sequence continues at coordinate 50,861 of QNAI01000004.1, read as the reverse complement.
GTTATTCTTCACTTGCCGGGGATTTCTTCACATCGGTATTTCGATCCTCTCTTAATTTTTTCAACCTTTCCTTTCTGCGCCGGTGTTGGATCACATGGCGGGTCAGACCGAAAAAAAGGTAGGTCAGAAAAATCAGGACCAGCGCGTATTGGCGGAACAGAAAAATCAGAGTCACTGTGACCAGGATCAGGATAAAGGTCCTGAACCGGGCCTTGGTATGCCAGTCTATCTCCTTGAAACTTGGGTAGCGGACCGTGCTCACCATGAGATAGGCGACCAATAACATAAGAGCGGGCAGGATTAGCGACCACCGTTGCAGATCCTGTTTGGTCAGAAGAAGAACGAGCGAGGCGATAACTCCCGCCGCCGCCGGCACGGGGAGCCCGATGAAGTCCTTTGTGGCGTAGATTTCGTGTTTTGAGTAGACCGCCGGATGGGTGATCACATTGAAGCGAGCCAGGCGAACCGAGGCACAAAGCAGGTAGATAAAGCCGATGAACCACCCGATGGGACGAAAAACCGGCAGCTGGTCCGGTGACAGGATGAGGAAAAAAACCATCAAGGCGGGTGCGACACCGAAGGATACGACATCGGCAATCGAATCGAATTCCCGGCCGAATAAGGACTCGCGCCCTCCGAAACGGGCCAACCTGCCGTCCAGGGAATCAAAAACCACAGCTGCGAGAATAAACCAGACCGCTTCCGTGTAGAGTTCTTCCGGGACCCCTTCGCCCGTCATGGACGCAAACCTGGCTTGGATGCAGCGGATGATGGCGACGAACCCACAGAAGAGGTTCCCGGCCGTCATCAGGTTCGGCAGCAGGTAAATGCGGCTCGCTTGTGTACTGCTGAGCGGGTCGCTGGATGGGCGGGGAGATTCCATCGGGAGGGAGAAACCTACTTATTGAGAGTCTCGAGGTATTTCCAGAAGGAATGGTGTTGCTCGAGTAATTGCTCCTCTGAGATGGGAAGCTTTGTGCGGAATACAAAATCCGTCAGGGAGTTCCTGTGGAGGATGTAGTGGGTGTAAAGCGTGTCCTCGAGGCGCTCGAAGTAGATGCGATAATCTCCGGCTCGAAGGCGGTAATAAGTGGTTCCGGCGCGGGAGAACCGACCCAGCGGTTCGCGCGGATGGCGCAGCTTGGCCGCAGTCAGGTCGGTCAACGGCTCGATCACATCCATCTGCTCGAGTTTCTCGAGCTTGTTGAGCTCCTGAATGCTTTGGTCGCTGAAAGTGACTTGGAACATGAGCGTCCACGCCGTGTCCGTGGAATAAAACTGGAATCAATTGCCGTGATCTGTAACCCGCACAGATGCCAGGCGTCTAGCCAGCATGAGTACAGATCTCAACATTTCCAAAGTGAAAAAATACCTTCTATTCCTGTCCGCGGTTCCTGCAATGTTTATCGTCAGCCCGGTCTGGGCCGCAGATGGCGATACGGACACCCCGCAGAAGGGCCGTTACCAGCAGATGCTCGAGAAATACGATGTGGATAGGGACGGGCAACTGTCGGCTGAGGAAAAGGAAAATGCCCGCAAGACCATGCAGGGCCAGGGAGGCCGGCAAGGTAAAGACGGGCAGGGCGCTCCCAATCGTCAGCGGATGATGGAGCGGTTTGATACCGACGGCGATGGTCGGCTCTCGCCGGAAGAACGCGATGCGGCCCGTGCGGCCATGCAGGCGGAAGGCGGTCGTGGTGGAAAAGGTGGCCACGGTGGCATGAACCGCCAGGCAATGATGGAACGATTCGATACCGATGGTGACGGCTGGATCTCACCGGAAGAGCGCGATGCGGCCCGTGCGAACCGTCAAAAGAAGGGACCGCCTCCGCCGGAGCAGTAAGAACAGTTTTGGGTCAGGTAACAGTTGAGGCACGCCTTTTGGGGAGGCGTGCGAACGGGAGAATCGCCCGGGCATCGGTTGGGAACCGATGCCCGGGCGCAACGTTTCAGGCTCACCTCTTCTGGTGCAATCCGTATCAGACGATCTCTCAGAGTTCCGATTCCGCAATGGCATTGTCGATACCTTGAAGAAAATCAGAAATCGATTGCAGGGATCTGTAACCCGCTCCACCGCCGGACGTCTAACCAGCATGAACACAGAGCTCAAAAAGAATAACATGAATAAGCACCTTCTTTTCCTGTCCGTGATACCGGCAATGTTTGTCGTCAGTTCGGCTTGGGCCGCAGGTGGCGATGGCGTCCCGCAGAGGAACCAATCCCAGCAGATGCTTCAAAATTATGATGTCGACAACGATGGCAGACTCTCTGCCGGGGAGAAGGAGGTCGCCCGAGTAACCATGAAGGGCCAGGGTGGCCGAAGCGGGCAGGGAGGAAAGGGCGCGCAGGATGGCTCGGGCAAGAAGAAAGGTAAGGGCAACAAGAGTGGTGAGGGGAAAAAGGATGGCAGCGGCACGGGCAGGCAGGACGGTAACGGCAGTGGCAACGGCAAGCAGGATGGCACGGGCAGGCAGGAAGGAAACGGCAACGGGAAGGGCAAACAGGATGGCACGGGTGGCTCGAATCGCCAACCGAACGGATAGCGGCCTGAGCAGCAAAACCAATCCTGGGTCAGGTAACAGTTAAGGCACGCCTTCTGGGGAGGCGTGCGAACAGGAAAATCGCCCGGGCATCGGTTGGCAAACCGATGCCCGGGCGCAACGCGTACGGACTTTTCACTGACCGCGCCTGATGTCGCCACGGCCAACTGCCTCTGCAGAGGTTCAACGCGAGGCCGTGATCTCTTCGAGGAGTTGATCGGGATCCTCCGAAAAAGGAAACCGCAGGCTACCGATCAGGGGGCATCATTCCCGGGACCAATCATCAGTCCGGAACGGCACAGCCGGGAGATTGACCCCATTGGCGAGAGTCGCTTCCGGACTGTTTGCCCAAGCGTAACGTACCGCCACCGGCTCGGGAATAACCGGGTTAGAAACGAGCACCTTCGCGCCGGAGATGGTGGCAGTCGCGGGCACCCAGATTCTATCTTTGCCGGCGATTTCGAATCCGAGCACCTTACCTTTCACGCCGGTCAGTCCGGTCTCTGCATTCGAGAAAGAGATGACCGCTTCAGATCCGTCGATCGTCAGCTCGCTGAACATCGGACCCGAGGCGATCACCGACTGATCATAAGCGACCGCTTGCGCCGCCAGAGCGAGTCGCTTGCCCACGTCCTGCTTGTTGCGGGGGTGTATGTCATCGGGATTCCCGATATCGATGGTGACGGCCATGCCGGTATTCGGCAGGCGCAGGGTTTGAGTTTGGGCTTCGCGCAAAAACGCCCAGACGCGACCGGATTCATCCCCGTTCGGCATGAAGTTGGCGAGTTGGACAAAGAGGAAAGGAAACGCCCCCTGGCCCCATTGCCGACGCCAGTCCCTGATCATGGTTGGGAAAAGGGTGGCATATTGTTCGGGGCGGCTTCCGTTGGATTCCCCCTGGTACCAGATCACGCCCCGGATTCCGTATGGAATGAGTGGTTGAATCATGCCGTTGTAGAGGCCGGCCGGCAGATGGGGGTGTTCGGGGCCGCGGGGGCCACGAGGTTTGCGCTCCGTGAATTCGGCTCCGTCGGATTCGGCTGTGACTCTGCGTGCCGCCCAAGCGGCCAGCTCACCGATGTGAACGCTGAGTTTCTCAGGGTAATTAACAATGTCCCGTGTCCGCTGTTCGATGATTGAAGTCAATTCGGGGTTGGCCGCCAGGGCACCGATACTGGTCCAGGCTTCGGCCGGTGTTCCGCCCCAGGAGGTGTTGATCAGGCCGATGGGCACATCGAGTTCCTCCTGCAGCTCGCGACCGAAGAAATAAGCCACCGCTGAGAAACCTTTCGTCGCTTCCGGTGTGCAGGCCACCCAAGAGCCGCCAGCCTCACGGAGTGGTTCTGTGGATACCCGGCGTTTGAGCGTAAACAACCGTATGTCGGGATGGTCGGCTGCTTCAATCTCCGCCTCGGCGTTGTTCGAGTTGGACACTGTCCAGCTCATATTGGACTGGCCGGAGGCGACCCAGACGTCCCCGACCAGAACATCGGTGAAAACGAGATCGTCTCCGGAGAGAACGATGAGGTCGGCTGATTCTCCGGTGCTCTCAGCGGCGAGGGTGGCGGTCCATTGCCCATCAGCACGCGTAATGGTGGTCACTCGCTGGTCACGGAAACTGACCGTGACCTCAGCTCCAGGATCGGACCAACCCCAGACCGGTATGGGCTGATCCCGCTGGAGCACCATGTGGTTGCCGAATATGGCCGGCAGTCTGAGGGCATCGGCTGCAGCCACGGACGGGAGCAGGCAGATAAACGTGATGAGCAAACCGCATCTTAACGTCTTGGAATTCATGATTTTAGGCTTCGTTGGCTTCTTGGTCGATCTTACCCGGGTGTCGATAGGAAGGTTCAGTCCTGTTATTCGGGAGCCGGGATTGCCCGGGCGGTGCGGTTGATTTTGAGAAAGGCGTGCAGTTCGGCGGCTGTTTTTGGGCCGATGCCGGGCACCTCTTTGAGCTTGTTCACGTCGGCGTTCTTCAGACGGTCGATCGATCCAAAGTGGTCGAGGAGAGCTTTTCGGCGCACCTTTCCCAACCCGGGAAACGTATCGAGGATCGATTCGCGAATCCGCTTGGTGCGGAGATCGGCATTGAAGGTATTGGCAAAGCGATGCGCCTCGTCTCGGAGGCGCTGCAGCAATTGAAGCGCCGGGTGATTGAGGGGCAGGTTGAGCGGTTCCCGTCCATCCGAAAAGATGATCGTCTCTTTCTTCTTGGCCAACCCGATCAACGGTGGCGGTTCCAGATCCAGGATGAGAAAAGCTTTGAGTGCCGCCGCCACCTGTCCCTTGCCGCCATCAATCACAACAAGCTCGGGAAAGGGCTTTCCTTCGGCCGCCAGACGCCGGTAACGGCGACCGACAACTTCCTCCATGGCGCGGAAGTCATCATTGCCGACAAAGCTGCGTATCTTGTAACGGCGGTAATGGGCCTTGTCGGGCCTCCCTTCGGTGAAGTGAACCATTGAGGCGACCACGAATGTGCCGGAGATATGGGAAATATCGAAGCACTCGAGGTTGACCGGTCGAACATTGAAACCGAGGACCCGCTGCAGCTCTTCTACCGCATGGGTTTCAACCGGGGCCGGAACCGGGTTGCGGGCGAACTTCCTCGTCCTGGAAAGGGTCTGGTCGAGCGCGAAGACCAGATCACGCAATCCGGCGGCTTTCTCGTAGTTCTTTTTCTCGGAGGCCTCCTGCATCTGGAGTTTGAGCTCCTTGAGCATCTCGCGACTCCGGCCCTCGAAAAAAAGGCAGGCATCGGTCAACCGGTCTCTGAACTCTGCGGTCGTGACTTCATTGCCGTGACCATAGAGTTCGGCCCGGACATCATCATAGAGTCGGTAGCGATCGGGACCGATTCTGCGGGGCTGGGTATCTGCCAGGACAATGCCGAACTTTTTTCGCATCTCGGACAGGGTTCGCCGAAGGTGACCGGAATGGGGAAAGGGCCCGAAGTAGCGCGCGTTGTCGTCCTTGCGATAACGCACCAGGGTGAATTTTGGGATGTCGACGGATTCATCCAATCGCACCAGGAGGAACCGCTTGTCGTCAGTGAAATCGGTATTGTATTTCGGGCGGTATTGCTTGATCAGGCGGCCCTCGAGGAGAAGAGCCTCCGGTTCGGATTTGACCTCAATCACCTCGAGATCGCGGATCAGATCGACCAGCGCCCGGATCTTCGGTTGCTGCAGCACGCCTCTTGAGGATTGGAAATAGGAAGAGACGCGGCGTCGCAGATTCTTGGCCTTGCCCACATAGATGATCGCTCCGAGGCGGTCCTTCATCAGGTAGACACCGGGGCCCTGGGGCAGGTGGCGTACCTTTTCCTTGAGCGAACTTGGGCCCGGGGCTGGCATTTCAATACAATTGCCGTACTGTATTCATCTGCCAAGCTTGAGGGAGTAAGAAAAACTGAACCCAATGTCGTGAACTCATCTCGGAATCACCATGCCGCTCACAAGGCGTCTGCCATGATTGAGAGCGGTTCACCTTGAAGGATGCTCACCCAAAAGCGTTTTGAGCTCATCACCCTCGGCGAAGAACTTCTGCTCGGGCTTACTGCAAACACCCATCTGACCTTTATCGGTGAACACCTTGGACGCCACGGTGTCACCCTGCAGCGGAATGTCACCATTCCGGATGATGCCGAAACCATCGGCCGAGCGTTCAGTGAGAGCTGGGAACGATCTGACGTGGTCATCACGACGGGCGGCCTCGGTCCCACCTGCGACGACCGGACTCGCGAAACCATCGCCGGGATATTGGGGTGCCGGCTGGTTTTCCATCCCGAGACCGATGAGGCGATCAAGGAGCGCTTTGCCCGATTCGGACGACCCGTTACCTCGAATAATCTGAAGCAGGCCTATTACCCGGAAGGGGCCGAAGTCATCTCAAACCCGAACGGGACGGCTCCCGGAATCTGGTTTGGCAGGGGCGGGAAGATTCTGGTCATGCTACCGGGGCCACCCAGCGAGTTGCGGCCCATGTTTTTAGGGGCAGTTATCCCGCGGTTGGCCGCGCACGGTCTGATCTCTGGCGGCGAGGCCTATGTTCAGGTAAAGACGGCGGGGATAGGGGAGTCCGCCTTGGAGACCAAGCTTCAGCCGGTCTTTGAGAAGCATGGGCAGCTGAACGTGGCCTACTGTGCGCATGCCGGACAGGTTGATTTGCGTCTGAATTCACTGAACGAGGATCTGACCGGCGAGGACCTGGAAACGATCGCCGGTGAATGTCGCGACCTGCTGGGCGACGACTTTCTATGCATGGGAGAACTCTCGATGGTGAAGGTGATCTCTGATTTTCTTCGAGCGCACGACCTGGGCCTGGCGGTTGCCGAATCCTGCACCGGGGGCCTGATGGCCAGTTGCTTCACCGACCTGCCCGGCGCCTCCAAATTTTTCACCGGGGGAATCGTCTGCTACGGCAACGCTTCAAAGGTCGAATTGCTCGATGTTCCGGAATGTCTTCTCAAGCAGCACGGCGCGGTCAGTGCCGAGACGGCCGCCGCCATGGCCACCGGGGTGGCGGAGAGACTCGACGCCGATTACGGTCTGAGCCTCACGGGTTTCGCCGGGCCCTGCGGAGGGAATGCCGAAAACCCGGTGGGCACCATCTTCATCGGGCTGCATACTCCGAAGGGTATCTGGTCGAAGAGGATCAACTACCCGGGCTCCCGAACCGCGGTCAAACAGCGGGCCGTCAATGCGGCACTCGATTGGCTGAGAAGGGTTCTGATCCACCACGGAGGTGACGGCGCCGACAGGATAGTCAGGGACCGGGTCGAACCGGGTGGGATCATCGATTTGCGAGCGACATAATGACCTGTCCCTGGACTTGCATGCGAGAGGGGTTTGCTTGAGGCTGACGCCATGAGAATCTCCCACCCCTTCCGGATTCTTGCTGCTGTGCTCGGGGCCTCGATTTGCCTTTCCTGTCAGTCAACATCGGGTAAGAGCAGTGGACCAACCATTCTCATATCCGAACCGGAACTCCGGAGCACGGTCGACGCGATGGCAACGACTTTTTCGGGTCGAATTCAGATCGAGGTGATGCGACTCTCAACGGAGACGAGTGAAACGGGAGTCAGGCACCGGTTGCTCTTCATGAAGAAGAGAACCATCACGGCGATTGAAACGGCATCAGATCATCCCAAAGCTCTGACCTCCTATTTCGATCTTTGGTCCCTGGCCTATCAGTTGGAGCTCTTTCTGGAGCATCTCAAGGACGACAAAAAATCTTTGGAGAGTATGACAGTGATGGACGGTGCGGCAGACGAGTTGATAGTCCTCTATAAGAGCGTGCGCATGGAATTCCAAAAGACCGCAAAGGGTTTCTTGCCGGCGGATTCATACGACGAGGTCGTCGCGAGTGTTAAGAAATACGTCGAGAGTTTTGCGATATCCGGAGCGGGCGGCACCATGACGCGCATCGACTTTTCCGAAACGGTGGTGGGCAGCGTGCTTTCCCCCGTTCTCAACATGACCATGTCGCCCTTCCATGCCTTGGAAGGCGTGGGAAAAGGAGGCGATGCGGCCAAGGATATCGTGGCCGTGACCGAACAGTTCGTTCGGGTTGCGGAGAGGTTACCGGAACACCTGGGATGGGAGATGGAGGGCCTTCTCATGGATGTGAGACGCGATGCAGACGAGATCCTGGCATCCATCGATGAAAAGCAGGACTCCATCCAGGGAACATTGAAGGAGGTCCAGGCGTCTCTGGCCACGGTTGACCGCATTGCGGAAAGGGCGGAGGTGATCACAAGCTCAGTCGAGCAGACCACCACCACGCTCGATTCGGCCGCGGGATCGATCGAGAGCCTGCTGAATACCTACAAGGACACCATGATGACCTTGTATCCGCCGAAGACACCGGAAGAAAGAGCGGCGGAGGCGGCTGAGAAAGCGACGGCGCCTCAGAAGGAGTCCAAACCCTTTGATATAAACGAATACACCGCGACCCTGGCCGAATTGACAACGGCGTCGGTCGAACTGCAGGGCCTGCTGGTCGAAGTGCGCTCGACCCTGGAGGGCGATTCACTCGAACGGGTGGTCGAAGGCGCCTCAAAGGTGACCGCCGTCGCCCTGGCAGAATCCACCCGGTCGCTGGACGACATCATCGACAACGCCACGCGACGGATCATCATGATCCTACTCGTCGCTTTCGGCCTGGCCGTCGTCTTCCTCATCCTCTCCCGCTGGGTGATCCGCCGGAAGACGGAATGAGACCCACGGGGTCATTGCTCATAATCTTGCATGCCAATGCGAGATTTGTGCTTTGACCCCCTCGAAGCCCCTACGCTTCGTCGAACAGCTTCAAAAAGGCTTCGGCGTATCGGCACCCGAACCGGATCTGGGATGGCGTATCGAGGTGAACCAGGTCGCCTTTGTGGGTCAGCCCCTCCGCACTCACCCAGGCCGTGTTGGAAACACGTTCGGGGAGTTCGCGAATCGCGGCGTTGACCAGATCCAGGCAGGGAAACCCCGGATCCGCACAATCTGCCAGGAACCCGCCGATTTCACCGGCGATGAATGGCAGGTCCGGGCTGCCGATACCGTCACGAAAGGCGCCGATTGTTTTTGCCAGGCGGTCGCCGTAGGTCCGGGCGCATTCCATCGTGCGGGAATCTTTTTCTCCCTGGTGCCAGAGAACGGCCTCAAATACACCCGAATCCAGGGCGTGGCGCGCCCGTCTCAGGGACTCGACCAGAAGTTGTTCGCCCGGTTGCCACTCTTCGAGGGGTGAGCCGCCCATTGCGGTGGGCACCAGGCCGATGGACCAGTCCGGTCGCTGCTCTCTGACCCGCCTGGCAAACGACAGGCCGGGACCCACCGCGCAGCCCGGTGGTCGGTCGAAGTGGAGAGGGTCACGGGCGATCGCCCAGGTCATATCCTCGGTGAGAACAGTGATATTCGGGTCCGGCTCGGGCGGAGGTCCTTCCGGGAGCGGACCCCGGCCGGCCATATTTGACTGCCCGGCCAGGAGAAAGAGATGAAGGCGGCTCATGCGTTGTCACTTATTGGGAGTCCCACCGGGAAACGAATCGGGCTGGAGCAGTTGAAACCGGCTGCGTCTCTTTACCCCATGACTTCTTCGATTACAAGGCGTTGCGAAAAGAGTGATTTGTCCGATCGACCCAGACGGATGGCGAGTTCCTCGAGAGGACGGAGCTGTTGGCGCATGGTATCCGGGCGGGACCGCATCGTCAGGGTATTCCAGTAGACCAGGCGTGCACCGGGGCGGGCTGCCCGGATGATGGCCTTCAGCAGGTGGTGGTAGGCGGCTTCGGAGGTCGGCTCAAACACGCCCCCCAGGTTGAACCGATCGACGCTCTTCGCGGGTAGCGTTCCGAGGGCACCCTCCAGGCTTTGGGCGCGCCAGGAAATCCGGTCGAGCCGGTCGCGGATTGTGCCGCGATTCCTGGTTCTCATCGCGACGGGCAGGACATCTCCGTGGTAACCCCGTAAATACCAGTGAAGGTAGGGGTTTTCTGCGGGTTCGAGATCGACCAGAAGATGGCGGAAGCGTTCAGATGCGCCACTCGTCAAACCATCGTCTCCCCGATCGAAAAGGCTCGCCTGCTGACCGCGGGCAATGGCCGCGGCCCGCGAAAACCCCCTCCGGAAAAGCACTCTCCATCGAAGGGAATTCCAAGCCTGGTCAAAGAACACCGCCCGGCTTTCCGGATTGGTGGGTCGGAGCAGGGCGTTCAACTTGGCCTGGCTCTGCGCGAACGGCAGCAGACCGACCCGAAACCGGTTGAGTTCCCGCTCGAATTGACCGAGCCCGCCGATGCCACGGGCATCGATGCCCCTGACCGAACGCCAGAATGCCACCCGGGCGGAAATTGAACCGTCCAGGCATTCGTCGAGCAGTTTTTGCCGGCGAGTACTGGTGCGGGAACCGACGAGTTCCAGGTACTCGCCGTAGCCGAGCTTCCGGTAGGCGATCGTCTTGAGCTCGCAGCAGGCGATCTGAGCGGGATCCGGATCGATGCCCATCACCCTGGCCGGGTTGGCCAGCAGGAGTGCGAGGGTATTGTCTCCTCCTGAGCCGACTGAAACGACCGTTTCTCCGGGTTGGACTTCGAGCGCGGCCAGGAGTGTGTCGGCATCCTCCCAGCACTGCGCGTTGAGAAGCGCGGTGGAATCTGCAGCGACTTCGATTTCAGGGGTCATTATAGCTTGAGGTGACGGCACCAACTGGCGCAGTCACTGGTCTGTGTATTCGGCAGGCGGTGCTGATTCTTCAGCAGACCGCCGGTCGAATCAACCCAACTTCCAACTTCCAACTTCTTACTTCTTACTTCTTACTTCCAGCTTCCCCCATGTCCTCGAAGATTCAGCGTTTCACCTATATCAGCGGACCGGATGACTTTCTCGTCAATCGGGTTGCGAAGGAGCGCTTCGAACAGATGTCCGAGGGAGTGGATGAATTCTCGATCGATGTGCTCAGCGGATTTGCCAACAATGTGGGTGAGGTTGAGGCCGTCACCAATCGTCTCCGCGAAGCGGTGCAGACGCTCGGATTATTTGGTGCCCGAAAGGCGGTCTGGCTGAAAGAGGTCAATTTTCTGGCCGATTCGCAGACAGGGAAGGCCGAGGGAACGCTCAAACAGGTGGAGGAGCTCAAGGTCCTCCTGGAATCGATCGATCCGGAGGAGATCGGTCTGCTGGTCTCGGCCTCTCCCGTCGACCGACGTCGGAGTTTTCCAAAATGGTGCGAGAAGAACAGCGACTCTCGCGTTGTGGCCGAGGGATCCGGCGGGATGAACTGGGAAGCGCTTGTCGCGGAAGAATGCCATAACCTGGATGTCTCATTTGGCCCCGGTGTGATCGAGCTCCTGGTGGCCAGGATCAATCGCAATGCCCGACTCTTCGTGGAGGAGGTACGCAAACTCATCACCTACTGTGACGAGTCCGGAGGGGTGATCAGCCAGCGGATGGTTGATGAATTGGTGCCCGCGTATGGCGAAGGCGATTTTTTTGAGACGGCCGAAGCCTTTTTTTCGCGCGATCTGTCCTGGTCGATAGAAGCTCTCCGCCGGCATTTCTTCGCCGGGTACGACGCGCGACCGCTCCTGAGCGCCTTTCAGAATCGAAATCGACTTCTGATTCAGATTCGTTCGTTGGTCGACTCGGGGTCCCTGCGGGTCGATGAGCGCGGGATGGACAAATCGTCGTTCAGCAGCTCTATCGCCAGGTACGGTCAGGTCTTTGGATCCTCAACGGAAAAGAATCCGCTGAACGTGTTTACCCAGAATGCCTGGTATCTGGGTAAACTTGCCGGCCGATCACGATTGCCGTCGCTGAGATTTCTGATCGACCATCAGTTTGAATTCCGTCGGGCGTTTGAAGAGATTATCGAACGACCCAACGAGCAGGAGGAAGTCCTTCGGGCAATGATGGTGCGTTGCCTTGCACCAGGTAAGGCGGCCTGACAGCGGCCACGGGGTCATTCCTTGCATTCCTTGCATTCGTGCATGTCAATGCAGGTACCGAGGCAGCGATTCTGCCGACATCAGCCATCAAGGTTTGACCCCTTCGATTGGCACAGAACGTCTACCGACCCACCAAACATTGCCTGTTCCGGCCTGACCCCTGTCGTGCCCCATGATGTCAGTCGGACCTGTTCGTCAGAAAGAGGCCGCGAATGATACGGGCGACTTCCTCGCCCAGAAGCCGGTAGCCGTGTTCATTGAAATGCACGTTCTGAGGGGTTTGAGCCTCGGCCAGGCGAGGGGTTATGAATGCATGGAGGTCATTGATAGGCACCCCGGCCCCTGCCATGATTTCGCCCGCGATCGCATTGCTCTCGATTTCGTCTCCGGGACGGCGTCCGTCTGCTCCGTTCGGCACCGGAGTCGTGGTGGCAAAGATCAGCCGTGCCCCGGTCCGGTTCAAGCAATCCAGAATCCGGGTGAGATTTTGCGCGTACTCGTCCACTGAACGTATTCGTATTCCGGATATATCCATCATGTCGTCTTTTACGTGCCTGATGTCATGCAGCCCGAAGTTGAAGTGGATCAGGTCCCAGGGCTTTTCACCCAACCAGGCATCGAGCTGTTTCAGGCCGTGCTCGGTGTCCCGCCCGTTTTCGGGGACCCGATGAACATTGGCTGCGCCGTTCAGGATCTCACGAACCGTCACCGTGTATCCGATCGAGATGGAATCTCCGATCAAAAGAATTCTCGGAAGCTCGGACTGGTCTTCAACCGGACCGTAGGCGGGGTGGCGGGGATCATCTGCGGGAATGGGGTTCATGGTGCGACCCCAGGGTAGGGCATGGCGGACCGGGTGGGGAAGCGTATTCAGGACACTAGCGACCTTTCATGCCGGCGGGAATATTTCATTTGTCCCGAGGGCTGCATTGTGACACCTGTTGGACAGGATAGGGAACCCGCCCAGCCATGATTTTAACAAGAAGCCACCGATTGATCGCCCTCTGCCTCGTTCTTGTATTTTCGTCGGCCGGGTCCGGCGCCGGACCGCGGGGCAGCTTCTCGGCTGACGATGAGGAGATAATCGAAACGCAATGGCCGGGTTATCTGGAAACCCCATCCGGCCTCCGCTATATCATCGAACGCGAGGGCACGGGCGAGAAACCGCTTCGGGGCATGAAGATTTCGGTGGTCTACACCGGGTTTCTGATAGACGGCACGAAATTCGGTGAGAATAACGACCGGGAAAAACCGTTCGAGTTGAGACTTGGCAGCGGGGAGGTTATCTTGGGTTGGGAAGAGGCATTAGCCGACATGCGCGAGGGTGAGATGCGTATACTGATCATCCCCTACGCCCTGGCTTATGGGCTGAGGGGTCGCGGAGAAGGAATTCCACGCCGCTCAACCCTCATTTTCAGGGTCGAAGTCGTCGAGATAGAAGGCTGAACCGCAGCCGTGGTTGAACAAACACCGCGACCTGCCTCATCACATCACTGAACGGACATCAGTCGTCCAACTGGTTTTGCTCGAAGCGCGTTTTCTGGCGATAGTTCGTGGTGGTTCGCTTCCAGTTGGCGGTGTGCTTGCGGCGCAGGGCCTCGTCCTGTTGACGCTGTACGAAGGACTCCTCCCGCTGCAGCTTGAGCCAGTTCTGGAAGCGTCCGGGATCGAGACAACCGGTCTCAAGGGCTTTGCGGATCGCGCAGCCGGGTTCACTACCGTGATGGCAGTTGTTGAAGCGGCATTGGGTGGCCAGTTCACCGATGTCTTCGAATAGGCCCCGGACTCCTGTTCCGATATCCCAGAGCCCGAGTTCCCGCATGCCCGGGGTATCGATGAGCATGCCGCCGGACGGGATCGGTATAAGGCTCCGGGTGGTTGTGGTATGGCGCCCGCGTCCGTCCGTTACCCGGGCAGAACCGGTGTCCTGAACTTGCTGGCCGAGCAATTGGTTGACCAGGGTGGACTTGCCAACCCCGGATGATCCGAGCAGAGCCACCGTATTCCCCGGGCGGATCAAGCGCTTGACCTCGTCGACCGCCTGACCGGTCGCAGCGCTGACTGCGACGACCTGCAGGCCCCGGGCAATTGCTTTCACCTCTGCCAGGCGCTCATTGGTGTCGAGACAGAGATCGGTCTTGTTGAGTATGATGACCGGCTCAGCGCCGCTTTCGAAGGCCACCGCGAGATAGCGTTCAATCCTGCGGAGGTTGTAGTTGTGGTCCAGACCGGTTACCAGGAAGAGCATATCGACATTGGCGGCGACGACCTGTTCGCTGGTTTCCGGGCCCGCAGCGGCCCGGGAAAACCGGGTACGGCGGGGAAGGACCGCCTGGATATCCGCTTCGCGGGTTTCGGCTCTCCGCATACAGGCGACCCAGTCACCGACTGCCGGCATATCAGCACGGTCGGAAATTTGGTGGAGAAATCGGCCGCGGCAACGGGCGGAAAATTGCCCGTCCTCACCGATCAGTGTATAGAGACTGCGAGTTTCGACGGCAACGCGCGCAGGAAGCAGGCCTGCCGTTCGGTGTGGTTGGAAGTGCTCTTCAAAGAAAAGATCCCAACCGAGAGATTGTAGCTGCATTTTGAGTGAGGGTGGAAATGAAAGCGCCCACATCGGTGGTGGTGCGCAGAGTTGCGAACAGGAAAGCACCTGTTGTACAAAAAAAGCCGTCCCCTCGGGGACGGCCTGAAAAAATCGGAATCAGCGCAGGTTCAAGCGCTGCCAGGACCGCCAACGAGGACAAGGGTCATCTTCAATGTCACAATTGCTTTCATGCGGCGGTTCATGGTTAAGGGTTCAGAGGAAAGGGTCATCAATAGCGGTGTGAAATGGCAGGTGTCAAGATCCGCGATCTGTTGGAGCGATGTAACGGGCCGAAATCACTCATCGGTTATACCGATCCGAATCTGCTTTTTTCTGTCCGAGATTGTCCGGGTCTGCTCTAATGGCCGAGTGATGAAAAGGGCTCTTATTGTCTGGGGTGGCTGGGACGGCCACAAACCGAAGGAAGGGGCAGATCTGTTCGCGGGCTGGTTGCGGACGCAGGATTTCGAGGTCGAGGTATCGGATACCCTGGACAGCTATCTCGACGCGGAGAAATTGGGTTCCCTTTCATTGATCGTCCCGATGTGGACGATGGGAACCATCACCAAGGAGCAATCGGAGGGCTTGCGGGAGGCCGTCAAGGACGGTGTCGGTCTGGCTGGTTACCATGGCACGATGGCAGATTCCTTCCGCGACAACACCGATTACCAGTTCATGACAGGCGGACAGTGGGTGGCCCATCCGGACAATATCATCGATTACACGGTCAATATAACCGACCACGATGACCCCATCACCAGGGGACTCAGGGATTTCTCAATGCATTCGGAGCAATATTACATGCATACGGATCCATCCAACCAGGTTCTGGCCACCACCACACTCGTCGACCGATCGACCGATTGGGTCAACGGAACCGTGATGCCCGTGGTCTGGAAGCGCCGCTACGGCCAGGGCAGGGTTTTTTACAGCTCCCTGGGGCACGTGCCCGATGATTTCAAGGTGCCGGAAGCGATGGAGATTCAGCGCCGGGGCATGCTCTGGGCTGCGCGTTGAATTGAGGCGCGGGAGTTACAATTAATCAAAGTGCCCACAATGAAAAAAAAGCAAAAAGTGGACCGGACTGTTGAAGCGATACCCAATGTTCTGGCGGAGCGGTATGCGTCGGCCACCCTGCGGGATATCTGGACACCATCGGGTCGGGTCAGACTCGAGCGCGGCTATTGGATCGCGGTGCTCAAGGCCCAGCGGGACCTGGGCCTCAATGTTTCGGCCGCTGCCATCCGGGATTACGAGCGGGTCAGTAATCAGGTTGATCTTGCCTCCATCGACCGTCGCGAGCGCACGCTTCTGCACGACGTCAAGGCCCGGATAGAGGAGTTCAACGGTCTGGCCGGCCGTGAACAGATTCACCTTGGCCTGACCAGCCGGGATCTGACCGAAAACGTCGAACAGCTCCAGATTTTCCGGTCGCTGGAATTCGTCCGGGTGAAAGTGGTGGCGGCTCTTGGAAAGATGGCCGAACGGGCTCGCGAATACCGAACCCTGATGATCACCGGACGGACGCACAACGTACCGGCCCAGCCAACCACGGTCGGGAAGCGTGTCGCCATGGCCGGCCAGGAACTGCTGGTGGCTCTCGAACGACTGGACGACCTGATCCGGCGTTACTCCGCCCGCGGACTCAAGGGGGCCGTAGGCACCCAGCTCGACCAACTGACCCTTTTCGAAAACGATGTTAAGAAGGTCGCCGAGCTCGAACGCCGGGTGGTCGATCACCTCGGTCTGGCCGATGTTCTGGAGAACGTAGGGCAGGTTTATCCCAGGAGTATGGACTTCGACGTTATCACTGCCCTGACCCAGTTGGCGGCAGGTCCGTCCAGTTTTGCCAGGACAATCCGGCTGATGGCGGGATTCGGGCTGGTGACTGAAGGGTTCCGCAAAGGCCAGGTCGGTTCCTCGGCCATGCCGCACAAGACGAATTGCAGGAGCTCGGAACGGATTGTTGGATTCGCCACCATTCTGGCCGGCCACGTGACCATGGCCTCAGGCTTGTCCGGCGATCAGTGGAACGAAGGAGATGTATCCTGTTCGGTCGTGAGAAGAGTGATGCTGCCGGACGCCTTTTTTGCCATCGACGGACTGCTTGAGACGTTTCTCACGGTCCTTGACCAGTTCGCAGTCTTTCCCGCCGCAATCGAGGCTGAAAACTTCCGCGAACTGCCATTCCTGGCGACGACCACCATTCTGATGGAGGCTGTCAAAGCCGGTGCCGGTCGTGAGACGGCGCACGAGGTTATCAAGGAGCACGCTCTGGGAGCGATTGTGGCCCGCCGCGAAGGACGGGCGGAGGCAGCCGACATGGTCGAACGGTTGGGTGCGGATGACAGGATACCGCTGACCGTCGCCGGAATCCGAAAGGTACTCGGGTCCGGCCGGAAATTCGTGGGCTCGGCCCCCGCCCAGGTCGATGCCTTTGTTCGCAGGGTCGGTTTGTGGAAGAAGAAGTTCCCCGAGGCGGGCAGGATTGAGCCAGGCGCGATTCTGTAACGCCTGTCTTCTTGTAGCAGGGGCGTGCCCTGCGTGCGCCCATTCCGAGCTTTCAGGCCGCGCTCACAAAAAGCATACTTATGTCCCCCGCCTGTTCCCGAAGAGCTCGATCTGCAATCGGTGACCGTATCGGTAACCCCGCTGGCGGCAGACCTCCACCAGCCAGCCGGCACGTGCACGGAGGGTCTCCAGTTGGATGCCCTCAGGCATGAGGAAAACATTCTCCGGGAGGACGGTCGGGCCGAGTTGAGCAATCATGGATTCCACCTCGTCCAGATCGCTCTGACCACATACCACGAACTTCAGCTGAAACGGATGGGATTCGATCCAGGCCCGGACCACTTCGGGTTGCCAGCGCCGGGTTTCGTGCCGTTTGCGCCAGGCCTCGGGAAGTTCCCGGCCGGGGGAGGAATTGGCCAGCTTCGGGCTGAGCGAGGCCAGATCGCAGGCGATCCCCTCCGGCGGTACGGTTCCGGCCGTTTCAATGGTCAGGTGGCGGCCGGTTTCCCGTATGGCCTTGGCCAGGGAACCGACACCAGCGGCCACCATCGGTTCGCCCCCGGTCAGGACCACATGGCGGGCGCCATGGTCTTCTATCTGCTCGAGGATCTCCGCCTCGCTCATCTCGGGCCCCTCCGGATGCCAGGATGCATAGGGAGTGTCGCACCAGACGCATCGAAGATTGCAGCCGGAAGTGCGCACAAAGGAGGAAGGTGTCCCCAGAAGGGACCCTTCGCCCTGAATGGAATGTAAAATCTCTGCGATGCGCACGGGTGACCGAATGAACGTTTGCCTCCGGGGTCAACCCGGGGACGGAGGAAGGGAATCGGTGAAAACATATTCGGTGGGATCGCCGAGGCCGGCCTTCTGAAAGGCTTCGCGCCGTTCGACACAGGTGCCACAGCGGCCGCAGTGCAGGGCCCCTCCTCGATAGCACGACCAGGTCCGGGCGAAATTGACCCCGAGCTCAGCCCCGCGGATGGCAATCCCGGCCTTGTCCAGATCGATGAAAGGCCGCAGCAGCTCAATCTTCTCATAGGTGCCCAACCGGATCGCTTCGCCCATCGCCTGCATGAATGCGTCCCGGCAATCCGGGTAGATGGCGTGGTCACCGGAATGAGCGGCGATGACCACCGCTTCCGCTCCGCAGCTTTCGGCGAAGCCCGCCGCCACGCTCAGCATGATCCCGTTGCGGAAGGGAACCACGGTCTGCTTCATGTTCGCCTCCTCGTAATGTCCGTCCGGGATGGTGCCGCCGGAGCGCAGAAGATCCGACTGAAAAAGCCGGTCCATGAAATCGAGCCGGACCACTTCGTGGCGAAACCCGAGAGCCTTGGCGTGGTGCGCCGCGAACGGGATCTCCCGATCGTTGTGCTTGGCGCCGTAGTGAAAACTCAGGACGGCCACGACTTGGTCATCCCGGTGAGCCTGATAGAGGGCCGCCACCGAATCCATTCCTCCGCTGCAGAGGACAACAACCTTCACAAACAGTTCTTTGGTTTCAAAAGTTGAATACGATCAAACCATACGTAGCACACTACGGTTTGTTTACTTGTATCAGATATTGCCATATATCGATCTCCCCGTTTCAGATTGGTTTAGTCTGGGCCTCTTCAATCCGGATCGAATCAGACCGCGGCGATGATTTGAAAGCATCGAACACGTAGACGGCGAGCACGCTGTAAATCGTGGCACCGAAAAACATGAGCAGGCGACTCCAGAAAGCCGCGTCGGCGCTGCCGCCGCCCTGGCCATCGAGAACGGCGGGCGCCAACAGGACGATCATGGTAAGGTAGCCATAGGTCCAGGTGCCACCGGTGGGAAGCATACCGGGACCGGAAAAAACGCGGCGTCCCACCACCAGGCCCGCGAGACCGATCAGCAGCGTGTAGATCAGTAATGACGGCCACATACTGAGGATTTCCCATCCGATGATTGCTCCGATGCCGCCGATCACGGTCGAAATCAGAAGTGACCGCGCCGCCGTGCTGGTCTGATCGGTCGTCACCTGCTGACCCATCGAGGCAACCTTGATCATGACGGCCGCGTAACTCGCACTGGAACCGGACAGCAGGAACCAGACAAGGATCGGCATCACGATCATCAGTGAACGCAACGCCAGCCGGCCGGCCGTCTGCACATCCGGCGGCGGTGGTGGTGGCGGACGTTTTCCCGGCGGCCTGGTCGATTCCGGAGACGCAGAGGAGTCGGGCAGGA
This sequence comes from Verrucomicrobiota bacterium, assembly GCA_003641745.1. Taxonomy (GTDB): domain Bacteria; phylum Verrucomicrobiota; class Verrucomicrobiia; order Opitutales; family Opitutaceae; genus B12-G4. The sequence continues at coordinate 31,561 of QNAI01000004.1, read as the reverse complement.
TGGCGTGGGCGACCCATACGAACGCCACCCCGAAGCAGGCTCCGGTTCCGACACCCTGTATCAGGTCCAACAAGGCATCCACCGACACCGTGCCCACGGCAGTGGCCAGCGACAGGCCGACCGTAAGGAAAGTACCCACCACCGGCGATCCGCCGCGGGCGGTGTGGAAAAAGCTCCAGAACAAGGCAAGTGACAGCAGCAGCAGGCCAACCAGTCGTTGGTGCAGCAGAAAGGGGAGAAATAGCAGCCCCACCAGCAACGCAGACACCAGGACGAGGACGAACTTGACCCCGCCTCTCAGTCCGATGGCCGGCACGGGCAAAGCCAGGATGAACATGGTAAACACCGGGGCGATGAACGACATATTCCAAGCCATCGCCTGCGAGAACCACATGGACAGAGCTGTTCCCAGGGCCATCCTGAGGATGCGAAGATTGGCTATATTCATGTTCGGAACCCAGTCCGCTCGGTACGTCCTAGGAAGGGCAGAATCTCATATGAGGGGTACTGGGCAATGAACGGTTCATCCGGACGACAGGGGCGAGGTGGCATGTTCTCCATAACCTCGGTGACGGAGGTAACTTGACCCTCCGGGTATGGTCCTCTCGGAGGGCTGACTTCCACGTCAGCCGCACAGAGGCCGCTCGTCATTTCACGCATGGCGGTTAACTAATAGGCGTAGGTCAGTTTGCTGACCAGCCATAGCTGGAACCTGCCCAGGGCATTCAAAAATGTGTTCTCTCCCGTGTGGACCATGACCGAGGCCTGGGCCCCGACTCTGAGGCCCAGGGCTTCGTCCGAATCTTCAATCTCAAAATCAACCACGACCGGAAAACGCTGCGCACTGCGCAGCCATTGGCGGTCGTTTTCGATCGTCGGCAGGCTGCCGAGTGGAGCCGAGTCAACCGCCACGCCAAAACCGGAACCGCGTACGCGGCCCTTGAATACCCGGCCGGGCAGGACATCGAATACCAGACCAACGGGATCGCCCGCCTTGATGTTGCCCAGATTGTTTTCGGTGAAATCGGCCTGTACCCAAATATTGTGTACAGAGATGAAAGTCATGTTGGGCGCGCCGGCCTGCGCGAAATTGCCGCGATCCACCCGCACATCACTGACCAGTCCATCGTCGGGAGCAACGACCACCGTGCGGGCAAGATTGAGCTGGGCGTGTTCGAGCGCGGCCTGGGCCTGGAGAATTCCCGAATTGTTCTCACCCTCCTGACCAAGTTGCTGAATGGCCATCTCGAGGCCGGCCTCCGCCGCAGCCACCTGCCCGCGGGCGACGGAGAGAGACGCTTCGGCCGACTCCAGCCGTCGATCCGATATCGCGCCCGGATCCTCCTCTTTGATCCGCCGCAGCCTCACGGCATCTTGTTCGGCCCTGACCAGGCTCGCTTCCGCCGAGGCCACTGCCGCCCGCGCAACCTCCACGTTGGCACTCGAGGCACCGGTTGCCTGGCGTGCGGCCTGAAGGGTGGCCTCGGCTGTTTCCACCTCCAGTTCATAACGACTCGGGTCGACCCGAAACAAGACATCGCCCGCCTTCACATACTGGTTCGTGCCCACGCCGACATCGGTTACCGTGCCGGACACTTCCGAAACAATGGGCACGACAAGAGCATGGACGCGGGCCTGGGTGGTGTAAGGCGTGATCCGGTCCGAGACCAGGTACCAGGCAAACAACACCACGCATAGCCCCAGAACATGCAGCGTCCATTTGCGCACGGGATCCATCGGAGGCTTTGATTCTCTCGTCCGCTTTTCGGATTCCGACGGGTCGGAGGAGTCGGCGGTTTCCTTGCGATCTGCCTTCGGTGTTTCTTTCTTGTCAGTCATTGATAGTGTCTCCAGCTCCCAAAGCCTGTCAGATTTCGTCCGGGGCGGCTTGATTCATGGTCGCAGAACGGCTTGGTTCGATCATATCACCCCAGTTCGTCCGTTCCTCCATTGTGGCGCGGGTTTCTTCGTCCACGAACTCGACATCAAGAGTCTGCCAGCCGCCACCAAGGGCTTTGTAGAGTGAAACCAGGCTGCGCACTTCGTTGCCCTTGTTGATCACGTACCGTTCCTGTTGGGTGAACAACGCCTGTTGCGCATCCAAAACCCGTTGATAATCCGAAAATCCCTCCGTGTAACGCAGAATGGCCAGTTTGGCGGAACGGCGCGCCGATTGCACCGCCTCAAGCAGGACTTCGGCCTGTGCTTGGGTTCCGTGAAAGCCGGCCATGGCATCTTCGACTTCCCGAGCCGCCTGGATGACGATCTCCCGGTACTGGAACAGGGATTGCTGCAACCTGGCGTCCTGGACGCGAACATTGTTTTCGAGCCGGCCGTAGTTGAAGAACGGCCAGGTGAAGGAGGGACCGATTCCATAGGTGAAGCTCTCCGAGTTGAACAACTGCCCGAGGTCGCTCTCGCCCGGAGCCCCGGCCGTCGACAGTCCGAGCGAGCCGGTAATGGAGAAACTGGGATAAAGCCCGGCCCGGGCGACCCCGACCTGCGCATTCTGTGCCATTGACTGCATCTCCGCCTGCCGTACATCGGGTCGTTGTCGCAGGGTGTCCGCCGGTATGCCCACTGCGACCCGGACCGGAACAGCCGGCAATTCCCCCTGATCGCCCAGCAGAGCCCCGATCCGACCCGGAGGTTCACCGAGCAGGGTGCTCAGGGCATTTTCCGCCTGACGCAACAAGGCTTCGAGCTGCGGAATCGCTGCTTCCGTGCTCAACAGAAGCGTCCGGGCCTGCAGCGCATCCAATTCCGCGCTTTCTCCATTGCGAAACAACACATCTACGATGTTGTAGCTGCGTCGTTGGATTTCGATATTCTCGTTTGCGATCTCAAGCTGCTCCTCTGTTGTGCGAATGGTCGTATAGGTATCGGCGACCTGGGCCGTAAGCAGAATCAAGACATCATCAAAGCTCGCGATCGATGCCAGCATGGCGGCGTCCGCCGATTCGACCCCGCGCCTGAACTTGCCCCAGAAGTCGATCTCCCAGGACGAAGTGAGACCGATATTGTACTGCACCGAGTTGACGTCGTCCGCGCGAAACGCCGTGACATCACCAAACGCAAACTGTGTTTGCGGATATTGACTGCCGGTGGCGATTCCCAGCGCAGCCCGCGCCTCCAGCACCCTCAGGCCGGCAATCCTGAGGTTGTTGTTATTCTGGTGCGCCTTTTCTATGAGCTGGTTCAGAACAGGGTCGTTGAAGACCTGCCACCACTTGACGGTCGGTTGAGGTTCATCAACAAACTCATCGCCGCCCATCTCGGACCACAGAGGGTTTACAGGGGCTCTTGGGGTTTCGAAGTTTGGCCCCACCGGGGCGCAGGCGGTGAACACTCCGACCAGGGCAAGCAGCGCAGGCATGAGCGTGCGCCGGAAGGTCGCATGCCGTCGAATCCAAACAAACTCAAACATCCAATCCGTGCGCCCTGTCGGCCTGGTCCGTTTCGGCCGCGTCCAGCGCCATCCAGGCGGTCAGCAGTTTGTACCCCAATGCCAGTACGACCGCGCCCACAAACAGGCCCAGGATACCGTGGGCCATGGCGCCTCCGATCGCGCCGATCAGGATGACGAGCATCGGGACGTCCACCCCCTTGCCCAGGAACATGGGTTTGAGGAACGAATCACTGATGCTGACCACGAAGGCGTAGATCGCAAAAATCACCGCCGGAACCGTATTGGCGGTGGAAAACACCCACACTGCGATCGGCCCCAAGATAAGGATCGGTGGCAATTGCATGATCGCCAGGATAAGGACCAGAGCCGCCCAAATTCCTGCGCCCGGAATGCCCATGGCCGCCAAACCGATCGCCGACAGGACGGCCTGAATGATGGCCACCCCCAATACGCCCTTGGTCACGCTTCGAATCGTCTGGATTGTAAGATCGGTCAATGACTTACCGTGTTGACCCGCCACCCGCGTGGCCAGGGTGGAACTCATCCGATAACCAGCGTCGGCGCTGACCAGGAAGACGCCCGCGATGATGATGGAGAAGGCAAACTGAAGGACGCCCATCGCAGCACCGCCGGCCGCTTTCAGCAGCCAGGTTCCAAATGCGGTCAGCTGGGGTTCGAACTGATTGATGGTGGATTCCAGATTTGCGGCTGCACCGCTCCAGATGGAGTACACCTCTTCTCCGATCAGCGGCCAGGTGGATACTTTTTCGTTGGGCGGCGGGATCGAAATGTTACCGTCTTGGAGTTCGGCTGAGACAATGCGGACTTCGTGGATACTTGAGCTGCCCAAGATCCACGAGGGAATGAGCAGTGCGGTCAGGCCGACCAGGACAAACAGGGTGGCCGACCACTTCTGTCTTCCTCCGAGCGCCGCGGCCAGTTTCAGGTGCAGGGGATACAGCGCGACGGAAATGATCAGTCCCCATGCGACGATGTTCAGGAAGGGCGAAATGATCCTGAAGCAGGAAATGAGAAGCAAAACCAGGACCCCGATCTGAATGAACGAGGTCATCGCATTCCTCTGGAAGACTTGGGTTGTGCTCTTTGGCTCTGTTTTTTCCATGGGGTGTTTCAGTTGGTGGTGGAGGGGCGGGAGGTTCCCTGGAGTCGCAACTCGAATGCCTGAAATCGATTCAGCACACGGGTTTCTGACACAGCCACCCAATGCCACTCAAGGCAATACGGGCACAGGTGGCCGGGAGGTGGAACGCGGTTTCCAGCTCTGGCGTTCAGAGGCTGTCTTAAAAGTGATGAAAACTGTCGTTTGGCCAGAAAAGGCCTCGCCGCAAGGCACATCCTAAATGGTCCCGCGGCCGCGGGACCCATAGGGCTATCCCTTTCGGATGGAACGCCGCGCCGGGGTCGTTTCTGGCCAAACCCTTCGGGCAGAGTTGCTTTGGGTCGTGGCCGGCGTTGGGCACTTTGGACCAAGGCCTTTGGGCCTGGGCACCTCGCGCCTGCCTTGCCCAGCACCCCAAATCAATCTCTGCGACATGCTTCAGCACTTTTAAGACAGCCTCTCAGAGATTCTTCTTCAGAAATGCTTCGATGGTGGCGTAGAGCTGATCCGAATCGGAGGCAGCTTTCTGTGTGGTCTTGTCATCGGTTCCCACCGTCAGGCCGCCCATGCGGGCGGTGCTCATAAAGACCTCATGGCGCACGCCCGAACGCTTTAGAGCCGCGATCATCGGCTTCGCGAACAGTTTGCTCGTCGTCTTTGGATTATAGACGGCAAGTACCGGGCATTGTATGGCATCAGTCAGATTTTGAGGCGAAAGAGTGCGGAGATTCTCTTCGAATCTGTCGCTTTGGAACTCCCGGAGGCTATTGACGAGAGCTGTGTCAGGTGGAGGCAGTCGAAGATCGTATTCGAGATCATCGCTTGGATTCTCACCGAAACTCGTGATGAGCATATCTCCCCAACCTGCCGAAACCTTTCTGCTGGCTTGTCGGGCGATGTGCTTTTTGAGATTGTAGATACCATTGAGAGCGATCGCGCACCGGTAGATTTCGGGATTCGTTGCGATCGCGTAGATGGCGGCAAAAGCTCCGAAGTTGCTCCCGGCGATTGCGACGTGGTCGGGGTCAACCAGTCCCTGCTCAATCGCCCACTTCACCGAGTCCTCCAGATCGTTGTTCATGCCGGCGAGGTCACCCAAGAGATCCTCTGAGAAGTGCTTGCCGTACCCGATTGAACCACGGTTGTTGATTTGCAGAACGGCATAACCGAGATTGGCGAAAAACTGGACCCGCGAATCGAATCCCCAGGTTACCCGGCTCCGTGCGCTGCTTCTCGGAACCACGATGGTTGGATAGGGTGGATCCGTGCCGATCGGACGGGTCAAGAATCCATCAAGGCTCAGACCATCGCGGGACTCGATCTTCATCGTATCCGTTTTCGCGGTTTCGGTCGGATCGATCGAGGGGTTGGTTACGAAAACGGTGGTCAGCGATCGTTTCTCCAGATCGAGAAATTTGTACAGGGAGGGTTGCCGGTCGCTGGTGCTCTCTATCAGAAAACGACCGTGGGTTGTATCAGCGCCCACGATACTGTTTACGCAATCGGGGATCTTCTGATCGAGCAATTGTTGGATTTGCTGCATATTCGCCGAGAACCAGATGGTTCTCTGGCGATCGGTGACATAGCGCAGGCCCAGTGGTTGGCCCCGGACGTCATTGACCAGAAAAGCGCTCGGGCGAAGGTCATAGGTGGGGTCGCTGAATACCAGTGGACCGACTGATTGGCTTTCCAGGTCGTAGCGGTAGAGACCGGACCGATCCTGACCGAAGTGTCCGGTCACCAAGGCGCCGTTTCCGGATGGATCGAGACCGAGCACCCTGAAGTCCTCAAATGAGCCAAGGGGAATCCATTCGGCATCCGGAGACGATCGATAGGTCCACTTGCTCGAATCATCGCCAAGGGTCAGGAGAACCCGCAGATCCCCTGAAGGATCCACAAAACACTGAAGGTCTCTGTGGTAAAGGCCTGGATCTTCGGTGAAAGTCGCAAGGGTTCGAAGCTTCTTTCCTTTTACCGGATCGATTTCGATCAGGGTCGCCGGACTCTTCTCGCTAATCATTCCGAAGTTGCGCTCCACGAGAAGTGACTCTCGATCGACGAGCGGATCGACCAGAAACATTCTTTCTTTCTTATCGTTCAGCTTGTTGATCTTTGCGCTGTCCCGCTTGACCGAGTAAACCCCGATATAGTCTCGTGTGTTGTCCGAAATATTCCCGGGGGCGGTCGTCTGATAAGCCAACCGCTCGGGGCTGACCCAGAAGTAATCGAGGAGCTTGGAACTGTCACCGTACCCAATCCAGGAATGAATCTCACCGGATTCAAGATCCCGGGCGTACAGCGCCATCCTGCCCTCGGCATTCAGCCCCATGAATGCCAGATATTCACCATCCGGAGACAGTGTGAAATTCTGGGCAGGCACGCGATTGATGAGATCAGCGACGGGGATCGTCTTGCCGACGGCGCCAAGGGAAGGGATCAGGATTCCCAGGGTCGTGATCATGATCAGGAAGAAACGTTGTTTCATGGTGAGGATTCGCGCGTTCGGGTTGGGAGGTGGCGGACCTGAATCATAGATTCTTCTTCAGGAAGGCTTCGATTTTGCGGTAGTATTTGAACTGGACCTCGTCGTCGAAAAATCCGTGACCCTCCCAGGATTTTGAAAAGACCTCGTGCTCCACCCCGTGTTTCTTGAGGGCGGCGATCATCCGTTTGGATTGAACGGGCTTCACCCGGCGATCGTCACGACCGTAGGCGATGAAGACGGGTGCCACGATCTGGTCGACGTGGAAGTAGGGGGAGAGCGCTTCCAGTTTTTCCCGGTAATCTTCGCCCCAGAGTTTCCGGTAGAAGTCGAAGGCATAATCGGAAAAACTACCTTTCTTCTCGCTGATATGCATCGGCCAGTCATAGACGCCCACATTGCCGATGGCGCATTTGTAGAGTTCCGGCTTGAAAGCGACCCCATACAGAGCGGCGTAGCCGCCGAAGCTCCCGCCCATGATGCCGACCCGGTCTTCGTCGGTGTGACCTTCCGCGATGGCCCAGCGCACGGCGTCCTCGATATCGTCATTCATTCCCTTCAGGTCGGCTTTGAGCTCCAGGCTGATGCGGCGGCCGAACCCGCTGGATCCGCGGTAATTGACCTGAAGGACCGCGTAGCCCCGGCTGGCCAGGAATTGAACCTCCGGATCGAATCCCCAGGTATCCCGTGCCCATGGTCCACCGTGGACCACGACCACGGTGGGGAAGGGCGCCTTGCCGGTGACCGGGCGGGTCAGGTACCCATGGAGTGGGAGGGCATCGCGGCTGACGAACTCAAAGGATTCGACCGGCGACATCTTCTCGGGATCGATCTGGGGACGGGTGGGCCAGAGATCGGTGATGCGGCGCTGCCCGTAGTCGAGCAGTCTGTAGATCGACGGCTGCCGGTCGCTGTAACATAGAACGAGGAAACGGCCCGCGGATAGATTGGCGCTTACAATACGGTTGATGGTGTCCGGGTTGTGCTCATTCAGGATCTCCTGAATCTGCTTTATCTCCTTTGAGAACCAGATCGTTTTCTCGTGGTCCGCCTGGTATCGGAATCCCAGGGGAACCTTCCGCTCCGCATCGAGGATTTTTGCCGCCGAGGTGTGAAGATCATAGACCGGATCCTCATAGATCGGATCGCCGGGTTCCTGGCGGGTGATATCGTAACGATAGAGGGCGGAGCGGTCCCGGCCGAAATAGTCGGAGACCAGGACAACCTTTCCACTCGGGCCAAACCCCAGGATATTCACATCCTCAGGCAGATCGAGCCGGGTCCACGGATCTTCGGAATCGACCCGATACATGAAAAAATGCTCGTTCTTATAATAGGTCTTCAAGAGGCGGACCTGGCCATTGAGATCGATTTCGATCCCCAAGGGTGTGCCCTTGAAGGTCCAGACCGTCTCTATCGGAAGACCGGTCGTTGAATTGATCTCCACAAGTTCAGAGTGGTAAGGCCTTATTTCGCCATCACCGCGTCGACGCAGGACGAGGAGTGATTCCCGGTCGATCAATGGGTCTTCGATCAGATTGACGGCGCCAAAATCGAGCCGGTGGATGGTTTTCTTGTCCCGTTCGACTGAGTAGAGGCCCTGGAAATAGTAGTCGTGGCGGCTGACCCGGTAGGCGAGCCTCTCATTGCTGATCCAGGCATAGCTGGCGACCGAATTCCCGCCGCCGTCGATGGTCCAGGCCTGGGTATCATCGGTCTCCAGGCTCCGGGCATAGAGGGAACGCTTGCCTTTCGGGTCCCGCCCGATCAGAGCGAAATAGGTTCCGTCCGGGGACAGGCTGAAGGCGGTGGCGGCGGATTCACCGAAAAGGTCCTCCACCGGGATCGGCTTGGCCGGAGACACTGCCGGGTGTGCGAGAAGAGCGACCAGAACTGACGTCGAAAGAAGTGAATGCGGAGTTTTCATGGGCTCTCGGAGGGGTCGTAGTCCTGGTCAGAATACGTTATTGAACCTTGGTGCGTCTCCTCTTTTTCTGTTCTTTTCCCACCGTTTCTGGCTGAATCTCCTGTTTCATCGATGGTCATCTTCACCCACCCGAAAAACGCGGACTATTCCATGCCGGGCCATCCCGAGCGACCGGAACGGATCCTGCACACGGCGACTTTGCTTGAGGAAACAATTAAGCCCGCCGATTGGCGCCGCCCGGAGTTGATTCCGGAATCGGAGCTTCTGCTGGCCCATTCGATCGGTCATTGGAAGCGGATCCATGAGGGCCGTCCCTTTGACGGGGATACCCCGTATTACGAAGGCATCGCCGATCTGGCCCGGCGGTCGGCGGGATCAGCAGTGTCCTCAATGCGGCTGGCTCTCTCGGGCAACCTGGTTTTTTCGCTCATGCGGCCACCGGGGCACCACGCCACCGCCAACCAGGCGATGGGGTTCTGCTACCTGAGCAACGTGGCCATCGCCGCTCTCGTCGCCCGGAACGAGGGCGTCGAACGAGTGGCTATCTGGGACTTCGACGCGCACCATGGCAACGGTACCGAGGCGATTCTGCAGGGAGTACAGGGTATCCGATATGTCTCGGTCCACCAATGCCCGGGCTATCCCGGAACCGGGATGGAATCATCTGACAACTGTTTCAATCATCCCGTCCCACCGGAAACATCTCCGGCCGATCATATGAACACGTTGAAGGGGTCCTGGGAGGATGTCCTCGCTTTTGAACCGGACCTGGTCCTGGTTTCGGCCGGTTTCGATGCCTACCACGATGACCCGATCACCCAGATGAGCCTTCGGCGGGAGGATTTCGGGGTTCTTGGACAGTGGCTGGCCGCAGCTCAGATACCGACCGCGGCTGTTCTGGAGGGCGGGTACAGCAACGATCTGCCGTCGCTGGTGAGCGATTTTTTGGAGGGCTGGATCCACGGATGACAACTTGAGGGCCCTTGAGACGAATGCAGCATTGGCAAAACGCTCTTCATCTGGACAAATACCCGGCGTGTCATTGACCAGCAAAACGACAGACTACGTTTTCATCGACCGGCAGGATGGGCTGAAGGCCTTGATCAGAGACCTGAAAAAGGTTGATGAGGTCCCCATCGATACCGAGGCGGACAACCTGCATCATTACCATACCCGGGTCTGCCTGATCCAGTTGCGGGCGGGCGATAATGACTATCTGGTCGACCCGCTTTCGAACTTGGATCTTCAGCCGATCTGGGACGGACTGAGGGATAAAACGCTCATCATGCACGGCAGCGATTTCGACCTCCGTCTGTTGTGGGAGTTGGCGGAATTCCGGCCGGCCTTTGTTTTTGATACGATGTTGGCCGCCCAATTGGTCGGCGCGCAACGCATCGGCCTGTCCTCCCTCCTGGACGATTACCTCGATGTGCACCACCCGAAGGACAGTCAGAAGAGCGACTGGTCGCGACGCCCGCTCCCGGACAAGATGCTCCACTACGCGGTGGGCGATGTCGCCCATCTGCCGCTTCTCAAGAAGATGATCGAGGATCAGCTCCGCGAGCTTGGCCGTCTGGAGTGGCATCGACAGAAGTGTGATTGGCAGGTTGAGGTCGCCCAGACGGGGTTTCCACGCCAGGACGAATACGCCTGGAGGATCGGACCCCATAACAGGCTCGCGCCCAGAGCCCAGGCCACCTTGTTTGAGCTGTGGCACTGGAGGGAGAGCGAAGCCCGGAGAATGGATCGACCCCCGTTCAAGGTGATGAGCAACGATTACCTGATAAGGCTCTCCAATGCAGTGGCGGATGGAACCATCCAGGCGGTTTTTGATGCGTTGCCCAAAGGTCTGAGACGAGGCCGAAGCAAGGGATTGAAGGAAGCGCTTGAGCGCGGGGCGGAGAGAGATCCCAAGTCGCTTCCGCGCCGCCCACGCAACCGGAACGGCCGTCAGCCGCTGAACGCAGCCGAATTGCAGAGGCAGGACGGATTGAAGCATTGCCGAGACAAGGCCGCGGAAGGGTTGAAGATCGATCCGACCTTGATCGCGACTCGCCTCCAGTTGGCCCGGCTCGCCCGAAATCCCGCCGATGCTTCCGAGGTCCTCCTGCCCTGGCAGGTGGGGATCCTGGAACCGTCCCTCGAGGTCTTCTTGAGAGAATCCGCTGCGCCCGAAGCGGCATCCTGAGGTGGGCGACCCGGGAATCGATCCTCCGGATCTCCCAACCCGCCTCATCCTCATCCTCGGAGGGCTGATTTCCACATCAGCCGTAACAGAGGTTGCCATCATCCTGTCCAATGGTATGCAGAAAGCCCTGAATCAGCTGATTTCGCCATCATGATGTTCCGCGTCCTGCATGTCATCCCCGTCGGGCTGTCTTTGTTTTTCAGCACCGCTGCCAGTCAGGCCGGAGTGGCGGAGGATCTGGTTTTCCTCCATATAGATGCCATCGGAGGGCAGGCCGCGGTGGACGATCTGAAAGCGATGCGCAAGGAGGGACATAAGGAATTCGGTGAGCGTCGCATCCCCATTACGATCTGGGGGGCCGTTCCCAACCATATCCGCATCGAGACCCGGCTCAACGAGGAGACCGCTCTGATACAAGGATACGACGGTACTGAAGCCTGGCAGGTGCGGGTTCGCGATGGCCGGGTACAGGAAGAGACCATGACTGGGGAAGAACGCCGCCAGTTCATCAGTGATGCGTGGTTTTGGGGACCGTTGTCCGACCGTGGAACCAGGGGAATCGAATTGGATTACAGAGGTGTGACCACAATCAATGAAAGCCGCGGGTTTCTAATCGAGGTGATGTGCGAGGACGCGAAGGCCTGTGCGATTCTGATTGCACATGATACCTATCAGGTCACCGCCAAGCAGTCGGAGCAGGTGATCCGCGGCCGGCTTGTCCCGGTCCTCCATCAATACAGTGAGTTCCGCCCGGTCCTGGGCGTATGGTTGCCGCATCGAATAGAAATGACCCAGGAAGACCACCATCCTATCGTGACCGTGCTCGACACCATTGTACCCAATCCCGACTTGCCGCTTGGTATTTTCGAGAAACCGGAGATCGAGTAGCCGGTTTGCTGCTTCCGAGCCCCGCGGGTCATTCCGTGGACCGGAGATTGGGCTTGAAAGGCCCCGCAAAGAGGGTTGTTTTGGGAAGGTTGTCCGCTTCGAGCCGCCAAACTGCTCTCCAACCGCCATGAAGACCTTCCGAGCCCTCCTGCTTCTTTCCCTTCTTTCGGCGTTGGCCGTCGCGGGAAGTGGATGTTCAACCCACTCTGCGAATGGGAAATCGGAAACCGTTGTTCTGGGCGGGCTCTTCGAATCCCGCGAAGGGGCCTACGAAAAGCAGAGTCTGACCTCGTTCCCCACCAATACCGACCGGCCGGGCCCGGCCAGCCGGCTTACAGGCAACAAAGTCACGATTCTCTGGGGCCTGATTTCATACTCCGACCAGTAGTCGGAGATTGCGGCAAATGAGCGAGGGGCCACCGGCCAATGTGGCACGGTATCTCCCGGAGCGTGCTGCGTCACAACCAGACTTCCCGGCATTGCTGGTTCCTCGGGGCCGACTGCCGGATGGTTCGATCAATTATCTCTGCCAGAGTGCGTTGGAACTGAACGCGGAAGCCGATGCCTGGGCCTTTCGTTTCGCAGCGGCAGGGATCGAGCGCGGCACACGGGTCCTGCTCATGGTGCGCCCCGGTCTTTCGCTCATCGGAATCTGTTTCGCTCTTTTCAAAGTAGGGGCGGTTCCGATTGTGATCGATCCCGGGATGGGTCTCCCGGGATTCCTTCGCTGCGTCCAGCGATCGAAACCTCGGGCGCTGGTGGGGATAGGAACAGCCGTTGTCCTTTCGCGGGTGTTCTTTCTTCGTTTCCGTTCAGTCGGGATTCGTCTCCGGGTAAGGAGCGACCGTCGGATTGGCAACAGCGCCGATCAGTTACCTTATCCGGTTGCACCCACCTCGGCGCGTGACCTGGCGGCAGTTCTCTTCACTTCCGGTTCGACCGGCCCCGCCAAGGGGGTCTGTTATGAGCACGGCATGTTTGAAGCCCAGGTCTCGGCCATTCGCGAAACCTACTCGATCGAACCGGGTGAAATCGATCTGCCGATGCTTCCGATCTTCGCCCTCTTCAACCCGGCCCTCGGAATGACGACTGTGGTTCCGGAGATCAACCCGAGCCGGCCGGCGACGGTTGATCCGTCAATGATCGTGCAGGCGATTCGGCAGTGCTCGGTAACCAGCAGCTTCGGATCACCGGTCCTGTGGAAGAAGATCGCGGATCATTGTATCAAAACAGGATCAACGCTGCCGACACTGCGCCGGATCCTGATGGCGGGCGCCCCGGTGCCTCCCCGCCTCATGCAGGACTTTCGAGAAATCATCCCCAACGGGCACACCCATACACCCTACGGGGCCACTGAAGTGCTCCCGGTTTCGAGCATCGACGATGAAACGGTGATTGGGGAGACGGCGGAGCGGACGCAGTCGGGCGCGGGAACCTGTGTCGGCCGGCCTCTGCGCGGGGTCGAGGTGCGCGTTATCGAGCCGAGCCCTTTGCCGATCGAATCAATCGACGAGGCGATCGTGTGTGCTCCCGATCATACCGGCGAGATCATCGCGACCGGGCCAACCGTGACCCGGAGCTACGACCAACTGCCCGAAGCCACCGCACAGGCCAAGATACGGGATGGTGACCGGATCTGGCATCGCATGGGTGACCTTGGATACCTTGATTCTGATGGCCGTCTGTGGTTCTGTGGGCGACAGGCGGAGGCGGTCCGGACGGCGGATGGGGTGTTCTACACCGATTGCTGCGAAGCGATCTTCAACCCACACCCGGGCGTGCGACGAACCGCATTGATCGCCTGGCAGGATAGGGGCACAACAGTACCGGCCATTGTCATCGAACTCGTGCGGGGCCGGATGACCGAAACGGATAGAGGAAAAAAACGACTGGTGGACGAGCTTGCCGCACTTGGCCGAATGCACCGTCCCACTGCGAGCATCCGTCACTTTTTCTTCCACAAGCAATTCCCCGTCGACGTCCGCCACAATGCAAAGATCAATCGCCTGAAACTGGCCGGGGTTTTCAAAGGCCGCAGACCAATCCTATCGCCGCCGTGCGCCGGCGGTAATGATTTCCAGTGATGGCAGGTTTCTCCTCAAATGACGACGCCCCCGTCCTCGTAACCGGGGGGAGTGGTTTCGTCGGTGGCTCCATCGCACGTCGCCTCCTGGATCAGGGACGAAAGGTGCGGGTCATCTGCCGGTCACAGGTGCCGGGTTTGCAGGCGAGGGGTGCCGAATGCATCCGGATTGACCTTGGGGACACCGGTGCGGTTCGTGAGGCTTGTCAAGGGATGGCGACGGTATTTCATGTTGCCGCCAAGGTGGGTCTATGGGGGCGCTATGCAGGTTTCCGGGCGGTCAATGTTGAGGGCACTCAGGCGATCATCAACGGGTGCCGGGATTTTGAGGTGCCGCGGCTCGTTTTTACGAGTTCACCCAGTGTCATTTTCACCGGTTCAGATCTCGCGGGTGTCGACGAATCGCTTCCTTACGGCGAGCAGATCCCCGCTCACTACCCGGCAACCAAGGCGATTGCCGAAGCAGCCGTGCTCGAGGCGGATGACCGGGCGGGGTTGCGCACGGTCGCACTCCGGCCACACCTTGTCTGGGGTCCGGGCGATACCAATCTCGTTCCACGGGTGGTCGAACGAGCGAGGAGGGGTCGGTTGCGCATCGTGGGTTCGGGTCGGAACCGGGTCGACCTCACCTATATTGACAATGTGGTGGACGCTCACCTGCTCGCGGAACAAACACTTGTCGAGCGTCCTGATTGCGGGGGCGGTCGTGCCTACTTCATCACCAACGGTGAACCGGTTGAGCTCTGGACCTGGATCAATGATCTGCTGAGCAGACTCGGGATCCCGAAGGTGGAGAAAACGATCAGTCTGCGGACGGCTCGCCGCCTGGGAGCGGGGTGCGAGTGCCTCTGGGCGGCCTTGAGACTTCGGGGAGAACCGCCGATGACCCGCTTTGTGGCTTCGGAACTGGCCAAAGACCACTGGTTCTCCATCGAACGGGCGAAACAGGATCTGCAATACATGCCGCGCGTGCCCATGGATGCCGGTCTCGAGCTGTTTCTGAACCAGTTCGAGCAAACTCATCTCCCGGGCGCCTGAGCCGAGCGGGCGGGCGAAGTGCCGGTCACGGTACAGCGACCTGAACCTCTTCGATGCGGTCGTGGGCGGTGGGAATTCCCCTGACCTGCCGGTAGGGCGACGGCGTGGCCGTCGGAAGGATGATAAGGCGGAGGGTGTTCATTCCGGCAGAATAGGGTGTGGGCGATGGCGGTGAGCCCTGAGCCCGCTCCACGAATAGATGGCGAGGGCTGTCCAGATCAGGATAAAGCCGACCATCTGCATGGCGGTGAACGGCTCGTGGTAGACCCAGAGCCCGATAGCGAATTTTGTGGTGGGGGCGAGGTACTGGAAAATACCGATCATACCCAGGGAGATCCGCTTGGAGCAGTATCCAAAGAGTATCAGGGGGATGGCGGTGATGATCCCGGTCCCCATGAGCAGAAGGTTGATCGAGGCGGGCGCGTTGAGGAAGGTGCCTTCCCCTTTGACTTCCAGCAGAACCAGCCAGGCAACGGCGAAGCCCAGCAGGAAATTGGTTTCAATGGTGGCGCCGGCCAACGCCCCCGCCGTGGCCTTCTTGCGCAGAAGACCATAGAATCCGAACGTAAGGGCGAGACTGAGCGGCACCCACGGCAAGCCGCCGGCGTTGACGGCGAAGAACCCGACCCCGATCGCGGCAATGCACACCGCAGCCACTTGGGTCGCGCTCAGGCGTTCCTTCAGGAAGATCACCCCGAGAGTCACGTTTACCACCGGAACAAGAAAATACCCGAGACTGGCTTCGAGGATGCGGTCGTGAGAAACCGCCCAGATGTAGGTCAGCCAGTTGGTGGCCAGCAGAGCCGCCCGGATCAGATGGGAAAGCACCTGGGGCGTTGAACGGAACTCCGTCCGGTAAACCCCGAGCCGGCCCGTCAGCGCCAGAAGCACCACCAGCAGGATCGATGTCCACATCAGACGATGCGCGACGACCTCGAGCGGAGGGATCCCTCCGAGTTCTTTCCAGTAGATCGGGAGGATACCCCAGAGCAGAAATGTCGCCGCCGCGGCCAGACCGCCCTTGACACGTTCAGTATGCATCAGTGCCGCGTTGGCGAACGGCTTCGAACAGCGTGACCAGGGTTGCCATGGCGACATTGAGGGAGTCGGCCTGGCCGGCCATGGGGATGCGGATGGGTTGATCGCAGGCGTCCAACCACGTGCCGCTCAGCCCGTGTTGTTCGCTGCCCATGACGATGGCCAGGGGGCCGGTCAGGTCAGCCCGGGTGTAGACGTTCCTGGTATGCGGGGTGGTGGCGGCTATTCGGATCTTCCTTTCGCGCAACCACTCGAGAACGGTCTTCGACGGGGCCACCGCGACATCGACGGCAAAAAGAACACCGGTCGACGAACGGACCACGTTCGGATTGAAGAGGTCGGTCACCGGATCGCAGACGATCACCGCATCGACTCCGGCCGCGTCAGCACTCCTGAGAATGGTTCCGAGGTTGCCGGGCTTTTCGATCGATTCGACGACGAGGAGAAAGGGGGGGGTGCCGAGTTTGAGGTCGCTGAGGGTGGTTTCCCATTGATCGACCATTGCAAGGAGGCCCTCAGGTCGATCCCGGTAGGCGATCTTGGCAAATACCGGTTTGGAGAGCTCGAAGAGTCGGGCGCCGCTTGCGGCAACCCGGTCGATCACCTCGGTTTCGTTGGTCCCCAGAAACCAGTCGGGTGCGTAGTAGAGTTCGAGAATGGGAACTCGCTGTTCGAGGGCCCGGCGAATGGCCCGAAACCCTTCGACCGGGAAAACCTTCTGCTTGTCTCTTGGCCTGCGATCACGAAGCCGGACCAGGTTCTTGATCCTTGGATTCTGCAGGCTGGTGATCGATTCGACTGACATGGTTTTCCATGAAGAAGGGAAAACAGGGCCAAAGGAAAGACTGAATCGGCCCCGGGGTTGTTCCTTGCTGCCGTGGCCGCCACAATCCATCGTGCATGCCGGTGCGGGAGTAAAGGGGCTGTTGCCTGCGAACGGAAGCCGACCGCAGAACCTTTCATCCCCGCCTCAACATCGTCTTTGAGCTTTGACCCCTTCGAATCGGTTGCTCTTCTGGGGACGTGCGCCGGAAAAAACCCTTCAACGCCGTTCCGTTCGAATACCATCAGGATCTGGACCTGAATATTCAGACCCTGACCAACGAAGGCCAGGGCCTGGGACGGATTCGGCTGCCCGATTCGGAACCGGAAAGCGCCGGATGGGTGGTCCTGGTCCCGTTCGCTCTTCCGGGAGACCGGATTCGCGCAAGGGTCTGGCGCAACCACAAGAACTACTCGGAAGCCGACCTGCTCGAGGTGTTGGAGCCCTCGGTCGATCGGGTCGAACCGCCCTGTCCTGTTTTTGGGAAATGCGGCGGGTGTCAGTATCAGAATCTGTCCTACAGCAAGCAGCTTGAGTGGAAACGGCGTCAGGTGGCGGAGCTCCTCCTGCATCTGGCGAAGATTGAGGCGGAGGTTGATCCGGTCATCCGCTCCCCGGAGATCTACGGGTATCGTTCGAAGATCACCCCGCACTTCGAGCGGCCCCGACCGGATCGCGAGCTGGCCATCGGGTTCCGGGCGCAGGGGAGTTTTCGCGGAGTGGTCGATGTGCCCCGATGTCTTCTGGCCACCGGCGCGATCAACGAGCGGCTGGCGGCCGTCAGGCAGGAGGTCATGCGGAAGCGGGAGACCTACCCGCGCGGCGCCACCCTCTTGCTGCGTGATGCCCGCGAGGGGGTCACCACCGACCCGAAAGCCATCATCCATGAAAAGGTTGGCAACCTGACCCTGCATTTTCCGGCGGGTGAGTTCTTCCAGAACAACCCCTTCATTCTCGAGGCCTTTACCGCCCACGTGCGCGACGAAGCCGTCTCCGGAGGCAATCGATTCCTGATCGATGCCTACTGCGGGAGCGGTCTGTTCTGCCTGACCGCCGCCCGGTCATTCGAAGAGTCAACCGGCATCGAGATCAGCGAACCCTCCATTCGATGGGCACGGGAAAACGCCCAGGCAAATGAGATCGGCAATTGCAGCTTCGAAGTTGGCGATGCAGCGGGGATTTTCGAGACGGTCCGTTATCCTCCCGATGAGACCGCCGTGGTCATCGATCCGCCGCGAAAGGGATCCACCGCAGAGTTCCTTGAGCAACTGATCGGCTTCAGTCCCAGGACCGTCATTTACGTTTCCTGCAATCCGGCCACCCAAGCCCGGGACCTGGCGGTGCTTCATCAGGGCGGTTACGCAATCGGGCGTATCCAGCCGTTCGACCTCTTCCCGCAGACCAGGCATCTGGAATGCGTGGTCACCCTCAAGAGGGAGGGGTGACTTGGCTTGCAGTGGCTGCTCAGGAGATCAGCCCTCCGATCAGACACGGGTTCTCTCGGAGGGTCGCGCTCCTGTGCGACCGTTTTCAGAGTCCCTCAGATCAAGACGGTCACTCGGACCAGTCTTGCTTGCGATTGGAAGCCGGCAAGGCAGGCTTGTGGGGCATGGAGTTCAGATACTGGGAAGATCCTGTCATTACCGGAATCAACCGGCTGCCCGCCCGAGCCACCCTGACCCCTTACCCGACGGTCGAGGCGGCTCTGGATCAGGAAAGTGAGTCGTCCCTGGTTC
Source organism: Verrucomicrobiota bacterium (assembly GCA_003641745.1). Taxonomy (GTDB): domain Bacteria; phylum Verrucomicrobiota; class Verrucomicrobiia; order Opitutales; family Opitutaceae; genus B12-G4. Next base: position 12,829 of record QNAI01000004.1, on the reverse strand, counting down.
GGTCGCTGAATGGTCGGTGGCGTTTTCAGCTGGCGCCGCGCCCGGAGGATTCGCCGATCGGATTTGCCGATACCGGATTGGACGATTCGCGCTGGGACGAAGTGGATGTGCCCTCGCTCTGGACCATGCAGGGATACGACATTCCGATCTACACCAATGTACGCATGCCCTTCGATGCCGAGCCGCCGAAGGTCCCCGAGACAAACCCGACCGGCCATTATCGCAGGCGGTTCCGGCTTCCCCGGGGTTGGAGATCCCGGCGCACGGTCCTGCATGTCGGCGGGTTCGAGAGCGTGGTCGAAGTGTGGATCAACGGTGTGCGGGTCGGGGTCGGCAAGGACTCGCGCCTTCCGGCCGAGTTCGATCTCAGCGACCACGTGGTGGGAGGCGAAAACCTGCTGGTGCTTCGCGTGATCAGGTGGTCCGACGGCAGTTACCTGGAAGACCAGGATCACTGGTGGCAGGCCGGACTGCATCGGGAGATCAAGCTTCTTTCGCTGGGCAGACCGGGGTTGTATGACCTGGTGGTCAAACCCGAACTGGCCGACGACTTGGAATCGGGCACCCTCGGGATGGAGATTTCGGTATCCGGTCTCGAAGGACTTGAGACCGGGTGGCGCGTTCAGGCGGTCGCGTGGGGGCCAAAGGGTCGTTCGGTCTGGAAAACCCCGCTCGAATCAGAGCTGCAGCCCTACGATCCCTCGCTTCAGCAGAGTGCCCGACCGGCGATTTCACTCAGTGCTCCGGTCGGGAATCCCCGCTTGTGGTCGGCGGAAACACCCGACCTGTATCGGGTTGCGGTCAGTTTGATACGACCGGATGGAACCGTGGCCGAAGCCACCACGACGAGATTCGGATTCAGGCGTCTCGAGATCCGGGATCGACAGTTTCTGGTCAACGGGAAACCGGTCTTGTTCAAGGGAGTCAATCGCCACGATCACGATGACCGCACCGGGAAGGTCATCAGCCGGGAGTCAATGCTGGCGGACGTGCTTCTGATGAAGCGCTTCAACATCAATGCGGTTCGGACCAGCCATTATCCGAACGATCCTGTGTTCTACGATCTCTGCGACGAATATGGGCTCTATGTCATCGACGAGGCCAATATTGAATCGCACCATCATTCCAACCGTCTTTGTGAGGATCCTGCGTGGGCGCAGGCGTTTCTTGATCGCGGTTCACGCATGGTGATTCGCGACCGGAATCATCCCAGCATAGTGGCGTGGTCGTTGGGCAATGAATCGGGCTACGGTGCGAACCATAATCTACTGGCCAGTTGGATGCGAAAGACCGATCCCTCGCGACCGGTTCATTACGAAGGGAGCATCACGCTCTGGCGGGGGTTCAGCTGGGCGGACGGCCGGGCGGTCACGGATATCGTCCCTCCGATGTATCCATCGGTCGAGAGCCTGGTCGAATGGGCAAGGACAACGACTGATGATCGACCGCTCATCATGTGCGAGTATGCCCACTCGATGGGGAACAGCACCGGCAATCTGCGGGAATACTGGGACGCGATCGAAAAGCACCATGGTCTGCAGGGCGGGTTTATTTGGGATTGGGTCGATCAGGGGCTCGTCCGGAAGGATGAAAGCGGACGCGAATACTGGGCCTTTGGCGGGGATTTTGGCGATGAGCCAAACGACAGAAATTTCTGCATCAATGGATTGGTCTGGCCCGACCGCCAACCCCACCCGGCCATGTACGAGCTGAAAAAAGTCGTGCAGCCCGTCCGGTTTGAAGCCGTGAACTTGGCCACGGGCCGGATTCGCGTTGTCAATAAGCACGATTTCACCAATTTGCGGGGATCCGTGATCTCCTGGGAACTGGCGGTGGATGGGAAGCTGGTCCGGCGTGGCACATTGCCGGCTCTCCGTATTGGTCCCGGAAAATCGGATACGGTTTTTCTCCCCTACCGCGAGGGAAAGAAAATTCCGGAGGGAGAGGCAATTCTGACCGTAAAGCTGTCTCTCTCCCGCGAAACGATATGGGCGCCGGCCGGGCACGAGATAGGGTGGGAGCAATTCCCGGTGCCCGGGGTTCGCCGAACGGGCCGGAGTCTCCTGGCAGGCCGGGCCAGGCTTTCCGTAACCGAAAGCGGTTCAAGTGTGGACATCAGAGACGGGCGACATCGCGTGGTCTGCGATCGCAAGAGTGCCCGGATCGGAAGGATACTGGACGGAGGGCGAACCCTGGTCGAGTCCGGCCCGGTGCTCAATCTCTGGCGGGCCCCAACCGATAACGACGGCATCAAACTGAAACCCCGGGATCCTCGAAAGGTTCTGGGTCGATGGCAGGAAGTGGGCCTCGGCCGCCTCAAGCGCATCGGCAGTTCGGTGGAGGTCGGCACCGTGACTCGCCGACGGGTCGTCCTTACCACCGAGTCACTCTACGCAACCAATCGCCTGAAGGATCCGGCTGTCCATCGATGCGAGATTATTGTGCGGCCGGAAGGGTGTCTCGAATTTCGCAATACGATAACGATTCCCGATTCCTGGCCCGAACTGCCACGGGTGGGAGTGGTGCTGAGGGTGCCGCGCACCATGCATCTGATGGAGTGGTATGGGCGAGGCCCGCATGAATCCTATTGTGACCGCAAGGAAGGGGCGCGAATCGCCCGTCACTCGGGCACAGTTGATGATCAGTATGTGCCGTATATTGTTCCGCAGGAACACGGAAACAAGACCGACCTGCGGTGGATCAGTCTGACCGATGAGGAGGGTCATGGTGTTCGGCTGGTCGGGCGTCCATTGCTCGAAGCCGGGGCGTCGCGCTTTCGGGCCGCCGACCTGACTCGGGCCGCCCATACCAGCGAGCTCGTGCCGGGCAACGCGATCTGGCTGACCCTCGATCTCAAGCAACGTGGACTCGGCGGCGCCAGCTGCGGGCCGGATACCCTGCCGCAATACAGGATCCTGCCGGGAATCCATCGATTTGCCTTCTCTCTGCAGCCGGTCGAACCGACTTGAACAGAACCTCTCGGAGAATGACCTCAATCAGGTTCGCCTGCCTCTGGTCACGTCAAAGAGCTGTCAGTTCGATTTTGATCTCGTCGCTGGGCTTGTGTCCAAGGCGGTTGGCCCGGGCCCGGAGGATGCTGCCGCCCGGCGCAATTGGAATCAGACCCGAATAGAGGCGCCACTTCGGACTGTCTCCGGTTTCGGTGGTATAGGCCATGGATGCGCCCTGGGTGGCACAGTGGAGTTGTATGTGGAGCGGACCCTCGGTCTCCAGAGAATCCCTGGCCGGTTCAATGCCCGGAAGAGACGGGGATATCGGGATGACAACCGGCGCGCTGGTCGTTGGTTGCACGCCGTCGGGCCACCATCCGCGAACCATCTCCGCCTCCGGGAGATCGCCCATGTCCTTCACCCGCCGCCGCCATTTATTCATCACCTTGCGCATATCCTCCAGTCTGGCTCGGTGGGCGGGATCGTCGGCCAGATTCTGAATTTCAAACGGGTCGTTTTCGGTGTCGTAGAGTTCCTCGACCGGCCGCTGTTGCTGCAGGAGCAGGCGCTGGGCGCCCTCCAGCTTTCCCTCTCCGTGCAACCTCCAGATTTCCTGCATGATCGGGTGGCGGTTCCGGTAGGGGATCCACAGGAGGTAGGGCTGCTCGGGCTGGAAATTGCGGATGTACTTGAATTGTCGGTCTCTGACCGCACGAACCATATCGTAAGCCACGTCGAAACGGTCTCGAGCGGCAAAGACATGTCTCCGGGGATCCTTGCGTTGGGAACCGAGGAAGGCCTGACCCTGCATGTGGGCGGGAACAGGGACTCCGGCCACCGAGAGCATGGTTGGGCCGAGATCGACCAGACTCACCAACTGTTCGCGAATGCTTCCGGGGTCCAGTCTGGCGGGCCACCTCACGATCATCGGGATGCGAATACCCGAGTCGTAGAGCCACCGCTTGGCTCGGGGGAGGCCCTCTCCGTGATCGCTCCAGAGGACGACGATGGTGGAGTCGGTCAGACCGTCCTCCTCCAACTGGGCGAGGATCTTCCCGACGAGGGTGTCGGATCGGGCGATATTGTCGTAATGGCGGGCCAGAGCGAGCCGGGTTTTGGGTGTGTCGGGAAGGAAGGGTGGCAGGGTGACCGCGCCCGGATCGGTCTCGATGGATTCTCCTTCCTTGGGCCACATGCCGCTCTCGTGGGTGAGGGTCGGATTGAAGACCGCAAAGAACGGTTGGTCGCCTTCCCGGTTTCGCCAGTGGCCTTCGGGTCCGCACTCGTCCCAGGCAGTGAGAGACGGGGAGAACTGATAGTCGGTCTTCTCGTTATTTGTGCAGTAATATCCGGCTCCCCGCAGATATTCAGGGAATTCTTTTACGTAATGAGGTGGGACCACTTCATAGGGTGTCGGCATTTCCGGGGTGGCCCGATTGGTGTGAGTCGTCCGCATATGATGCGAACCGATCGACACCGGGTACATTCCGGTGATGATGGCGGAGCGACTCGGAGCACAGACACCGGCGGTTGAGAAGGCATTTGGGAATCGGCAACCCTCTGCGGCCAGGCGATCGATGTTGGGCGTACGGGCCACGGTGTCCCCATAGCACCCGAAGCGGGGACTGGTATCTTCGAGCGAAATCCACAGAATATTGAGCGGATGGGATCCGTTGGCCCTTGGTGCTGTCATGATGGAAAAGAGAATGGGGAAAAGACATGGAGAAAACCACGCAAATAGTGTTTCGAAACCGCCTCCTGTTGCCGGGAATATCGATGGCTGTGGCTGTCGGACTCCTGGCCGCCGGATGTAGACAGGGGGGGAAGGATTCTTCGACGGCGGTGGAAAATGCCGAATTGGAAACGGAATTGAGTCCGGGACCTTTGTCGGTCCGGAAGGCTGACTTCTTACCGCGCCTCAATCCATTCGGTCGAGGCGTACTGCTCGATCAGGGCGGTTTCCTCGTCCGGATCGAAGGCGGGCCAACCCGGATACTCCGGTTCGGCAAGCGTGTCTTCGGCCAGCCGTTGGGCAAAGACCTCGGTGAATGCCTCCCAGTTGAATCCGGGCAGCAGAGGTTTCCAGATCGATCCCTGGAAGAGCAGGCCCCGCTTGTTTCGTTTCATGGCGGCACCGGCCACCTTGGCGCCGGTGGATTCGAGAACGATGTCGTTGATTTCGGCCCGGGAGAAACAGACCCCGACCGGCGATTCGGACGGCTTGGACTGTAGGCACACCTTGGCCCCGAGGTGGCGGAAAGCTTTTGTCATTGAATAATGGATATTTCGGTAAACCTCCGGCCCGGGCTGCTCCCAGAGGTCGTGAACCCGGGGGATGACCAGGCAGAAGGTCCAGTCCTCGGTGTGATCGACGATGCCCCCGCCGGTGGCGCGGCGGGTCAGGTCGAGGTCGGGATCGGAAAGTTCCTCGCGGACGAAGGCGATTTTCTGACTGTAACCGAAGGTGCAGGCGGGTCGCCGCCAGTTGTAGTGGCGCAGGCGAAAGTGGTCGGGATCCGGGTACCTCTGCAGCATGAGGAAATCAATCGCCATGTTCTCGGCGGCATCACCGGTTCGGTCAGGCAGGACGTGAAGCATGGCGGATGGGAAGTAAGAAGTTTGAAGTGGGAAGTAAGAAGTGAATCGAGAATGCGGCGCGCGATGGCACGCTGTTGCCGAAAAGGCAGAAGTGGCTGGATGGCGATTCGACCCGAATGGACCAGGAAAAGCGCAGACCAGGAATGGGTGACTTTACTCTCTTCATTCCTGTTTGTGATACCATTCGCGGAACGGGCGCGGGACGATGAGATTTTCGAGTTGAGTGGCGAAGTCCTGGAGTGGGGTCTTGAGTTTGCCGGCCAGGCCGGCGAGATCGAGTGACAGATCGGGGGGGCGGTCCTTCCCGCCCGGAATCTCCCTCTGGGCCAGACCGATGACCAGATCGTCCGGGAGTCCGAACCGATCGAGAATTCGGCGACCCATTTCAAGGCGGGAAAGAGCTTCGGAGCCGGCCCAGTTGAATATCCCCGTGAGGTCCGGGCGCTCACACATCTCGATAACCACCTCCGCCGCATTGTCAGCCCCGCATGGTTGCCGGATCTCGTCGCGAAAGAGCCGAGCCGGTTGGCCGGAGGCCCAGAGACCGAACAGTCGTTCGTGCAGGCTGCGGGTACCGCCCGGAGAATTGCCGTTGAGCAGGGGCAGGCGGAGGGTGACCGCATGTTCCGGTGCGCCCGAATGTACCCGTTGCTCGGATTCCGCTTTCTGATGCCCATAGAGATTCGAGGGCGAAGGCGTGTGATCCCGTTCATAGGGGGCCGAGTTGCCATCGAAGATCTGTTCGCTGGACAGGTGAACCAGTCGTGCGCTCAGGTGGTGGGCGATCCGGGCCAGTATTTTGGGAAGATCGACATTGATCGAGGCGGAGCCCTTGGGATCGCGATCGCAGAGAAAAGGTTCGGTTACGCCGGCCGCGTTTATGATTGCATCGGGGAATGCCTCGAGGATGGAGGATTGGACCGCGTGAGGGTCCGAAAGGTCCACCTGGATCACTTGGGTGGCGCCGGGAATCTCGCCCTGCCACGATCCCCTGACCGCGATGACTTCGTGTCCGCGGCGTAGGGCGACCGGCAGAATATTGGATCCAACCAGGCCGGATGCTCCCGTGAGAAAGAGACGCATGGCGCGGTCGACCGGTCAGCCTTTCGGCCCCGAATCCCCTTCGGGGTGGGCAACGGCCTTTGGTGTCAGGTACCAATTGATGCTCCAGAGCCGGGCCAGTGAGCGGGTTTCGATGCGTCTCAGACTGCAGATCCCGCCTTTCTTGAAGTCGATAACATCCTGATCAACCGTGCCCGAAACGAGGAGCGAAACCAGGCGTCCGAGATGGGGTTCGTGACCGACCACCATCAGGGGGTAGTTGAATCCCGAAAGCCGTCTGGCAAGACCCCTGACATCGTCGAAAGGAAGGAGACCGTCCACTCCACGGCAGAATGCGCCCAACTCGGCGTATCCATTGAAAAGGTCGGCGGTTTCGCGCGCCCGTTCCAGGGGGCTGTGCCAGATCTTTGATGCCTCGATGAGGTCGCGGGTTTGGAAGTGTTTGCCCATCGCGTGCGCCTGCCTGCGTCCCCGGCCGCTGAGGGGGCGACTGAGATCTTCCTGCTCACTGACGGCGTGAGCGTGGCGCATGAGGTAAAGGACCATGGGAAATTGGTTGAGGACATCCTCCGGATTGGAGAGGGTTGCGTCAACCGCTCTTCGTGTTTTGGAATCTTGATCCTGGCCGGGCACTCGATGGTATGGGCGGTCCTGTAGAACCACCGTCAACCACCGCAACAGATGAGTTCGAAACTTCGAATCACCCACGAGTTCAACCGTTCCGTCACGGTTCGCGACGGCAGGGAACCCCTGTTCACCTATCGCTATGGCGAGGTCGATCTCTATCCCTATTGCCATCCGGTCAATCTGCCGGGCGGGCATCCGGTGACCATGGTCAATCCGGGTGATCATCCGTGGCATTACGGAATGTACTTCTCCTGGAAATACATCAACGGGCTCAATGCCTGGGACCAGGAGGGGAGCGGTCATCCATGGGCGACGACTCGAAATGTCTCCATGACGATTGAGGATCCGCAGGAAGATCGTGCCCGTCTCACCAATGTGATCGAGTGGATTACGCCGGAGGGGGAACCGCTCATCCGGGACGAACGACGGGTCACCTACACCCAGCGGGATCAAGGCAGACGGCGGGTCATCGATTGGGAATTCGTCTTCACCCCCCTGGTGGATGTCCACCTCGATCGGCATGTCGAATGGGGAGGCTATGGCGGCATGACGGTCCGCTTCGTGCGCACGGTCGAGCCGGAGTTGCTCAACAGCGAGGGTGAGACCGCTTGGCTGGATTCCCATCGTACCCGGGCGCGGTGGACAGACTACAGCTGGTGGCTGGACGGCATTCCGGACCGGCACAATTTCCAGCATTGGGGCGGACTCACGCTCATGGATCACCCGTCGAATCTCCGGCACCCGACGCCCTGGGTGACCTGGACCGAACACTATATGCACGGCCTGAATGCCTCAGTTCTCAGGGATGAACCCCTCGATCTGAAGAAGGGCGGGAAGCTTCGCCTGGCCTACCGGCATTTCATTCATGCAGGGAAAGCCGTCCCGGAAAAGATCGCGGAGGAATACGAGCGGTTCTCTTCCTGGTTGCCGTTCGAAGATTGGCGGTGAGTACCTCTTCGGCCGAAGTGGCCCGGAGCCCTTGACTTGAGCGGCAATCAAGAAGCAAATCAGAGCAATGACTTCACGAGAGCGGGTGATGTGTGCCCTGAGCCATCGACGTCCCGATCGGCCGCCCCTGAATTACTTCGGAACAGAGGAGACGACCTCGGGGTTGCTCAGGCATCTTGGCTTGGAGTCGGGTGAGGATCTGCTTCGTTATTTCGGAGCGGACATGCGCTATGTTTCGGCCCGCTATGTCGGTCCGGATACCTTCTCCGGAGCGTTCGGTTACAGTACGGGCGGCACGGACATGTGGGGCATCGGATGGAGGTCCGTGGGCAACGATTGGTGTCGTTACCACGATCCGGTGGTGCATCCCCTGGCACAGGCTGAAACCGTAAGGGATATCGAGGAGTACGATTGGCCGACGGTCGACTGGTTGTCGGTCGCCCATGTGCGGGACGCCATTGGGAACTTCAATCAAGAGGAACCGAAGGCGATCGTATTTTCCATGGGATCTTTTCTTGAGATTGGCTGGGCCATGCGGGGGCTGGAAAAATTCCTGGCGGATCTGATCGAGCAACCGGAGATGGTTGAGGCGATTCTTGGCCGGGTCACGGCGCTGTGCAAAGAGATCACCATGCGGGCTTTGGAGGAGTCGGAAGGGGAGATTGACATAGTCTGGAGTGCCGGCGACGTGGGCATGCAGACCGGGATGATGTTTTCGCCGGAGCTCTGGCGGGAATGGATAAGCCCGTTTCAGAGAGACCTGATTGAGCCCTTCAGGCAGATGGGACTCAAAACCCGCTATCATACGGACGGATCGGTCGTCCCGATCATCGAGGACCTGATCGAGATGGGTCTGGATCTTCTGGATCCGATTCAACCGGACACTCCGGGAATGGACCCGGAGAACCTGATCAGGCTGTTCAGGGGAAGAATCTCATTCTATGGCGGAGTGGACACCCAGAAACTGCTGCCCTTCGGAACCCCGGATGAAGTTGAGCGGGAAGTTCTGAAACGGATCAATATCCTGGGATCGGATGGAGGTTACATCGTCGCCGCCTCCAACTCCGTTCAGCCGGACGTTCCGATCGAGAATGTTCTGGCGCTCTATCACACGGCGCGCGACTACCGGTACTGAACCGCCCGGTGGGGACGGTTACCAGCTCTTCCGCTTGGGCCGGTCCGCCTCGAATCAATCAGGGTGCCCTTAAGAGGCTGTCTTAAAAGTGCTGAAGCATGTCGCAGAGATTGATTTGGGGTGCTGGGCAAGGCAGGCGCGAGGCGCCCAGGCCCAAAGGCCTTGGTCCTCGTGCCCAACGCCGGCCACGACCTAAAGCAACTCTGCCCGAAGGGTTTGGACAGAAACGACCACGGCGCGGCGTTCCATCCGAAAGGGATAGCCCTATGGGGATACCCCATTTAGGATGTGCCTTGCGGCGAGGCCTTTTCTGGCCAAACGACAGTTTTCATCACTTTTAAGACAGCCTCTAAGGCTCAGGTGGGGCTTCCGGCGTCTCGGATGGTGCGGCCAGCATTTCGCCCCAGTTTGTTCGCGCGGCCATGCTCTCCGCCGTGGTCGACTTGATGAAGTCGTGGCCTTCCCGAATCTGCCAACCGCCCCCGAGCGCTTTGTAGGTTGCCACCAGGTTGGAGACCACCTGGCCCCGCGCCTCGGTGAGGGCATCCTGCTGCTGCAGCAGAGAGGTCTGTGTGTTCAACACCCGGGTATAGTCGGTCGCTCCTTGCTGGTACTGGACCAGGGCGAGCTGAGCGGCCCGGTCCGAGGCGCCAACGGCTTCCGTGAGAAAGCCTACCTGTTCCCGAGTCCGCAGAAAGCCCTGCAGCCCGTCTTGGACTTCCCTGGCCGCGGCCAGGGCCGTGTTCTGGTAGGCGACGACGAGTTGCTCGAACCGTGCATCCTGGATGCGGACGTTGTTGCGGATGCGTCCGTAGTTGAAAATGTCCCACTTGACGAACGGGGTAAAGAAGCCGGTACCGCTGCCGGATGCGAATTGATCCGCGAAGGTGTCTCCGGCCAGACCGATGGAACCGGCCAGACCGAAATGCGGGTAGAGGTCTGCCTGGTTGATCCCGATAGCCGCGCTCTGGGCCGCCGCGGCCATCTCCGCGGCGCGCACATCCGGCCGCCGCCGGATCAGGTCTGCGGGGATACCCACAGCCACAGTGGGGGGTGCCGCCGGAATGCCTCCGGTGCCTCCCAACAGGTATTCCAGATCGCTGGGTGGCAACCCCAATAGCTGACTCAAGACATTCTTCGTCCGGCTCAGGCCCAGTTCCAAAATGGGGATCAGAGCTTCGGTGTTGTACAGCAGTGCCTTGGCCTGCTCGACATCCAGTTCCGAGGTCGCTCCCAGTTGATATCGCGTCTCCGCGAGGTCCAGAGATTCCTGCTGCAGGCCGACGTTTTCACGGGCGTAGGAGAGGCGCTCACCAAAAGTGCGAATCGTGGTGTAAAGCGCTGCCACATCCCCGCTCAGCATGACCAGCACCGAATCGTAGTCGAGTGTTCTGGCGGCGAGGTTGGCATCGGCTGCTTCCATTCCGCGCTGGAATTTGCCCCACACGTCCGCTTCCCAGGCAGCGTCAAAACTGACACCCCAGAAGTCGACGCTCTGGCTCGCGGATTCCCTGATATCATCCGGAAGATTGGCCAGCGGTGGTGCGTTGCGGCTGCTCTTGCTCACGACGTAACTGGCGTTGACACTTTGGGATTGAGGGTATTGCAGGCCGGTGGCGAAACCCAGTTGTGCTCTCGCTTCCATGATGCGCAGGCCCGCGATCTGGAGAGTGAGGTTTTGCTGGTAGGCGGTCTCGATCAGCTTCGACAGGACCGGGTCATGAAAGACATCCCACCAATCCCGGTAAGTCGTGGTGGAGGTGTTGACCCTGGCATCGTCGGACTCCAACCAATCCTCCGCTACGGGAGCTTCCGGTTCTTCAAAATCCGGCCCCACGGTGGTGCAACTGGACAGCAGGAGCATTCCGAACAGCGCCGCCGCCGGAATCGCGCAGAGTCTTTTCACGTTATCCGCGTTCATGGCTTCTCTAGGGAGAGGTCAGGTACGAGGTCCAGGCGGACATTCGAATGACCACCTTGCTGATCACGTGAACCGGCTTTCCTTTCTGCGTGTAAACGGCGAGATTGGTGGCGGTGGCGCTCTGTGGAAGGTCCACTGCCGCTTCGGGATCATCGAACGCCACCCGGACGACCCAACGGGTTGCGGCTGGCGCGCCGGTAAAGGTGGGGATGGTCCCGGAGGCGTACAGCTGGGCCGAGCCCGACGCTCTTACGATATGCGTGACCTTTCCGGTGAAAACCGTGCCGGGCTTCACAGCGAACACCATTTCGACGGCATCACCGATATTGATCCACCTGATGGCGCTCTGACTGAAGCTGGCAATAACTTCGTGTGTTTTATCCGACTCGAAAGCCATCGCCGCGGCCATCGGCATGGTGGTGACGTAGTTGCCGGGCTGCAGTTGCAGGTTGACCACGCGACCATCGTGCGGCGCCCGAACCACGGTCTCATCGAGTTGCCATTGGGCATTGCCAAGTTGCGCCTCCAAACTGGCGATTGTCGCATCGGCGGCATCCAGCTCCGCTTTCCAGCGATCCAGTTGGGATTGGGCGCCGGCTGAGGCCTTCACCAGCTCGGTGGTTCGTTCCACCTCGATCTCAGCCAGGCGTCTTTGCGCCTTGGCCTGGTCGATGGATGCCATGAGTTGATCCACCGAAAACTGATACGGGGTGGGGTCGATCTTGTACAGAATGTCCCCTTTCCTGATCGGGACCAGAGGTTCGACTGGAACTTCGACCACCTGGCCTTTTACGTTGGGCACGATGGGTATGACGTAACGGAACACCCGGCCGTCGATCGAGGTCGGGGCAAACGTCCACCAAGCGAAGACGATGGCTCCGATCGCCACGATACCGATGCCCACAAAGATGGAAATATTGCGCGTGCTTTCCCGGAAGAGTTTGAGCTTCTTGAAAAACAACAGGTAGAACGATCCGTAGATAATTGAAAGCAGGGCAATCATGATCGGTCCTCCTTTCCCTGCAATTGTTCAAGCTGACTCTCCAGGGCCTTGATTCTGCCCTCCAGAGCGAGGTCGTCCGGTCCCTTGCCCTTGGGGATCGAATAGGCCCAGACGATGGCGACAAACCAGCTGACGCCCAGCGTGATGATGCCTATCCAGCCCAATGCCTTGATGGCCTCGGCCTGCGGATGCCCGCGCTTCAGGGCGATCGCCCCGGGCATGGAGCCGAGCAAGACGACCAGCCAGATGCTGACGGCGAGCAGTATCGCCATGACGATCAACGCAAAGATATCGAGAAAGCTCATAATAGTTTCCTGAGCGCGATCTCATCCAGAAACGACCAAGCCGTCAAGGGCGGAGCGGGGCTCTCATCCGTATCTGGAATCAGATGCACCCTACCTCCATTGCTCTATCCGGTATGGAGCATCGGGACCAGAACTCCATACATCCCCGGACAGTCCTGGACTACTCAAATACCAACTCGATCACGGTGTACTCCTTAAGACAGTCGAGGTTGAACTTGACCGTGACTCTCGATAGAACGAAGTCGCGGGCAGCGTCCAGGGGCATGGGACACGGTCGAT